>SFOB01000001.1 GCA_004554075.1 Treponema sp.
TTTGGTTTCATGCTATCACATAACAGAAAAGAATACAAAAACAGCCCTGCTGGCGGCTGAAAACATTTGCATAAGAAAAATTCTGCTTAAGGAAGTTTCCAGCATCTGTAAGAAAGGCATTCATCTGAGGTATTCCAAATGTATTTGCAATAAACATTGTGTCATCAATATAAATTGCAATACAGTAGAAATTACGTCCCACAGCCAGAGTATATCTGAGCATTCGCTGCAAGGCAGCCTGGTTCAAAGTGTCAGTAGAAGAATCTACCAGTTCCTCCGGCTTTTGAACAAAGAAAAAATAAACCAGAGTAACAAGTGAAATTCCAAAAGATTCAATTAAAAGACCATAATGGAAAAGCTGTAAAAGAGCCGTTGCCAGAACCGTTACAAGGAAGAAGTAGATAATCTGCATTTTAGCTTTAGGAATGTAACGGCGGTAAGAAATTATTATGAAAAAAGCAGCAAAATGATAAAGGCCCTTTACTATACACATAGCGTAGAACCAGAAATTATTTCCACGCTGATAGCCGTTTATAGCATCCAGAGAAAAAATCAGAGTATAATGATTTCTTAATAAGGGTGTAAGCCAGATTTCAAGCAGAATAATACAGTAAGGTATTATTAATCCCGTATGAAAGATTCTGATTGTACGTTTTTTAAGACGTCCGTAAATATCAAAGGCAGAAAGATTGTAAATTGCAAAAAGAAGTGCAAAAGTTATATTAAAGGTAAAATAAAGACATTCGACTATATACAGGGTTTTTAGGGAAAAATCAGAAATATGTTCTTCCATATATCCTGCTACAAGTTCCCCGACAGTATTCAGGGTCACAACAGTGAGAATTACGAAAAAAACAATATTCTGAAAAGTCGGGAGGCTTTTCTTCTGGAAGTAGAAGAATATAATTACTGCTTCAATAAAAAGAGCCGCAACCGCGTACTGATAAATCTGAGTCAAAGGTTTATTCCTAACAAATTATTATAATCTACAAAATGGGTGCGGTCAAACTTTTATATTGTTATAAAAGGTGCTTTTTTCTATAATAACCTCATGGCTTACAAAGTATTTATTGATGGAAAAGAAGGCACAACTGGCCTTAAGATTTTTGAGCGTTTTGAAAAGCGCAGTGATATTGAGATTATTACAATTGATGAAGAAAAGCGTAAAGATCCTGTAGAAAAGGCAAAAATGATTAATGCCTCGGATTTTACTTTCCTCTGTCTGCCGGACGCAGCTGCTATTGAGTCTGCCCAGCTTTGCACTAACCCTAAAACAAGAATTATTGATGCTTCTACAGCACACCGTACAAACCCCGACTGGGCTTATGGTTTTCCAGAGCTGGGAGCTGATTTTAGAAAGAAAATTGAGGGGTCAAACCGCGTTGCCGTACCTGGATGTTATGCTTCCGGTTCTATTGCAATCTGCTACCCTCTCGTAAAATCCGGAATTATGCCTGCTGATTACCCGGTTGTAATTCACGCCGTAAGCGGATATTCAGGAGCAGGAAAGAAGGCTATTGCACAGTACGAAGATCCAGCGCGAAATCCGGAACTTGACTCCCCTCGCCTTTACGCTTTGACTCAGCAGCACAAGCACCTGCCTGAAATTAAAAAGATTTCCGGTCTGGACTTTGAGCCGATTTTTAATCCTTATGTTTGTGATTACTTTCAGGGCATGACTGTTACTGTAGGTCTTCATGCAAGATTACTTGCAAAGAAAGTGACTGCACATGATGTTTGGGAAATGTTTGCCACGCACTACCAGGGCTGCCGCTTTGTACAGGTTGCAGGCTTTATGGGAGAAGGAGTTCTGCCGGAACAGTTTATTCCTGCAAATACCCTTGCCGGTACAAACAACATGCAGATTTTCGTTTACGGAAATGATGACAGAATCATGATTACAACTCGCTTTGACAATCTTGGAAAAGGTGCCAGCGGTGCCGCAGTTCAGTGTATGAACATCATGATGGGAATTGATGAGGGTACTGGTCTGTAAAAGCCCGGTCATCCCCCGGCTTGCCCGGGGGATCTAATCAGGAGATATCTTATGGAAAAAAAGTACTGTAGTTTAACTTTCGACGACGGCCCGAATTTTGCCGGCGATAACACAATGAACAGAATGTTGGATATTCTGGAAAAACACGGCGTTGTTGCATCTTTCTTTTTGATTGCAAATAAAATCTCTGATGAAAATACTGCGGTTATTGAACGCGCCGTAAAAATGGGCTGCGACATTGAAAATCATACCTGGAGCCATCCGGATATGACAAAACTTACCCGCGAAGAGATGATTGAAGAATACAACAAGTGCGATGAAGCAATCATCAAAATCACAGGTAAGAAGCCGGTTCTTTTCCGCCCTCCTTATATCTGCGTAAACGACCTGATGCATGAAGTAATTCACGTGCCATTCATCTGCGGACACGGCTGCGAAGACTGGGTTCCTGAGCGCACTGCCGACGAGCGCTACAAGCTGATGATGGAAAACACACAGGACGGCGTTATGTACCTCCTCCACGTAAACGATGGCAATGAGGCAACACTTGAACTTGTTGACCGAGCAATTCCAGTTCTAAAAGAAATGGGGTTTGAGTTTGTAACTGCACCAAAGCTCTATGAACTCAAAGGCGTTCCAATGAAAGACAATGGCCAGAACTGGTCGGTAGTTCAATAAATTATCAGAAATCCTCTGCTAGGCAGAGGATTTTTTTGCTTGAAATAATTGATAGAAAATAGTATAAATATACAAAGGGAATGTATATTTATGCAAAACGATATTAAATTTATAGACGGCGGTGTTTGTGCTCCTCTGGGCTTCACCGCAAACGGAATGCTCTGCCACATTAAGGCAAGCAGAACTAAAAACGACACTGCTCTCGTTTATTCTGAAGTACCTTGTAATGCGGCCGGTGTTTTTACTCAGAACCGCGTAAAGGCTGAAAGTGTAAAACTCACACAGAAGCATCTTGCAGACGGCAAGGCTCAGGCTCTCATTGCAATTTCTGGAAACGCTAACTGCTGTACAGGCGCTCAGGGTGCTGAGAATGCTCTCCGTATGGCTAAGGCTGCAGCGATCCAGCTTAACATTAAGCCGGAAGACGTTATAGTTTATTCTACCGGTGTTATCGGTGCGCAGCTAGATGTAACAAAAGTTGAAAACAACGCCGAGGCCCTGGCAAAGGGACTTTCACGCGAAGGAAATAAAGAAGCCCGCATAGCAATCATGACAACTGATACTCAGTTCAAGGAATGCGCTGTTGAGTTCACTGTTGGCGGAAAAGTTTGCCACATGGGAACTATGTGTAAGGGCTCAGGTATGATTCACATCAATATGGGAACCATGCTTTCTATGATTACAACCGACTGTGCTATCAGTTCGGAGATGCTGAGCAAGGCCCTTCACGAATCTATTCTTGGAACTTATAACTGCGTAAGTGTTGATGGCGACACTTCTACCAACGACTCGCTTTGTGTGCTTGCTAACGGACTTGCAGGTAACGCAGAAATCACAAGTGAAGGCGCCGACTACGACACTTTCCTTGCTGCAATGAATAAGATGAATCTTGTTATGGCACGTAAGATTGCAGCCGACGGTGAAGGTGCTACCCGCCTCGTTGAATGTAATGTAAAGGGTGCTGCCAGCGTTGAAGCTGCCCGCGGTCTTGCTAAGGAAATCATCTGCTCAAGCCTGGTAAAAGCTGCCATGTTTGGAAGCGATGCTAACTTTGGCCGTTTCCTCTGCGCTATGGGCTACAGCGGCATTCCATTTAATCCGGATACAACAAGCATCTGGTTTACAAGCAAGCCAAACGCTAAACGCTACTTTGACAACTATGATGATTTTGAAGTTCACGGCGAAGAGTCGGTTCAGGTTTATAAGGACGGTGTTCCTGCAGATTTTGATGAAGACCTGGCAAAGAAGATCATGGACCGTGAAGCAGTAGAAATCCTTGTTCAGTGTCACGACGGAGACGCAGAAGGTACTGCCTGGGGCTGCGACCTTACTTATGATTACGTAAAGATTAACGGAGACTACCGCACCTAAGCGGCGCCACGGGGGAATTATGAATAACGAAGATTTAACAACAGAACAGTGGTCGGAAGTTCTTGTACAGGCTCTTCCATATTTTAAGCAGTGGTGTGGAAAAGTCGTAGTTGTAAAATACGGCGGAAATGCCATGCTCAATGAAGAGCTTAAGCAGGCCGTAATGGAAGACATCGTTCTTCTGAACACAATCGGTATTAAGGTTGTACTTGTTCACGGCGGTGGACCAGAAATCAACCACATGCTGGAACGCGTTGGTAAGGAAAGCAAGTTTATTGACGGACTGCGCTACACAGATGAAGAAACTATGGAAATTGTTCAGATGGTTCTTACAGGAAAATTGAACAAGGACATAGTAGGTATTCTTTTACAGAAAGGCGGCAAAGCAGTAGGACTTTCCGGTGTTGACTCTGGTCTCCTCCGCGCTGTAAAGACAGAAAAAGACTTAGGCTTTGTTGGTGAAGTAACTGAAGTTCACCCAGAAATTCTCACTTCCCTTTTGAACGAAGGCTTTATTCCTGTTGTTTCTACAGTTGCCCTTGGCGAACAGGATGATTACGCACGCTACAACATAAATGCTGACACTGCAGCCGCAAAAATTGCTGTTGCCCTTCACGCAGAAAAGTTTGTACAGCTTACAAATGTTCCGGGCATTCTCCGCAACATTGACGATCCAAGTACCCTCATCAAAAGAATTGAGCGCACTGCCATCGGCTCTCTTAAAGCAACAGGAGTTATTGCCGGCGGTATGATTCCAAAGATTGACTGCTGTGAGACTGCACTTAAAGGCGGAGTTCCACGCACACATATTATTGATGGCCGCGTACCACACTCCCTCTTAATAGAAATGTTCTCGGATCGTGGTATAGGAACTATGATATATTAATCCGCGAGTTTGCGTAGCAAACTCGTTAGTAAAATTGCGAATGCAATTTTACGACTGGTATTGGTACAATGATTTACTAACGAAAAAAATGTTTGAGGCTTATATGAAAGAACAGATTCAAAAATTTGAAGAAATGTGTCTGAACGGACATGTAGCCTTGAACACTTTTTTCTATGACGGATGGATCCTGAAATTTTCAGAAGGCTATACAGGCCGTGCAAACTCGGTAAGTCTGCTCTATCCTTCTTCAAAACCAATAGCAGAAAAGGTAGACTTCTGCGAAAACATGTACAAAAAGCAGGGACTGCCTTGTCAGTTTAAACTGACAGAACTTGATACTGAACTAAATGATTTCCTTACAAAGCGTGGTTATCAGGCTGTAACTCCAACTCATCTGATGGTGCATGATTTGGATTGTCCGGTCAAGCCGGACAATGACACTACCTCGTCGGAAAATAATTCAAAAATAGAATATATCTTTTCTACCAGTCCTGATGAATGGCTTCCAGTTTTCTTTAAGATACACGAAATAAATGATGCCCATGACCAGGATGTTTACAAAAGAATGATTGCAAAAGTTCTGGTTGATACAATTTACTGCACTCTTATTTATGACGGTAAGCCCGCAGCAGCTTCTTCTGCTGCAATTGAGAATAGTTATATGCTGCTGCAGAATGTTATTGTCGCAAAAGAATACCGCGGGCTCGGGCTTGGCAAAAAAGTTTGTGCAGCACTTCTGGAAAAGGCACGAGTATCTGGAGCTCATCAATCATACCTTCAGGTAGTTCAGACAAACACTGTCGCTGTAAATCTTTATAAAAAGTTAGGCTTTGAGAAATTATATTCCTACTGGTATATGAAGAATTAAATTTCCTTCACTAACTCTTTACACAACATCACAAGATTATAACGCACGCCCTTGCGGCTGTTCCAGGAACGACAATCCCATTCTTCATTTGAAACATCATCCCCGCCGTAGATTATTGCACCGTAATCAAAGTTGCGGTACTGGGCAATGGCAATACAACCTGCCTGCTCCATCTCTACAATTTTTGCACCTTCGGCTTTACGCTGCTCAACCAGGGCACGTGTCTCGCGGAACATTGCATCTGTAGTCCAGACAATTCCTGTAAGATGAGGAATCTTTTTATTTTCAAGATAGTCTGTAATTTTCTCTGTGATATTTTTGTCTGTGTAAATATAGCGTGAAGGCTCAATGTAGCGGTAAGAAAAACCTTCGTCGCGGATTGCGCCTTCTACAACAAGAAGCTCCCCTACCTTGATATTCTTGTCGAGAACTCCACCGCCACCACAGAAGATAACCTTCTTTATGCCACAGGCAGCAAAGAACTCAAGGTTTCCTGCACAAGCCGGACAGCCAACATAACCGAGGGTAATAAGAATTTCCGGCTGCTCTTTAAAGCGATAAACATAAACTGGATTTTCACCAGCAATTTCGCGCTCAAGTTCAAGCTGATTATCTTCCATAAGATTCTTCATAACATCCGGAAAGAAGGTAATAATCAGTTTGTCAGAAGAGAAAGGCTCGAGGTTCCACTTAAATGGATTTACAACGGCATCTTTGTCATCATCAAATTCTAAGACAGGGTAATCATTTTTTCGCAACATATTATGCCTCCGGAAATTTTATTTTCCGCAAACATAACATTATTTCGAAAATCTTACAATCTTATCGGCAAGAGTTTTAGCTTCATTTTCGTCATGGGTTACCATGATGGCGGTAAAGCCCATAGATTTCTGCCAGTCCCGGATCTGAAGGGCAAGGCGCTGACGCAGGTCTGCATCAAGGGCAGAAAGAGGTTCATCAAGGAGAACCAGTTTTGGCTGAGTGATAAGTGTGCGGGCAAGTGCCACCCTCTGACGCTCTCCCCCGCTGAGAGTCTGAGGCATGCGGCGGTCAAAGCCTTCGAGGCCAAATTCTGGAAGAAAGGCTGAGGCACGGGCAAGAGCTTCTTTCTTTTTCATTCCCTGAGAAATCAGTCCGTATGCAACATTGTTTACTACGTTCATATGATTAAACAAAGCACCGCTTTGAAAAACCATTCCGACCCCACGTTCCCGGGGAGGCAGTTTTTCTATGCGCTGACCGTCCAGCTGGATTTCAAGTTTTTCTTCGTAATCCGGGTCGTTTTTCTCAAGGCCGCTTATGATATTAAGAACCGTAGATTTTCCACAACCGCTTGGGCCAAGCAGACAGGTCATTGTGCCTTTTTCGCATTCAAGAGAAAAATCTACTGTTACAGTTTCCCAGGTTTTATGTATATTTCTAACTGTAAAATAAGTCATTTTATTACTCCAGTTTTTATTTCTTACCCAGTGTGTATATCAGCATACTTAAAGCCGCTACTATGCCGCCGCAGGCACAGGCCTGTCCAAAGCGATAGGCTCCTGCCAGTTTATAAGTGTAGAGAGCAAGGGTATCAAAGTTCCGGATGGAAAGGACAAGCGGCATGGTTGCATCGCCAAGACTTACCGCAAAGCAATAGGCAAAAGCTGATATCAACACAGGCCTGCAGGCCGGCAGATAAATGCGGATAATGCTGTCAAAGCTGTTTTTGGAAAGAAGACGCGCTGCTGCGTCTGTCTCATAAGTTATTCTGTTAATTCCGTTCTGAATCTGTCTGTAAGCAATTGGCCAATAAAGTCCTGTTTCAAGAGCCACAAGCAGTGCCGGACTTCCGCGATGAAAAATCATCGTAGCTCCCCAGGAAATTACTACTGAGGAAATGGCCATAGGAAGCACTGGTATTGTCTGAAGCAGTACATTACCCTGCTTACGACAAAGTTTCACTGCTACAGAATATGCAAAGCCCAGAAGAGTACAGGCAAGTCCAGTCGCAAGGCCACACTCCAGAGAATGAAGGGCAGCCTTCCAGAAGCCCCGGGCCCCCAGAACTTTTTTTATTTCCCCCGCTCCGCTGGCAAAAACCGATAAAAGCGGAAATATCAGAAAAATCAGAATCAGGAAAATAAGGGGAATAAAAAGAGCTGTTTCAAGCCCAAGTTTTTTTTTCACAAGAGGCGCATAATCTACACCACTTGATGCAGTCTGACTCCGTCGCGACATAAAGCTGTAGGCCAGCACAATGCCAAAAGCTGTTATTGTTTCCAGAAGAGCAAGCTTTGCGCCAGAACTGATATCCAGTGTAGTTCTTATTGAATGGTAGATTTCTACTTCAAGAGTTGAACGTCCCACAGGAGAAAAGAGCAGGACAATCATAAAACTGAAATAACAGAAAAGAAAAACCGGAATGCAGGCTGCACCGATTGCCCCTGAAAGCTGACGCAGGGTGATAGTTCTGAGTACCCGGCCTTCCCCTGCCCCCAGCAGTCTTGCAGCGTTTTCCTGTTCGCGGGGTAAGCGTTCCCAGGCCTCGCTTACAATTCCTGTAATAAAAGGAACATTATAAAAGCCCTGGGCAATCACAATACCCGCTGTGCTATATAAAAAAGAAAATTCAGTTCTAAAAAGACGGTTTACAAATCCGTTCATTCCCCAGAAGCTTACATAACCGAGGGCAACAATAAGGGAAGGAACGCAAAGTGACACTGCCGAAAGGGAAAGCAGCAGGCGACGACCGGGAAAACGCCGGCGGGCTGTAAAGTATGCTGCCGGAATGCCGGCCGCTGCCGCTATAAGTGTTGAGAGTAAAGCAATTTCAAGCGTGTAAAAATATGTTTTGAACACTACTTCAAAATCTCAGGCATCTCAATTGTATCGTAACATGCAGGAAGTACGATATTCTTGTTTGCAGGATACATCCACTGAGTTGTCGGAATCACATTCTGTGCATCTTCGCTGATAAGGAACTCAATAAACTTCTTTGCTCCCTCAGGATTCTTAGCACCCTTTACAAGGCCGGCACCTTCAACCTGCATAACGTGACCATCAGTAAAAGTCAAAGCCTTAAACTGGTCGCCCTCGCCATACTCAATATGATAAGCAGGACTAGTTGTATAGCTGATAACCAGAGGAGCCTCGCCGTCTGTAAACATACCGTAGCCAACACTCCAGCCAGGAGCCATAGTCAAAATTGAAGGCTGCAGACGCAGCATATAATCAGAAGCCTTATTGCCATAAACTTTTTCAACCCAGGTTTCAAAACCAAGGCCAGGAGTACTTGTGCGGGCATCCATAAGAATCAGCTTCTTTTTGTAAATATCTTTTGTAAGATCTTCAAGACAAGCTGGAGCTGGTACATTTGATTTTGAGTTCCAGATGATAGCAAAAGGACTGTAATCATAAGGAGTCATAAGCCACTTGCCGCCAAGAGCTTCTTCCAGTCCCTCTCCTACCACAGCAGCGTTTGCAGGCTTAAAGCTTTCAAACACACCGCTCTTTGCAGCCTTTTCTGTAAGGTTGTTATCAAGGCCTAACAGAACATCAGCATAAGGATCTTTCTTTTCGAGCATGGCCTTAGAAAGAATCTGAACACCATCACCGCAGTCAATAAAGGTAACCTTGATGCCTGTCTTTTCTTCAAAGCGCTTTGCAATTTCAGGACCAGAGCCCCATTCACCACAGAAAGAATCGTAAGTGTAAACGATTACTTCATTGAGACGAGCTGCGTCAACTTTTGCTTTTGATTTTTTGCTTCCCGCATAGAGAGAGCAAACCATAAGAATAGATAAAACGATAAGGATATGAACTTTTTTCATACCTACCTCCGCCGGTATTATCCGGATCAGGTTCTAAGGGTATAATCTCAGGCGGCCCCGACAACGTCGCAAAACCGCCACCCCCGGTACAGTGATTGGACTGTATTTTTAATTCAGATTAAATTACAGATATTTTTTGATAGCGTCAAGCAGTTCCGAGTATTCAGTAAATGCAGGATACTGCGGATACTCCTTGATAATCTTTTCTGTTGAACGGAAGAGGAAGCCTGCCTTAGAAGCCTCAATCATACCAAGGTCATTGAAGCTGTCGCCCGAAGCAATAGTTTCAAAACCAATAGACTGAAGAGCCTTTACAGTAGTGAGCTTGCTCTTGTCGCAGCGCATCTTGTAGCCGGTAATTTCGCCCGAATCAGAAACAATCAATTCGTTACAGAAGATTGTAGGCTGGCCAAGCTTTTCCATAAGAGGAGCCGCAAACTGGCTGAAGGTGTCGCTCAGAATAATAGTCTGGCAGCATGAACGCAATTCATCGAGGAACTTTTTTGCACCAGGCAGCGGGTCAATTTTCTTGATTGTATCCTGAATCTCTTTAAGACCAAGTCCGTGCTCTTTAAGAATGGCAATACGGTATTTCATCAGCTTGTCATAATCAGGTTCGTCGCGGGTTGTGCGGCGAAGTTCAGGAATACCAACAGTATCAGCAAAAGCAATCCAAATCTCAGGCACCAGAACGCCTTCAAGGTCAAGACAGGTAATAATCATTTTTGTTCCTCAGTTTTAAATGTCCCCCCGGCATGCCCGGGAGTTTTCTATAAAATACCCTATTTATTGAAAATTATCAAGGAACATGTAATTGTACTGATGCCTATCATTCCTCCGCCATAATTCTGACCATTTCACTAACAGCATTTTTTTCGTGGTCTTTTAGTTTGGGAAATTGTTGAATAATCATTTTTAATCTGACATCGGCTTCTGATTTTTCATCAGGAAGACAGTTATCAATAATACATTCGTAAGAAACGTTAAACAATTTAGAAAGCTGTCTTACTACAGATAATGGGAAATCCAGTTCCATATTTTCATATTTTATGAGTGTCTGACGAGAAATACCTAATTCCTCAGCCAGCCCCGTTTGTGTGTATCGATTTTTTTCACGTAAACTTTTTACTATTGATTCCATCAGTCTGTTCCTTTTTCCTCTTGAGTTCCCTGATCTTCACTTAGATTTTCATCTTTTGCCAAAAATCTTAGTCCACCCGTGTTTTCCAATACCTGCATCTGCTGAATTGCAATTTTATTAAGTTTTTCAAGTCGTTCACTTTGTGGCAAGCCATCATTTATAAAAACAGAATTAAGATTTTCCATATTACTAAGACAGATAAGCTGATTAATTGTTGCATAATCACGGATATTACCTTTTAGATCGGGATTTATATCACGCCACTCTCGCGCTGTCATACCGAACATGGCAACGTTCAGCATATCCGCCTCGTCTGCATATACAAAAGATTTTTGCTGAGGAGTTAGTTCTGGAGGAATAAGATTTTGTTTAATTGCATCAGTATGAATATGATAATTGATTTTTGCAAGTTCTCGCCTGGCACTCCAACCAAGCTGCTTTTGTTCTTCGGCTTTAAGACGTTGGTATTCTTTTATAAGTAAAAGATGAAATCTTGGACTAATCCACATACCAAAATGATATGCAATATCACGATGCGCATAAGTTCCACCATACCGCCCAGCTTTTGAAATGATTCCGACAGCATTAGTCCTTTCAATCCAGGTTTTAACAGAAAGTACAAAATTGTTACTTCCTGCCATATTTTTAATTGTACCGAATTCGGTACAATTAAAATTAGGATTATACAGTAATTCCCATTCACCAAGATATTCTATTGTGCTTTTGAGACTAAGCCATCGAAAGATAATATGTTCCTGCATATTACTCCGAGCCATATCCGTTAATGAAATATAATCATCTTCGTTTTGCTGGATAACCGTTATTTCTGTATTTTCAACCTTTATTTTCGCCATGCCATTATCTCCAATTTATAATAGCATGCTATTAACTTATTGTAAAGTTTACAATACAATATTGTATATTTTATTACACTTTACTATTTTCCTCCCCACTATAGATTTTTACAATCTTAATAATCTAAATTACGGAGACATCACCTGTACCATCAAAGGCATTCAGTATGTCAACTGACATGATTGGGATAGTTTTATTTAGACTAACTGATTTTACACCTACTCCACCACCTTCACTGACTTAATGATGATACTGCGGCCATTTATAAAAATACAATCTGATTCTTCTAGCGTTTTCGCAAGTTTTTCATCGATACTCAAAGAAACTGTGCCCGATTTTTTTATTTCAATACACCAGCCGTCTTTAAGAGTACCGCCTTGTATTTTTACATTCTTCTCCTGAACTACTTCACGCCATTTCAGATTTGAATCAGTAAAAGCAAACTGCATTATTGCATCAGAACCGGTTGTTTCAATTTCGAATTCAAACTTATATTTTGCAGGAGTAGAACGAACCAGTATTTCTGGACTGATTCTAAGCCCATCGTCAAAATTCTTTTTCTCTACAGGCTCAGAAATAAGATTTTTTCCGACAATGCTTTCAATCTTCAGAGTATTCTTTTTTACGAACTCATCACTTAAAGGATACTCCTTTCCTTCACAGCCATAAATCAGCGTATCAACATATTCATTATCATACCATTTTAAATCCTGAAATGATAAATAACCAAAACAATTCCACTGACATCTGTAATCACCATCGTTAATCATAGTTACGCCGCAGGAACGGCCAGATTTCTTTGCTTCTGCAAAAAAATCTTTAAGACAGTTTATGCGTTCCATAACCGGAATTGAACGATCATGAAAGCCTTCAGACATATAAACCGGAATATGCTTTAAAAAAAACTGCTTGTCATAAGTAGCAAACCATTCTTTTAGATTTGCCTTTACACTATCCTGATATAACTTTTTTGAATAAGGCTTTCCGCAGCCCATAGGATAGCAGTGGAAGGTTGGAATGAGCTTATCCTTAACCTTATCCTTTGGAAGACTGAAAACTTTACTGTAAAGTGACTTCTCTGCCCCACTATAACCTTCTACCATTATAAACCGTTTTGTGTTGTTTCCACCTGTCGAACGGATTGTATCTACAATCGCCTGATTATATTCCTTCAAAATAGAATAATTCTTTTTGCATACAGCACAATCATCTTGTGGATGCCAGTCATGCTCATGAAAACAGTTAATAGGCTCATTCAAGGTTTCAAAAATCAGATGTTCATCATAAGTGTTATTAAAAGTTTTTGCATACTGCAGCCATATTGCCTTTAAGAATCTCAGAGATTCTTTTTTATTTTTCTCATCTACAGAATAACCGGCATAGTGTACGCTTTCTTCAGCCTTTTTGCGGAAAGTTTCATCCTGCAACATTTCTGCAACCGGTCCGCACACAATTACATACATATCTTCTTCAATAGCCCAGTCAACAACCTGCTTTACGATTTTCATAAAGCGAGGATCAATTGTATAATTCTCATCAATAAGGTGAGCATAAGAAGCAACCTGAAGTCTTAAAGTTTTAAAGCCTCTGTTTCTGATAGTCTGAATAATTTCCTTTGTAGGCCTTACTGCTCCATTCCAGTGATAACAGTCAAGACCAAATTCCTGCCAGGCACTTACAGAATGCAAAGCATCGTAATGAAAGCCAGCTCCAAGTCCTGCTACAAAATCCCAGGCACTGATTGAATCATTAAACTTTCCGCTTGTTGCAGTATCAATAATCGGAGCTTCACCAGTAGGAGCTGCAATATCAATTTTCTGCGGGTTACTTATCTTTTCCAAAGTAATTTCATCAATTCTAAATTTGTATTTTAAGATATGATTTACAGACATAATATCAAGAATCTCAAGAGTTGAAACTCCATCTTTAATCGGAATCACCATTTCTGTAAGGTAAGAAGGACAGTAAGTAGAGTCTCCCCAGTAGTCTGCAGTTGGATCTTTTTTATAACAGGTATGTACATGAAAACCATAATCACCCAAAGATTTATATTTAATTCTTATGATATTATAATTACTGATATCTTTATCCAGCCATAAGCCAATAGATGATTGATTTTCATAATTTCGTTTTACAGTAATAATTCTGGAAGCCTTATCATAAGTCATCGATTTATCATCATTAGCTGACACAATAGCATTCAAATCAATTTTGAACGGTTTTACATTCTGTGCAAAAACAGTAATACCACTAAGGAAGAAAATCAAAAGAAACAATTGTTTTTTCATAAGTGACAAACTCCTAAAGAAAGATATCTTTCTTCTATATTAAACTCCCCATTACGATTCTGTCAAATTCATAGAAATGCTTTTTTATTGCTCCAAGATGTGCTAAAATCAATTTATGCCTCAGAAGAAATCATCACGAACTACATCCAGCACAACAAAGCGCAAGACCAGCACAAAACGCAGCAGCCGTACGACCCGCCGCACCACAAAAAGGCCTAAGGTTTATATTCCGGCTTATAAGGCAATTATTCTGTGCTGTGTCATTATTACTATCTGCATGAGTCTACTTCTGGTGACTACCCTCAAGGAGCCGGACCGAAAGCTTTCTGAGGCTGCAATTCAAAGATATAAAGAAGAAATTGTTGATTCAAAAAAACAGGTTGAAGAAGTAAAAGAGCCCGCTAAAAAAGCCGAAACTGCGAAAAAAACAGAGGACACAAAAAAGGCTTCTTCTACAAAAAATAGCGACGCTTCAAAAAAATCAGATTCTTCAAAAAAGACCGAGTCCCCGAAACAGGAAGCAAAAAAGAAAGAAACTCCAAAAGAAGAATCTCCAAAGAAAACCGAGCCTCCTAAAAGAATAGAAACTCCACAGTCTAAAGAAGAAAAAAAGCCGGCAGAAACAAAAGACGCAGCTCCGGCCCCTGCTCCAAAAACTCAGAGCGAGCAGAAATCAAAATTCAACTTCCCCCCTGCAAAAAACGGTGCCCAGTTGATTTTCGTTTTCGATGACGGCGGACAGAATCTTTCACACCTCAAGCCTTTCTTAAATCTGCCCTTCCCTATAACAGTTGCAGTTCTTCCGCAAATAGTACATTCGAAAGAAACTGCTGCCCAGGTTCGCGCATCTGGTAACGAGCTCATTCTTCATCAGCCAATGCAGTCTGTAAACGCAAGTGTGAATCCGGGACCAGGTGCAATCAAACCTGATATGGATGAAAATCAAATAAAATCAATTCTCTTCAATAATATAAACGAGATTGGGCCTGTTGCCGGCTTGAATAATCACGAAGGATCTGGCATTACAGCCGATGCAGAAAAGATGGCGACAGTTTTACAGTTTGCTTCTCAGGAAGGTATTTACTTTCTCGACAGCCGTACAAATGTTGAAACTAAGGTGCCTTATGTTGCCCGCGAACTTGGATATTCTTACTACGAACGAAACATCTTTTTAGACAACGAAAAGACAAAAGAAAACGCTCTTAAGGAGCTTAAAAAAGGCCTTGACCTTGCAAATAAAAATGGAAGCGTTATAATGATAGGCCATATCTGGAGTGCAGACTTTTTACCGGCATTTTTACAGGAAGCATACCCGGAGCTTAAGGCTCAGGGCTACACATTCAGCACGGTAAGTAAGTCAAAGGCTAAGAGGAATTAAATGAAGGTTTTAGGAATAGAAAGCAGCTGCGATGAAACAGCCTGCGCAATCGTAGAAGACGGAAGAACAATTTTAAGCAACGTTGTTGCAACACAGATTCCTTTCCATAAAATTTACAAGGGCGTTGTACCAGAGATTGCAAGCCGTAAACATGCAGAGTGGATTTTACCGGTTGTAAGACAGGCCCTCAAAGAAGCAAACATGACTCTGGACGAAGTTGATGCAATAGCCGCAACTAACAGACCAGGGCTCATGGGTTCCCTTCTCGTTGGCTTTACCTTTGGAAAAACTCTTGCCTGGGCAACCAACAAACCTTTTATTGCAATCAACCATATGCTGGGCCACCTTTATGCAGCCCAGCTTCAGACTCCAGTAGAGTATCCTTTCCTTGGCCTTCTCGTAAGCGGCGGCCACTCAATTATCTGTAAGGTAAATGGATTTGATGATCTTGAGATTTTAGGAACTACAGTTGATGACTCTGTCGGCGAAGCCTTTGACAAGGTTGCTAAGTTCTACGGACTCGGCTACCCTGGAGGAGTTATCATTGATAATCTTGCAAAAAAGGGTGATCCTAAAGCAGCAAAGTTCCCGGTTCCAAAGCTTGATGAAAATGAACACAAATATGATGTTTCTTTCTCAGGGCTTAAGACTGCAGTAATTCACCAGTGCGACCTTTTCTGGCAGCCAGGCTACGAGCATAGTACAGAAAACATGTGCGCTGCCTTCCAGGAAACAGCAATCAAAACTCTGATTGGCAAATTACTGAAAGCCGCAGACGACACAGGTCTCAAAACAGTTGTTTGTGGCGGCGGTGTTGCAGCAAACTCTCGCCTTCGCGCAATGCTGGCAGAAAGAAGTGACCTCAACTGCATCTTCCCTCCTCTCAAGCTTTGCGGCGACAACGGAGCTATGATAGCTGGCGTTGCCTACCACTTCCTCCAGCGCGGCGACCGCAGCGACATGAACACCGTAACCTGTGCACGTATCCCTCAGTTCAAGCGAGGTCTGGATCAGGTTCGTCACAACAAATAAATTCAGCATGACGACCATTTGCAAAACTTGCAGATGAAATAAAGGTTTTGTAAAAAAAAATCCGGGGCTGTCTTAGTGGGAGCCCCGGATATATATATTTATTAATCGTTTAGAACTTTACAACCTTAGGTGCACCGCCAAAGCTTGAAAATGTTGCAGTTGCATTCTTAAAATAAAGCACTTCAGTGTTATCATCATCAGCTGAATACATATTTTTGAGTTCAGGATAATGTTCAAGCATATCTACCTTAGGCTCGCGGCGATCATCACGAACGAGTTCACCGGCAAGACGGAGCCAGCTTCCTGTAGATCCGTCAAAGCAGCAGAGTTCAACTTTTGGATTCTTCTGAATCTGCTTAGAAACATCCTTACTCTTTCCTGTCTGGATGTAAAGCTTATCTTCAAAAATATTGATTGTTCCAAAAGGACGGTTTCTTGGCTGTCCATCAGAATCAACTGTAGCTAAATAGTAAGTTCCACACTTTTTGATAAAATCAAATACTTCTTTCATTTTTTCACCTCAGATATATTATAGCACATCTTTATTGTAAATTGTTAGGTAAAACTAAAAAAAAATGTTTCTATTTATAATAACACTACTTGACACTTTTTTTTCATAGCAGTAAAGTAAATATACAAATGAAAAACATCACTTACGCATACTATTATTACTATTATTCTCACAAGTCTTGCAGAGTTCTGGCAAAATAGATGCTGATGTACATAAATCGGTAATTTCAAGGAACTCTGAAAAAGAGTTCCTTTTTTTTTGCAGTGCACGGCAGAGCGGAAGGAACTCGATAATGCAGGTGCCAGGCTGAAAATTACCAAGAGAGGAAAAATAAATGATTATTACACTTAAACACGGAACCACAGATCAGCAGATGAACGAGTTCATCGACTCATGGAAGCAGAAGGGCTTTGGAGTTCATGTATCAAAGGGTGAAAACCTTACAATTCTCGGACTTCTTGGTGACACAAGTTCGCTCGACACAGAAATGGTCAGCGCAAATCCTTTTGTTGATACAGTACAGCGTGTTTCTGCACCATACAAAATGGCAAGCCGCACCTTCCATCCGGAAAATTCGGTAATTAAAGTTGGAAACACCAGCTTTGGTAACGGCGAGATTCCTGTAATTGCAGGCCCATGTTCTGTTGAAACTGAAGAGCAGGTTGTTTCAATTGCCCGCGATGTAAAGGCTGCCGGTGCAAAACTTCTCCGCGGTGGTGCTTTTAAGCCTCGTACTTCACCATACAGCTTCCAGGGTCTTGGCGAAAAAGGTCTTCAGTTCCTCGTAGCTGCTAAAAAAGAAACAGGTCTTCCAATCGTAACAGAGCTTATGGATATCCGCCAGCTTAAATACTTTGACGATGTTGATGTAATCCAGATTGGAGCCCGCAATATGCAGAACTTTGATCTTCTTAAGGAAATGGGAAAAACTGGAAAACCTATTCTTCTTAAGCGCGGTATGGCTGCAACTGTAAAAGAACTTTTGATGTCTGCAGAATACATTATGGCAAGCGGAAATGAAGATGTAATTCTTTGTGAACGCGGCGTACGTACTTTTGATAACTACACAAGAAACTGTTTGGATGTAAGTATTGTTCCATACCTTCACAAAGTGAGCCACCTTCCAATCATCATTGACCCAAGCCATGCCTGCGGTCAGCGCTGGATGGTACCGGAACTTGCAAAGGCAGCTGTAGCATGTAATACAGACGGACTTATCATCGAAGTTCACAATAATCCTGAAAAGGCACTCTGCGACGGTGAGCAGTCTCTACACCCTACAGAGTTTGCTTCACTTATGAAGATTCTTCCACAGATTGCCTCAATCAACGGACGCAACGTATGATTTATGCAATCGTAGGACTTGGAATTATGGGCGGTTCTGTCGCAAAGGCAATCCGCTCAAACATTATTGGACATGATGACCCGGACGGCAAAATCTTTGCTCTGGATAAAAACAAGGAGTCTCTTTTTGCCGCCCTCACCTCTGGAATTATAGACCGCGCCTTTTCACCAGACGAAACAAAGGAAATGCTCTCCCAGGCAGACATGATTTTTGTCTGCCTCTACCCTGCTGCAACTCTGGATTTTTTCCGCCAGCACAAAAATGATTATAAAGACGGAGCCATCATCACCGATATCAGCGGTGTAAAGCACGACCTGGCTGCAGCCCTGGACACTAATGAAATCCGTCCGGCAAATGCCCACCTGATTTTAGGACACCCTATGGCAGGAGGTGAAAAAGAAGGCTTTGCCGCATCCCGCGGTGAATACTTTTTGAATCACAATTATATTCTGATTAAACCAGCCGATGGATATGAAAACGAAGCTGCCGTTGAAAAGTTCCGTAAGATTATCCGGGGAATGGGCTTTTCCCGCATTACCGAAGTTGATGCAGATACACATGACAATAAGATCGGCTTTACCTCTCAGCTATGCCACGTTGTAGCAAGCGCCATGGTAGAAAGTGCAGGTGATCCGGAAATCACAAGTTTTGGCGGAGGATCTTTCGAAGACCTTACCCGCATTGCCATGATTAACGCACCTCTTTGGACTGAACTATTTCTGGCAAACCGCGAAAAACTGGTAGCTCATATAGAAAACTTTGAAAGCCAGCTGGACAATCTGAAAAAACTGATTGAAACTCAGGACGCAAATGGGCTACAATCATTACTCTCAGACGTTCGTGAAAAGCGAATTGCCATGCAGAAGAATTAATTCAGTACGACAAGGCGAATATGGATAATTTACTTTCAATAAAAGCATACGCAAGCCGCGAGGCAGTTCCCATCATGCAGGATGAAGGATGTGACTTTATCTGCGATTACATCAAAGAGCACAACTGCAAAAACATTCTGGAAATTGGAACTGCCATCGGCTATTCTTCAATCCGCTTTGCAAACCAGGCCCCAGATATCAAAGTAACAACAATCGAACTCGATATAGACCGCCACCTCAAGGCAGTAGAGAACTTTAAAGCAGCAGGACTTTCAGACCGCATCACAGCCATTCATGCAGATGCCCTTACCTGCCCGCTGGAAGGTTTCTTTGATCTGATTTTCATAGATGCCGCAAAGGCCCAGTACATAAAGTTCTTCGAAAAATATAAGGCGAATCTGGCCCCGGAAGGAGTCATCATTTCGGATAATCTTTCCTTCCACGGCATGGTTGATGACCTTTCACTCACCCATAACTACTCCACAAAAAAGCTGGTAAAAAAAATCCAGAAATATGCCGAATTTCTCCGTACAAACCAGGAATTTGAGACCATTTTTTTTGAAATCGGCGATAGAATTGCAGTAAGCAAAAGAAAATAAATCTCTTAATTTTTTTTTCGTAAATTCTCAATACCTATGATATAATTAATATCTTAGAAGTGCAGTGACATTATGCACAGATATATTTCATAATCAAAGAGAGTTACTATGAAAAATTTTAAAAAATCGATTTTTTCACTTTGTATTTCAACAATTCTTTTCGCATCATGTTCTTTGCAAACCGGAAAAAGTCAGCCGATATATGAAGACTGGAAAATAAAGTTTGGAGATAATAAAAGTTATTCTGCTGTAAATTATGACGACAGTTCATGGGAAAAAACTAATGCAAACGGAGTCTTTAAATTACAAAATGATCAGCATTATTTCTGGCTGAGAAAAAAAGTAAGTATACCAGCTGCCTTTCAAAACACTAATATATGGATAGGTTTTGAAAAGACTAACTCTGCCATTGAAGTATATGCCGATGGAACTCTTGTCGGAACCCGCGGAAGCTTCCCGCCAAATGTCAGCGTTAAGATCGAACAGAATACAGATATTTTAATTCCATCAAACTGTATAAAAAACGGCTCTGTAGAAATTGCCTTAAGAGTTTACGCCCCAGGTAATACTGTTCATGATATCAATCCTTCTATTGATGATGATACACAGGGCTACTTTATGAATAAAATAAAGAATATTTTCAACCAGAAAATATTCCTTTGTATCGCTGTTTTGTGTGCCTTCATCCTTTTCTATGCATTACTGCAGTTCTGCATGGATAGAAAAAACACAGCCTTCCTTTATTTTGTAGGCTGTCTCTTCTTTATTCTTCTTTATTTCTATGATATGGGTTCTGAAAATACTGTACTCAATTACAATTTCCAGCGTGCCTTCGCAAGAGCCTGTCTACCTGCAAGTATGATGTTCCTTATGCTCTTCCTGCACCGCTTTTATAATAGACAAAGAGGAAAACTTACATTAGGAATTGCTATCGTTACAACATTAGGTTTCTTTATTGTATACGGCTTCTCTGTTGGCAATGATATTGTAGTAGATAATGTATTCCTTATTTCCATGCTTCCAACTGTTGGTGTAATTGTTTACGGTTTTATAGTTACCGTTCATGGAATCAAACAGAAGCAGTATGATTCTATTCCTGTTTTTGTCGGCTTCTTTGTTGGTTCCTGCTTTGCCATTCATGATGTTGTCTGCCAGGTAATGGGAGTTGTTCCATTTATGTGGACTCAGGGCTTTGCTTTCTTCTGTGTAGACCTTGCTGTATTTATCACACTTGCAATCCGTGAATCAAACACTAAAAAAGAAGTTCAGCGTCTTGCAACAGAAACTCAAGTCCAGAAGGATAAACTTTCAACCGTTGTTGCAAAGGCTCAGTTAATGGCAGAAGACTCAAATTTAGTTGCTGAAAGACTTAATAAATCTGTAGATTCTATGATTGAATCTTCTTCAGAAACACAGGATAAGGTTTCTGATATTAATAACGCTATTAACGAACAGAACCGCATCCGCGAAGAAACTGCAACTGCCATTGATAATCTTACAACCTTCTTAACATCAATTTCAAAAGAATTTGAAAATGAAACAATAATGATTCAGGCAACAACAAAGGGTACTCAGGATATTATTGATGGTATTGCTACCGTTGGAGAAGGTATTTCTACAGCTGCTCAGTTTACCTCTTCTCTTTCAAAACTTACCCAGGCCGGAACTGAAGACATGAGAAAACTTATGTCTGTTATGAAAGAAATTCAGGATTCTTCAACTGAAATCTTAGGCGTTGCAAGTACACTTAGTACCTTTGCCCATAAAATCGACTTGCTTTCTATGAACGCCAGTATTGAGGCTGCACATTCAGGTGAGGCTGGAAAAGGTTTTGCCGTAATTGCACATGAAATTAAAGACCTTGCATCTCAGACTTCTCAGTGGTCTGCAAGGATTGCAGAAATTATTACTGCAATCATCGGCTCAATTGACAGCAGTGCGCAACTTACTTCTAAGGTAAATCAGGCACTTTTACAAATTGAAGATGGTTCTATAAAGAGTGCTGATCGTGTAAATGCTGCCTGGGAAGGTATGCAGGCTCAGCAGAGTGCCGGAAACGAGATTGCAAAAGATGCATCAAGTCTTGCATCCAGTGCAGCCCACATGAAGACAGAAATTGCAAGCCAGGATAAGTTTGCAACAAAGGTAAAGAATAACATGCAGGAGCTCTGCCAGGCTTCTCAGGCAGTTAATGAAGCAAGTAGTGATATTTCTGCCTTTACAGAAAACTTAGGTAAAGAAGCTCTGAATCTGGTTAAACTCGCAGACAGCACTGCAAAAGTTGCCCGCGAGCTTATGGAAATAATGAACTCGAATATGTAAAAAAAAAGATTCCCGGGATAAGCCCGGGAATCATAGACTACCAGTGAGCTGAAGCACCGCCACCACTAAAGTGACCGCCGCCTCCGCTGAATCCACCAAAGCCGCCGGAACTATGACCGTGACTGCTGCCAGAGCCTCCCATCATACTTCTTAAAGCGGCATCTGCTGCAATCCAGGCAATTGTATTTCCATTATGATAATAGCGTCCACGACGTCTTCCTCTTCTTGCACCGGATATAATCATACTTACAAAGAATATAAGCCAGATCAAAATTACGAAGGCAGGAACAGCATCATTACTATCATCACCTTCTCTTACACTTTTTGAAACAGCAGATTCATCACCAGTTGCAATACCACCCATATTCTTTACGCCTTCAAGAATTCCCTTTGAATAGTTTCCATCACGGAATTCTGGAACAATTACATTTCGTAAAATCAGGCCGCATTTTGCATCGGTAAGAGAACCTTCAAGTCCATCCCCTACTTCAATACGCAAATCATGCTCTGCATATGCAACAATCAGAATTGCACCGTTATCTTTATCCTTATCACCAAGCTCCCATTTATCTGCAACCTTGATTCCAAAAGAAGAAATATCTTCACCATCAAGAGAAGGCATTGTAAGAACTGCAATCTGAATGCCGCTGGCCTGCTCTACTCCCGCAAGATATTCTTCTATCTCACGTTCATCGCTGTCGCGGATTATTTTTGCATAATCGTTTACCCGGCCTTTAAGAGCCGGCACATTAGCGGCAAAAATTGGAGATGTAATCATAAGGGCTGCAAGAGCGAGTCCTGTAAAAAATCTTTTTACCATTCTGCATCCTCCAGAATTACAAGTCCGTCAGGAAGTTCGTTTGGATTTTCTTCGTGAGGAGGGAAGTTTTCTGCAAGCAGTTGACCGCATTTTTCAATCGCAGTTGTAAAGGCTTTAGCGGCCTCACCCTTGCGAAGATTTTCAGCCAGCTCATCAGCAATCAGATTCCACAAGTCCTGAGATATATGTTTTGAGATACCTGAATCAGCAACAATGCGAACCTGGCGTTCCATATAAGAAACAAAAATCAAAATACCGGAATGCTCTGCCGTGTCATAAACTCCACTTTCTGTAAAGTAACGGAAGGCACGGTTTGTAACACAGCTTCTGCGTACAGAAGGCGGAATAACAAGACGGTCAACTGCAGGAATGTTGCAGATATAAAAACCAACTACAACTGCGGCCAGACAGGAGATTACAAAAAAGAGCGGTAAAATCCAGCTGGGCTCATTCTGCCAGTAAAGTCTGTGGTAAAGGGCAAGAATCTTTTCAGAGAATGGAAGCATACAAACGAGAACAAGTGCTCCGAAGAAATCTGCTGCAAGCAGCTCCCAGAAGCAGTAGCGGGCACTTTCCGGAGTTACTGCAATTGCAATTTCTCCGGTAGTTTTTGCTTCTGCAGCTGCAACAGCATCTTTTATTGCCTTAAAATCACCGTCGCCCAGACGAAGCTTTTTTATCAAAGTTTTGTATTTCATAATACCTCTGTCATCCCGAACTAGTTTCGGGATCTCCTAGAACTCAACCTTTGGAGCAGACTGTGCTTCTGCACTTGCGCTGAAATAAGGGCGTGCTTCAAAGCCGCTCATATTAGCAATAATGTTTGCCGGGAACTGGCGGATTCTTTTATTATACTTCTTAGCAGTGTCGTTAAAGCGGTTACGTGCAACTGTAATGCGGTTTTCAGTTCCTTCAAGCTGATCCTGCAGGGCGAGGAAGTTCTGATCTGCCTTGAGTTCCGGATACTGTTCTGTAACCATCAAAAGTCTCTGGAGACTTGCACCAAGATTATCCTGAATCTGCTGATAGCGTGCAAAAGCATCCGGGTCGTTCAAAATTTCATCACTGATATTAATCTGCCCACCGGCCTTAGAACGTGCCTCAGAAACCTGTGTAAATACTTCGCTTTCATGCTTAGCATAGCCTTTTACTGTAGCAACAAGGTTAGGAATCAAATCCAGACGACGCTGATACTGATTCTGCACCTCTGCCCAGCTGGCAGAAACATCCTCGTCCAGAGAAACCATAGAGTTATAAGTGTTCTTGTAGAATGAGAAAATACCAAGCGCACAAACAATTACAATAATAAGAGCAATAAGCCCACCAGAAATCTTTTTCATTAAAATCCTCTCAAATATAGAATAATCCCCGTCATCCCGAATTTATTTCGGGATCAATTAAAAGATGCTGATCCCTGAACTTGTTTCAGGGTCAGCATGACGTTACTTTAAATTTATTAATGATTCCTGATATAGTCAATAAAAATTTTTATCTCTCACAGAGGGCACAGAGAACACAGAGTTTTATTATAATATTATTTTATATATTCTCTGTGATCTCTGTGTGCTCTAGGAGAAATTCATTTTTTCCCTTGCCCTAGGGGCTTTTTCATAATAAAATAGAAGAAATCAGAATTTTATTTTTTTAGGAGTAAATAATGAATAATTTCGTATTTTTGGGACCACCGGGAGCTGGAAAAGGATCTCTCGCAGTTAAAGTAGCAGAAGACTACAAAATCCCACACATTTCAACTGGTGATATTTTCCGTGCAAATATTAAGGCACAGACTCCACTTGGAGTAAAAGTAAAGGCAATTATCGATTCTGGTTCTCTCGTAAGCGATGAACTCACATTTGAACTTGTAAAAGACCGCCTTGCTCAGGATGACTGCAAGAACGGATATATTCTTGACGGATTCCCACGCACAATTCCACAGGCAGAAATGCTGGACGGTCTTGTTGCAGACCTCAAGGTTGTAAACTTCCAGATTAAAGACGAAATCGTAATCGGCCGTCTTTCTACACGCCGTGTATGTAAGGCTTGTGGTGCTAACTACAACATCAAAACTCTTCCACCAAAAGTAGAAGGCGTTTGTGACAAGTGTGGCGGCGAACTCTATCAGCGCGATGACGACAAGCAGGAATCAATTCTCCACCGTATGGACGTTTACCGCGAGCAGACAGAACCGCTCATCAACTACTACAAGAACAAGGGCAAGATTACAGACCTCGATGCATCAATCGAAACAGACATTTTGCTTGGTGAGTTCAAAAAGATATTTTAAGCGAACTCATATTCTGAAATAAAAAAGGGTGCGCCTACGCGGCTGTATCTACACTGACAGGCAGTCAAGCTGCCTGCAGTGCACTACAGAGTGTAGTCTCACCCTTTTTTATTTCAGAATAGAATTCCTTATAATATCAATTGAATAACTCGGAACCTTGACCCCAGAAAAAAATAAGTGCGACTACACTCTTTATTATGCTGCAAGTGGCTTGACCACTTGTCAGCATAGTTAAAGCCGCGTAGGCACACTTATTTTTTTTCTGGGGTCAGGATTCAAGTTTATCAAACGATAAACTGTTCAACATGGTTATGAATCTTTTCTACCGAATCTACGTTGCCGGCTGCAGATGAATCAACCTTTTCTACAGTCATTTTCATATTTGCCGTAGCTTCAAGGCTTTCCTGAACAGCAGACATTGTAGACTTAGAAGCAGCAACTACCGCATCCATAGATTCACGGAGCTTCATTGCGCCTTCGGTCTCTTCTTCCGCCAGATCACGAATAGCATGAATAGCTTCTACAAGTTCATCAGCAGCCTGCTTTGTATCAGTAGCCCCCTGATTCTGTGCAATCATGGCATCATAAATATTCTTTACAAGAGCAGCATTTTCAATTACGTTATCACGGATTCCCTGGAAGGCAGTACCTGCAGAAGTAATAGCCTCTACACCGGCAGTAGTCTTTTCCATCATTTCCTTAATCTTAACCTGAATGTCTCGGGCACTTGAAGATGAAGAAGAAGCAAGGGAACGAACTTCGTCAGCAACAACCGCAAATCCGGCACCAAACTCACCTGCATGAGCCGCCTCAATAGCAGCGTTCATAGAAAGAAGGTTTGTCTGAGAAGCAATACCTTGAATCACTTTCAAAAGCTTACGAACTTCTGCAGATACAATCTGAATTTCCTTCATTGTTGAAACAGCATGTTCAACCGCAGCATTACCAATATCTGAACGTTCAGAAAGTCCCTGTGAAACTTCCTGAGCTTGTTTTGCAGTATGTGCAACACTTGAAATAGAGTCTGTCATCTTAGAAATGGCAGTTGAAATACTCTGAACAGCTTCTGTCTGCTGAGTTACGTGAAGCTTTACAGTATCAATACTGTCTGCGAGCATTTCAAGATTTTCACCGGTGACAGCAACAAGTTCGTCCTGCTTTTTTGAGTTTTCATCAATATGCTGAAGAGAATGATTCATAACACCGATGGCACCCGTAGCATATCTTGCAGATTTAGAAATAATACCCGCAGACTCAGTTACCGCATGTGTTTCTGACTGCAAATCCTTAACCATAGAAGAAAGTTTTTCAATTAAAGTATTAACAGACGAAATAAGAACACCAAAGTCATCAATCATATTGATATTGATTCGGCAGGTAAGGTCTCCGTTGTTTGCAATATCATCAAGAAGTTTTGAAGTAAGCTTGATACGCTGTGAAAGACCATGAAGTACTGTAAGGAATGGAACTGCACCAATCACCATAGTAAGGCCGATACATAGAGCACCCTTCTTAAAGAAGGCTGTAAGCAAATCACCCTGGAAAACTCCGTTATGAGATTCCAGAAGAATTCCATAAGGAACGGTAAGCATGTTGATTCCAAGGAAGTAAAGCGAAAGGAAGAAAACCAGCCCAATAGAGATAGAGATTTTTGAAGAACGGCTTCTGAATTCTACTATAGAGCCAATTTCAAGCATCTCGCGTTTTTTTATAAGAAGATAGTCTACAAGTTTAATTGCAGTAATGGCAGAAATTCCACCAAAGCCCATTGCCTGAGCAACAACAAGAAAAACTCGTGAAAAATAATATACATTAGAACCATTGGCAATTCCAATGTAAACAATAATAATCTGACCAATAAAGAATCCGATAACATTTGCAGCAATGATAAGGGTAATAATACCTTTATAACTTTTAAGACAGGTATAAACTTCCTCTTTAGTAGCCTTGCGCTTTTCTGCCTGAATTCTTTTTACTATCTGATCAAAAGGTCTTGCCACAAAGTAACCAATTGCAACAGCAACCAGCAGAAGAAGTGAAGCAACCATAATATTTGGAAGCGTACCTCCCCACATTGCTGCAATGTCATTGTAAATAAACTCCAGGGCAAACCATCTCAACGTAAGTACACTTGCATAAGTGACTAAAAATAAAACAATTACAAATGTGGCAAATACTGTCATAACATTACTATTATAATATAGATAAGTAATATTGTAAAATAGTTAAAAATGTGTATAATTTGATAATCGTTATCAAATTATGGCACAATTAGAATGTAAAAACCTTACCCTGGGGTATGGTTCTAAAACAGTAATAGAAAATCTCTCCTTCAGCGTGAACAAGGGCGACTACCTCTGCATAGTAGGTGAAAACGGCTCTGGAAAAAGCACGCTGATGAAGACAATACTCCGACTGCTCAAGCCCCTTTCCGGCACAATAAGCACAGGAGACGGCCTTCTTCCGGATGAAATCAGCTACCTGCCTCAGCAGACAGACGTACAGCGCGATTTTCCAGCCAGCGTAAGAGAAATTGTACTTTCCGGCTGCCAGTCCCGCTGCGGCCGTCGCCCATTCTATAACAGGGAAGAAAAGCAGCTTGCCGCCGCCGCAATGGAAAAACTTGGCATTACCCATCTTGCAAAGAAATGCTACCGCGAGCTTTCCGGAGGCCAGCAGCAGAGAACTCTTCTTGCCCGCGCCCTTTGTGCAGCTCAGAAAATGCTGCTCCTTGATGAACCAGTCACAGGCCTTGATCCGGCCGCAACCCAGGAAATGTACGACCTTATTGAAGAGCTGAATAAAGACGGAATTACAATCATCATGATTTCCCATGACACTGATGCAGCCCTTAAATATGCAAGTCATGTACTTCACATAGGAAAAGAAACTTTTTTTGGAGACGTAAAAGAATATGATAGACACCTTAGCAACATACTTTAGTTTTCCCTTTGTCCGCTACGCCTTCATTGTAGGAGTTTTGATTTCCCTCTGCTCTTCCCTGCTTGGCGTTACCCTTGTACTCAAGCGCTTCTCATTTATAGGCGACGGACTTTCCCATGTAGCCTTTGGTGGAATCTGCCTTGCAACCGTACTGGGAACCTTCATAAAGATTCCAAACGACATGTACATAGTTCTCCCACTCACAATTCTCTGCGCCGTGCTCCTCCTCCGCACCGGCCGCAATACAAAAATCCAGGGAGACGCCGCCGTTGCAATGATTTCCGTTGCATCTCTTGCAATCGGCTATCTTTTAATGAATATTTTTTCAACTTCGTCAAATCTTACCGGTGATGTCTGCAGCACCCTCTTCGGTTCAACCTCAATTCTCACACTTACAATTGGAGAAGTCTGGCTCTGCACAGGGCTCTCGGTGGCAGTAATAATCGCCTTTATAATCTTTTATAATAAAATCTTCTGCGTAACCTTTGACGAAAACTTTGCAACCGCAGTAGGGACTCATGCTCAGGTTTACAATCTTGTTATCGCAATCATAATCGCAATTATCATAGTGCTTGCAATGAACCTGGTTGGCTCCCTTTTGATTTCCGCTCTGGTAATCTTCCCGGCCCTCTCTGCTATGCGGGTATTCAAAAGTTTCCGTTCGGTTACTATCTGTTCTGCAGCGGTTTCTGTTATCTGCTCACTTACAGGCCTTTTGATTTCTGTTCTGGCCGGCACTCCTGTTGGAAGCACAATTGTTGCTGTTGATCTGGCAGCCTTTCTGCTCTTTACAGCCGTGGGATTTTTTATAAAATAGAAGTATGAGTTTTTTCAAAAAGATTTGGGCGTTCCCCTGGCTGCGCCAGGGTCGGGCTTTAGCTCGACAGTCCTCGGCCCTTCTGGCCTGCGGTCTGCTCGCGACAATCCCTAACGCATTGATCTCATGTAAGGCCAAAGATAAAACTGATAATGCAGGTTTGCAGGCCGCTGCCGCAGCAAAAGAACAGAGCGTCTCACAAACTTCATCCCGCACTTCATCAAAAATCGACCTGGACCTCACAAAAATGTCCGCAACAATGATTTACTCTACAATGTTCGACATGCTGGTAATGCCCGAAGATTACGTTGAAAAAAATATCAAAGTTTCAGGCTGGTTCGAAACCTACACCGACCCAGCCAACGGTGAACTTTATTACGCCGTAGTTGTCCCGGATGCTACCGCCTGCTGCCAGCAGGGGCTCGAATTCGTCTGGCCGGGAAATCACACCTACCCCACCGACTTCCCTGAAACCGGCGCCGACATCACCGTCACCGGCATCTACAAGCTCATCGAAAACGACGGAATTACTTACAACTACCTCGAAGCCTCAAACGTAGAATTTTAATTTTGTGAGTTAAACTCTATATCTTTTCCATAAAATCCATGTGATAATAAAATATAGACGGAGGATTTTATGAAAAAATTACTTATAATAATTTTACTTATTCTATTAACGACTTCAGCTTTTTGCCAGAACAGTCTGCCTTTTACAAAAGGCATTGATATGCTTACTTATTTCGAAGTCTGGGTGCCTGGTCAGCTTCCAAATCTGAACAAACATACAGAAGCAGACTTTGCCAGTCTTAAAAGTATGGGTGTTGATGTAATTCGCCTCCCGGTTCATTTTGATCTTCTTATGGAACCTTATGACACAGGAATTATTTATGACTTTGTTTTAGACAAACTCGACCAGGTTTGCGACTGGGCAGAAAAGTATCAGATTTATCTTGTAATTGATGATCATTCTTTTAATACAGAAGAATACGATCATAATCCGCCATCTGTAAAATTATATCAGGAACATCTGAAATCTGTATGGAGCCAGATTGCTTCACGCTATTGCAACAGAAGCAAATATATTATTTATGAAATAATAAATGAACCAAAAAGCCATGGTGAGATTTATAAAAAATGGATAAAGCTTCAGCAGGAAATAATTGACCTTATCAGAACTTATGATCCGGAGCGTGACATTGTTGTTACCAGTGCAGATTTTTCAAGCATCGATGGACTCGTAAAAATGAAGCCTTACAAAGATCCGAATCTTATTTATACTTTCCATTTTTATGAGCCACATATTTTTACTCATCAGGGTGCTACATGGGTTGGAAAGGAAATGATGGATTTAGAAGGACTGCCTTTCCCTTATGACAAAAAAAGATTACCTGAATTAAAAGGAAATGCAAAAGATTCCTGGGTACAGTGGCAGATTGAAAATGAATACCAGCAAACAGGAACTGCAAAATACCTTAACAGCAGAATGAAAAAAGCCGCTGACTGGGCAAAGAAAAACAATGTCCGGGTATGGTGTGGAGAAATAGGAGCTAAAACCTGGATTAATAAAGAAGACAGAATTGCATGGATTAAGGCAACTGTAGAGGCTCTTAATGCAAATAACATTCCTTATTGTACCTGGGGAATTGATGGAACAGACGGCTTTCTGACTTCAGATAAAACAGGTTTAATTTTCCCGGATGATATTGATAAAGATGTTCTTGAAGCTTACGGCTTTACAATGCCAGATGCAAAACTTGCTGCAAGCGCTAGTCTCAATGTAACTCCACAAAAACCCTATGTGATTTATGATGGTTTATTGGGCCTTGGAGCAGGTAAAAATATCTGGGGAAATGCAAAGGAAACAAAAGATGATTCATCTCACAAATATTGCCTGTCAGTTTCCTATCCGGGACAATGGAATGGAAGCAGATTCACTCTCCCGAAAAAAGTTACTTCCACAATAGCCAAAAGCCAGCAGGCATATTCCGTTTGCTTTACCGTAAAGTTTACTACTAAAAATCAGGAATTTAAGCTTTACCTCAGAGACTCCGACGAAGGTGAAAAAGGATTACCATGGAGAAAATCCTATACAATTAAAGCAGCAGATTATTCAGTTGGAAAATGGGTATCCGTTGAAATTCCAGTTTCCAGATTTGCAGACATTGATGGTGCCTTCTCCGAAGTAACAAAACAATGGCATGACCTCCCATGTAAATTTGACTGGTCCCGCTTCGAAGAATTGTATTTCGATTTTGACGACCCCGACAACAAACTGGCCGGCAACATCTATATTGATGATATTATGATTAAAAGGAAGTAAGTCTTAACCCATGAAAGTAAATGCCTTTCGTGGGTTAGCATATATCAAACATTGCAATCACTCAAACCAGTTTTCAACCATAAGCGGGGAAACCTTTTGAATCGGTTCAAAGTGTTTTATGTTTCGTGTTACAAGAATCATACAGTTAGCAACTGCGATTGAAGCTATCTGTGTATCATCAAATTCTACAGGTGTACCATTTTCTTTTAAGCGGGAACGAATATCCGCCTGTATCCAGGCCGCATGATTATCATATTGAATAATATCAAAATTTGATTGAATCTTATCAACCAGAATATCAAAATAAAGATCTCTTTTTTTTCCTGCGGGCATTATATTCAAACCATACAAAAGCTCATTCCAGGTAGTAGAGGAAAGTGCACAAAACTTCTCATGTTCTTTTACGTTTTCAATAACACAAGGGGTTGGATTTTGCTTCATTATTTCTGAAATAATGTTTGTATCTAATAAATAATATGGTCTTATCATAATTAATCCTCAAATAAATGATTAGAATCACTTTTACCATAATAACCACGTTCTCTTATGCTGTCGTAGTATTCAGTCAAATCAAAATCATCATCCTCAAGTCCATATTCGATACGCTTTTCATGAATTTCATCAATTATGGATTTTTTCTGTGTTCGTGCAAAAGCAGACTCAAAATCCTCTTTAGAAACAATATAGGCCACAACTTCATTATGACGAGAAATTCGCACCGGACCATTCTCTTCTGCCTGATGAATAAAAAAAGGAAGTTTATTTTTCGCCTCAAAAATCGGCACCGCCCCTGCAGGCATATTCATATACATAAGCACCTCCTGAGAATAATCTGATTTAAAAATAACATCGTTATAGCTATAAGTCAAGTAAATAGCTATTATTTATTAAATGAACCAATTTTTGTTGCTTTCAATGTTTCATTCCACATTGAAGCAGAATTTGCTAAACGAATCGGATAATCAAAGTTGCAAGCTTTATTTACATCAGCAATTTTCAGGTAAACTTCATATTCACCTTCAGGAAGATTTTCAAGAGAAACCTTAAGAGTTTTTTCATTTCCATCAAAAATCATATTCTGAACAGTCTTTTCAAGTATTACGTTATCATTCTGAACAAAATATACAGTAAAGCCCTTTTCTCTGTGATATGGAATACTTCCAAATCCATTATTAGTAAAGTTTACATCAAGAGCGAGCACAGTCTTTTCATCATCCCAACTGAAAGTTGAACCAGAAAGATAATAGCGATAGCCCATATGCTTTAAGACGTACTTGAACATTGATTCGCCGGAAACAGGACTGCTAAAATCATTCAACTTATCAACCATCACATAATCATGAAAAAGATTTAAATATGAAAGATGTACCTTTTCAAACTCAGCCGCACTTCCCTTATCAACACCATATACTCCTAACATTTCCCCGCCAAAGGGAGTATGATTTGTAAATGGATCCATAAATGCAATTTCATCATTTCTTATTTTATCTGCTTTTTCAGCATCTGTTTCCTTATAAGGATCTGCCACTTTGTATGTTCCCTGATCTGTTACTTTATCCAGATATGCATCATTAAAGAAACCAATTCTATATAAAGCAGAATCCTTATTAACTGAAATCTTTTCAGGAACATAAGAACCATCATATTTTGGATCTTTCAAAATATAACTGTACATAAATCTTGGCTGTCGAACTAAAAGCGGCATTTTACAATTAAGCTGATCAAATTCATTTATAAATGTTTCAATAACCTCAAGTATATATCCAACAAGTAAACCATCTTTTCTAGCTTCACCATATTGTGTTGTATGCATCTCTCCCCAGGGGCCAATCATTCCACATTCTACGGCAGTAATTACATCTGAATATTCTGCAGCTTTACTGCAAATAACTTTAATATGCTTTTTAATAACTTCAAACTTTAACGGTTCACAAGCTTTATAATCCCAGCCAGAAACAGACCTTAAATTGTTATCATAATTGTTGTCGTAAGCAAATCTGATAATTGCAGTTTTATGATTTGTTCTTAAGGCATTAAAAATATCATCAATACCTGTCAAATCAAGATTTTCATAATCTTTTCCATCAACATTCGAAGTAGCAGAAAGAGCACTTAAATCAAATTCCAGATGAACTAAATCAAATATATAATTCCACATTTTAGATGTATCAAATGAATTTTCTGTTGAAGCAAATGTATTTGTTTTATACCCAATGTATTCAACAACTTTATCTACATTTGAAATTCCAGATGGAGTACATACTGCAATTGGTGCTCTATAATAAAATCCAATATCCGGATTATAAATAACATCGTTTGAATCACTAAAATCCAGCTGCTGTTCAAGAGTATTTGTTAATTTGTTTTCTTCTTGCTGCAGTTCCTTCGGCTCGTTTTTTCCTAATGAATTTGAACAACTCAATAGCACTGAAGAACACAATAATCCTGTTACAATTTTTTTAAGCATATAAAACCTCGCTATTATTTATTAATTCTGCATATTTGCAGCAACACTTAGATAATAGGTGAAATCACCTATGGTTACAGATTTTTTATATTTTTTTTCATATTTTCACTAATTCAAAATTTCGTTATAATAGGAACATTATTTACAAAAGGGGGCATATTATAGTCCCCAAAAGAATTGTGAGGCGTGTATGAGTAAGTATCCATTTGAGTCCATCGAGCCTAAATGGCAGAAGTATTGGGACGAACACAAAACTTTTAAGGTAACTGAGGATGAAAAATTCCCTGCAGACAAGCGCATGTATGTACTGGACATGTTCCCGTATCCAAGTGCTGCAGGACTACATGTAGGACATCCAGAAGGTTATACTGCAACAGATATTTACTGCCGCTACCTACGCATGAACGGATACAACGTTCTCCATCCAATGGGATATGATGCTTTCGGTCTTCCTGCAGAAAACTATGCAATCAAGACTGGAACACATCCAAAGACAACAACTAATGCAAATATCGAACACTTCACACAGCAGATTAAGTCGCTAGGCTTCAGCTACGACTGGGACCGCTGTGTATCGACTTGTGAGCCAGACTACTACAAATGGACACAGTGGATTTTCCTCCAGCTCTATAAGAAGGGCCTTGCTTACGAAGCACAGACTCCAATCAACTGGTGTCCTTCTTGTATGACTGGTCTTGCTAACGAGGAAGTAAAAGACGGTAAGTGTGACCGCTGTGGTGCAGAAGTTACTCACAAAACAATCCGCCAGTGGATTTTGAAGATTACTGATTACGCAGACCGCCTTGATGCAGACCTCGAAGGTCTGGACTGGCCGGAAAGTGTAAAGGCTATGCAGCACAACTGGATTGGAAAATCAACCGGTGCCGAAGTTACCTTCACTGTGGCAGACAAGGACGGAAAGCCAACATCAAATAAATTGACTGTTTACACTACCCGCTGTGATACATTGTTCGGAGCAACTTACATGGTAGTAAGCCCTGAGCACAAAATCATTTCTGAAATCACAACTCCAGAGCAGGCTGATGCTGTAAAAGCTTATCAGGAAGCAGCTGCAAAGAAGTCTGACCTTGAACGTACAGACCTTGCAAAAGACAAGACTGGTGTATTCTCAGGAAGTTATGCAATCAATCCTGTAAACGGAAAACTCATTCCTATCTGGATTGCTGACTATGTTTTGATTTCTTATGGTACTGGTGCAATTATGGCCGTACCTGCTCACGATGACCGTGACTGGGAATTCGCAAAGAAGTTCAACCTTCCTATCATCGAAGTTCTTAAATCAGAAGTTGATGTACAGCAGCAGGCCTGGACTCAGGACGGAATCCACGTAAACTCTGAATTCCTCGACGGCCTTAACAAGGCAGACGCAATTGCAAAGATGCTGGAATTCCTCGAAGAAAAGAAAATCGGCCGCAAGGCTATCAACTATAAACTCCGCGACTGGGTATACAGCCGCCAGCGCTACTGGGGTGAACCAATTCCTCTGGTACACTGCCCTGACTGTGGAACAGTTCCAGTTCCGGAAGAAGAGCTCCCATTAAAGCTTCCTGAGGTAAAATCATATCAGCCTACAGGAACCGGTGAATCTCCTCTTGCCGCAATCGATTCCTGGGTAAACTGCAAGTGTCCAAAGTGCGGAAAGCCTGCAAAACGCGAAACAAACACAATGCCTCAGTGGGGTGGAAGCTGCTGGTACTACCTCCGCTACCTGGACCCACACAACGACAAGGCTTTCTGTGCACCTGAAAAAGAAAAGTACTGGATGCCTGTAGATCTCTACATTGGTGGAGCTGAGCACGCAGTTCTTCACCTCCTCTACGCCCGCTTCTGGCACAAGGTTCTTTATGATATTGGAGTAGTAAGCACAAAAGAGCCTTTCCAGCGCCTTGTAAACCAGGGTATGATTACTTCATTCGCCTTCCAGAGAAAGAACAAGACTCTGGTTCCAGTTGATGAAGTTGAACAGCGCGATGACGGAAAATACTACGAAAAAGCAACAGGCGAAGAACTCGAACAGATTGTTGCTAAGATGTCTAAGTCGCTCAAGAACGTAGTAAATCCTGATGATGAAATTAAAGCTTACGGTGCGGACTCTGTACGTATGTACGAAATGTTCATGGGACCTCTTACAATGTCTAAGCCATGGGCAACACAGGGTATTGTTGGTATTCACCGCTTCCTCGAAAAGGTCTGGTCAGTTTCTGAAAAGCCAATGAGCGACATCGACATCAACGGTAAACTCGAAGACAAAACTTTGATTTCTGCCCGCAAGACTTTTGCCCAGACAATCAAAAAGGTAACTGATGATACAGCTACATTGAACTTCAACACAGCAATCAGCCAGATGATGATTTTCATCAACGAGCTTTCAAAGCTTCCTGAAGTTCCAAAGGCAATGTGGAGCGACTTCGTAAAAGTTCTCTCACCTTATGCACCACACCTTGGAGAAGAGCTTTGGGAAAAACTTGGCAACAAGGAATCTATCGCTTATGTTGCATGGCCAACTGTAAACGCTGAGTTTGCTAAAGATGATACAAAACAGATTGTTGTTATGGTAAACGGTAAGAAGCGCGACACATTTGAAGCTGCACCTGGAACTGCTGATGATGTACTTAAAGAAACAGCATTTGCACGTGATGGAGTAAAGAAGTTTACCGATGGACATGAAGTTGTAAAGGTTATCATTGTTAAAGATAAACTGGTTAATATTGTCGTAAAGTAAAAAAAATCAGTTTGCGGGTCCCAGCGACGGCAAAACTGAAAAAGCAATCTCTCAGGGTCCCATGCTTAAAAAATCTCGCTTCGCTTGATTTTTACGCAACCCTGGGGCCCTCTTTTTCATTTTGCCTGCGTCCCACAAACTGATTTTTTTTAAATTTCCCGTATTTTTTTTATCTTTTCTAAACACTTTCCAAATCAAAATATTCAAACATTTCTTTATACCTTCTCTCCTTATAACAAATAATTATCATTGTTTCTATTGACAGAAACACTCTCTGGTGTTAATGTTACTACATATAGTAACGTTTCTATTAGTAGAAACATATTAAAAACAGAGAGGTAAAAATGACTAACCGAATGGATTTGATTTACAAGTGCATTCCAAACTCGCGCTACACACCATACCTTCTTGCAAAGAAAATCGGTGCTACTGCTATTCTGGAATCTGCAAGCTTTGCTAAAGGACGTGAACGCTATTCTATCCTTATGACAGAAGAAGCATTCAAAATCAAACAGGATGAGGAAAAGATTTCTATCATTATTGATGGAAAAGAATCTCCTCTTGATATGAATCTGATAATGGAGGGCGAAAAAAGTCTTGATGCTCTTGGAAATGAAAAGACTCCCGATATTCTCGACGCATTGCTTTATATAGCCCGCCAGAATGTACTTCCACCGGGACCTCTTACCGAGCTCCCCCTCCCTGCTTCTGGACTTGGCTACCTAAGCTACGAGTTTGCAAAACATTGTGACAACATCCGTTTTTTTGAACAGAAAGATGAACTCAATATTCCCGAAAGCCTCTTTATCACAGGACACATCTATATCATCTTTGATCACTTTACAGAAGAAATTCATATCTTCGGATTAAATTATAACGAGCATCAGATTGATCTGGGTGCTGCAATGAACAGAATACTGAAAAGAATGAACGACATGGACTTCTCTTATGTGGAAGAAGAAAATCAGAGTTTCAAATACAAAGTACTTACAGATAATGAAGTAAGCAAAGCAGAATACATTCAGAAAGTTACCGCTCTTAAAAAACATATCGTTGCCGGAGATTTAATTCAGGCTGTTCCAAGCCGCCGTCTGCAGATTGAATGCGAAGCAGATGCTCTTGCAGTTTACGGAAAACTCCGCAAGGTAAATCCTTCACCATATCTTTTCTATATTGATTTCGGTGATTTCCAGTTCACAGGAGCCTCTCCGGAAAGTCTTGTTCGTGTAAGAAAAGGTAAGGCAATAATCCATCCGATTGCAGGAACAATCCGCAGAGGAAAAAGCGAAGCAGAAGATGAAAAACTAAAAATTGAACTCCGTAATAATCCTAAAGAACAGGCAGAGCACCTTATGCTTGTTGACCTTGCCAGAAATGATCTTGGCCGCGTCTGCAATCGGGGAAGCGTAGAAGTTTCTCAATATATGGAATGTGAACTTTTCAGCCACGTAATTCACCTTGTAAGTACAACAGAAGGTATAGTCCGTGAAGGTGTAAAACCTATCCAGGTTCTTCGTGCTTCCTTCCCTGCTGGAACTGTAAGCGGTGCTCCGAAAATCAGCGCCATGCAGATTCTAAGCGGTCTTGAAAAAACAAAGCGTCGTTTTTATGCAGGTGCAGTTGGATATATTCAGCCGAACGGAGACCTTGATTTCTGCATCTCAATCCGCTGTGCCTTGCGCCAGGGAAATGTATGGAATCTGCAGGCAGGCGGAGGGATTGTTTATGATTCTGATCCTGAAAGAGAGTTCACCGAGACCTGCGAAAAGCTCGGTGCTTTGGTAGATACACTAACGAAATAAAGACAGGTCATGCTGAACTTGATTCAGCATCTTTGATATAGATTCCGAAACAAGTTTGGAATGACATGACAGGAGATTTTTATGATTTTAGTAATTGATAATTATGACAGCTTTACATTCAATGTAGTTCAGGCACTCGAATGTGCAACAAAAGAAGAAATAAAAGTAGTAAGAAATGACGAAGCAGGTATTGAAGAGCTTGCCGCTATGAATCCGGCTAAACTTATTGTTTCACCAGGTCCGGGAAATCCATCTGGAGCAGGAATCTGTCTTGAAGCAATCCGTTACTTTGCTGGAAAGATTCCTATTCTTGGAATCTGCCTTGGACATCAGGCAATTGGAGAAGCTTTTGGTTCAAAGATTGTTGGAGCAAAATTTATTAAGCATGGAATCATTGAAGATATTGATCTTGATGGTCGAGGTATTTTCCGTACAATCGGAAAGAGTGCAAAGTTTACACGCTACCATTCGTTAGTTATAGACGAAGCAACCTTGCCACCAGAGTTTGAAGTAACTGCCCGTGCAAAAGACGGAGACATTATGGGAATCCGTCATAAGACTTTACCAATTGAAGGAGTACAGTTCCATCCGGAAAGTATTGCAAGTCAGAAGTGCAATGAACTCTTCCAGGCCTTCTTAAATTACAGACGAGATAACCTTCCGGTTGCAGAATACCTCCGTCAGCTGATTGATGAAAAGAAACCTCTTAGCCGCCAACAGGCAGCATTCTTTATGGAAAACCTTACAGACGGCACTATGGATGAAAAAGCAACAGCTTCGATTCTCACTGCCATGGCTGCCCTTGGACTTCCTACTGCAGATGAAATGACTGGCTGTGCAAGTGCCCTCTTAAACAAAAAGACTCCATTCCCTCTTGAAAATCATGGACTTGCAGAAATTGTAGGAACCGGTGGAGACGGAAAAGGAAGTTTTAATATTTCTTCAATGTCTGCTCTTGTTGCAGCAAGCTGTGGCCAGCCAGTTGCAAAACATGGAAACAGAGCTGTTTCTTCAAAGAGCGGCGCCGCAGATTTCTTTGAAAATCTTGGAATTAAAATTATGGCTGAGCCGGGAAAAACAGCAAATCTTGTTTCACAGACTGGCTTTGGATTTTTGATGGCTCCGGTATATCATTCTGCAATGCGTTTTGCAGCACCGGTTCGCAAAGCTCTTGGAATTAAAACAATCTTCAATGTTCTGGGACCTCTTTTGAATCCGGCTGGAGCTGAATATGAAGTGCTTGGTGTTTATAGTGCTGATCTTATGGAAGATTACGCCCATGCTGCAAAAGCTCTTGGAGCAAAACGTGTTATGGTAATTCACAGCCGTGACGGATTTGATGAGATTTCTCCCTGCCAGCCAACCGATGTTTTCCAGATTAATGAAGATGGAAAAGAATACCGCTACGTAATCGAACCTGCTAAGTTTGGAATTACAAACGCAGATGCAGAAGAACTTGAGGGAGGAAGTGGCGCTGACAATGCAGCTCTTGCCATGGAAGTTCTTAACGGAAAAGGCCGTGCAACAATCCGTGCAGCAGTAGGTCTTAATGCAGGCGCCCTGCTCTACTTGAGTGGTAAAGCAAAGACTCTCAAAGAAGGCTACGACATGGCTTTGAATGTTATTGATAGCGGTAAAAGTCTGGCAAAACTACACGAAATCCAGAGAGTTTCAGAGGAGCTTTGTGCTTAGCCATATGGATATTCTTACTACAATAATTGAAAAAAGAAAAAAAGATATTGAAAAACTTGGACTAGATTTTGGAATCAAGCTCCCGGAAACCCGAAGCAGAAAGATTCACCCTTTCTTAAAAACAAAGGGCCTGATTCTGGAAGTAAAACGGGCATCCCCGAGTAAGGGCGATATCTCTCCGGACCTGGATTCCTATGAAACTGCCTGCTCTTATACAAAGGCCGGAGCCCGGGCAATCAGCTGCCTTACAGAAAAAAACTATTTTAAGGGAAATCTTGAAGACCTTATGAAAGTCTGTAAAGCAGTTGATGATACAGACACATCTGGAAATGCACCTGCAGTTCTCCGCAAAGATTTTCTTCTCTACCCAGAAGAAATAGAAATCTCTTACAGGGCGGGAGCAGATGCTGTTCTTCTGATTGCAAGAATTCTTTCTGAAGAAAGTCTCTTAAAGATGGCAGAGGAAGTTGTGCGTCTTGGTATGAGCGCACTTTTTGAAATCCGTTCAGAAGAAGATTTAGAAAAACTAAAATATCTTGCTGAACGAATACCTGTTGAAAACTTTGTATGCGGAGTAAACAGCCGAGACCTTGCAACTTTCAAAATTGATTTGCTTCGTCCCTGCCTGATGTTTCAGAAAATTCAAAATATTTTGGGCAGCAATGCAAAAATCATTTTTGAAAGCGGAGTTACAAACTACGACTGTGCAACATCAGTTTCTGCTATGGGTTTCACTGGGTTACTGTTGGGAGAAGCAGCTGCTAGAAATCCGGAACTTCGTAAGGGGCTGGTTGATGCTTTTATGCAAGCAGTTCCTTCACGTAATTCTGATTTCTGGAAAAATATTTACTGCTCAGACAACGGAAAGAAAAGGCCTTTGATTAAAGTCTGCGGACTTACACGGGTTGAAGATATGCTTCTGGCAGATAAGCTTGGAGCTGACTTTCTTGGCTTTATTTTTGCAGATGCATTTCCCCGAAGTATAAGTCGAGAAAGCAGACTTGAAAAACTTCTTCCGAAACTCAACAAAGTAAATGCAAAGAAAGTGGCTGTAATTGTAGACCTTGATTCAGCGGAAGCTCAGAAAGCAATTCAACTCGTGAAAGACGGATGTCTTGATCTGCTTCAGTTTCATAAAATTCCTTATGAAACAGTTAGCAAAGACTTACTTAGACTTCCCCACTACTTTGCAACTGATAATCTGACAGATTATGAAACTCTTGTTTCTAAGGGTGAAATGAGAGTTCTTTTTGATTCAAAAGAAATCACAAAATCAGATTCATCTGCCGGCTTCCAGACGACCTATGAAATCAAATGGTTTGCTGGCGGCATCACCCCTGAGAATGTTTCTTTGGTAATTCAAAATTACCATCCTGAACTGATTGACCTTTCAGGCGGAGTTGAAGATGACATTCCGGGAATTAAGAATAAAGAAAAGATAGAACGATTATTGTCATTCCCATGCCTGACACGGGAATCCAGACAGAACTGAAATTTCTAGATTATCGGATCAAGTCCGATAATGACATTTAATTACAGGAGATTAATAATGAGCGATAATGGATTTTTTGATAACTATGGGGGCAAATATGTTGCAGAAGTATTGCGCCGTCCACTCGATGAACTTGAAGTTGCCTTTCATGAGGCAATGAAAGATAAAGCTTTTTTAGATGAACTTGAAGTAATCCGCCGCGACTATATTGGCCGGGAAACACCTCTTTACTTTGCGCCAACTGCCACAAAACTTCTTGGCGGTGCACAGATCTATATCAAGCTGGAAGGTCTTGCCAATACAGGTGCCCATAAAATCAACAATGCAATCGGTCAGTGTCTGCTTGCTAAGCGCATGGGTAAAAAAAGAATCATTGCAGAAACAGGAGCCGGCCAGCATGGACTTGCAACTGCTGCAGCCTGTGCCAAACTTGGACTCGACTGTACGATTTATATGGGAGAAGTAGATGTACGCCGTCAGCAGCCGAATGTTGCCGCAATGGAGCTCTATGGTGCAAAAGTTCACCCTGTAACTAGCGGAAGCCGCACCCTCAAGGATGCGGTAAACGAAGCAATGCGCGACTGGGCTGCAAATCCCGATACAACCCATTATGTTTTAGGCAGTGCCCTTGGTCCGGCTCCTTTCCCTGATATTGTACGCGAGTTTCAGAGTGTTATTGGCCGTGAAGTAAAAAAGCAGGCTGCTGAACGTGGAATCAAGATTGGAGCCATGGTTGCCTGTGTCGGTGGTGGCTCAAACTCAATCGGTTTTTTTGAACCCTTTATTAATGAAAAAGAACCTCGCCTTATCGGAGCAGAAGCCGGAGGAATTGGTCCCAACGTTGGAGAAAATGCAAGCCGCATGACAGGAAACGCAGCCCGCGACGGAATCCTCCAGGGCTACAAAAGCCGCTTCCTTCTTGATGAAGACGGACAGGCTCTTCCTACCCGTTCAATTTCCGCAGGCCTGGATTACTGTGGTATTGGACCTCAGCTTGCAGCCCTTGGCCGCTCTGGCCGTGTAGAGTTTACTTCCATTCTGGATAAGGAAGCTCTGGAAGCTGTTCAGTTTTTTGCCCGCAACGAAGGAATCTTATTCGCCCTTGAATCTGCCCATGCAGGAGCAGCTGCAATGAAACTGGCCCGCCAGATTCCATCAGATCAGGCAATCATCATTAACATGAGTGGCCGTGGTGATAAGGATGTATTTATAACTAGTCCTGTTTTCCGCCCTGAAGAATGGCTTGATTTCCTTCATGCAGAAATAGAACGACTTGAATCCTCAACTGACATCCACAATGCAAAAATCATGGGAGAAAGAAAATGAATAAAATAAAACTTATGAGCCATCTTGTTGCCGGCTATCCAACTACAGACCTTGCCCTAACAGCAGCCCGTTCCCTTGTAAAAGGTGGAGCTAATATTCTGGAAATCCAGCTGCCCTTTTCAGACCCGAGTGCAGACGGACCTGCAATTCAGACAGCCTGTACAAAGGTTCTTGAACGCGGCTACAAAACTGCAGACGGTCTGGACTTTATTGCAAGCATACACAAAGAATTCCCGGACCTCACAATTTATCTTATGAGCTATGGCTCTCTTATTTATACACCGGGCGTAGAAGCTTTCTGTAAGCGTGCCGCAGCTGCCGGTGTAAAAGGAATGATTATCCCGGATCTTCCATTTGATTATGACGAAGGACTTACAGAGTCCTGCAAGAAAAACGGCATGATTAACATTCCTGTTGCAGCTCCCAGCATGGCAGACAACCGCCTCGAAAAACTTGCGAATGCAGGGTTTCCTTATATTTATGCGGCGCTCAGAACAGGTATTACAGGTACTGACACCAGAATAGACAAAAGCACTCTCACATTTCTTAAAAAGGTAAGCAACGGAGGTTCAAAGATATACGGAGGTTTTGGTATTTCTAACGGAGAACAGGCAAAGACTCTTGCTGATTCAGTTGATGCAATTGTTGCAGGTTCAGTCTTTGTCAGAATCATTAGTGAAAATCAGAATGATGCAAAAAAAATGGCCTCCGCTATAGAAGCGAAGGCCAGGGAATTAACTGGAATTAATTAGTTAACTTCGGTAACAGAGTTTATCAGATTAAACAGATACTTGAATCCGGTTGCCGAAATTGCTTTTTCGGCTTCATTTGACATAGACATAAAGTAAAGCTTATTGCCTACATCTTCACTGTCGTTGAATGCAGCCATCAAAAAGCCGATTCCAGCCGGGTCAAGTTCAACCAGCTTTGACATATCAAGTACGATATTATTCTTGTGAACTGCCTCGTAGAGAGTGTTCTGGAATTCACCGATTGTATAGGCGTTAAGAGCGCCTTCGAGTTCGTACATATGATAGTTTGCACCATCTTTTTCTACAATTGATAACTGTTCCATATTATAAACCAGCCTCCTTCATCATAGCATCAAGATCACTTAAATCTGGCATTTCAAAACCATCTGGCAAAGGCATATCATCAGGTTTTGCAGCTGCAGGCTTTTCTTCAACTGGAGCTTCTGCTTCTGCTGCAGGACTTTCTTCTGCTTTCGAAGCAGCTTCTGCACTTTCTGCAGCCATTTCTTCAGTATTTACAGTTTCATCTGCAACAGCATCCATCTGTGAGTCTACAGGTTCTTCTACAGGACTTTCTTCTGCCTGTGCTTCTGATGTCTCAGCAGTTTCTGCAGCAGCTTCTCCTTCAACAGGAGTTTCTTCCTTCTTCTCTTCAGGTAAGCCCTCGTATTTGATTACGAGAATAGAAACGTCGTCTTCCATTTCCTTTGACATGAACTTGAGAAGTCCTTCAAAAGTAAACTGAGCCATTCGCTGTGCAGGGTAAGTTGAGTTATCAAGAAGAGCCTGCTGAACGCGTTCCTTACCAAACTGCTCACCACGAAGTGAGTGTGACTGAATCAAACCATCAGTACAAGCCATGATGATATCACCATGGTTGAGTTTTGTAGTTTTTACAGAAATATAAGGAGAAATATCCTTTACGAATCCAAGAATGTGGCCTGACCCCTGAATCTCGATTACGTTGTTATAAACCTGAGTATACATCATGAGGGCTGGAACACCACAGTTGATGTAATACATAGTATCAGTATTAAAATCAATAAGTGCAAACAAACCGGCAAAGATTGTTCCCTTTGGAAGGGAGTCTCTTACGAAGGTATTGAGTTTTACAACCAGCTGCTTAAAGTCATGAACTTCGGCAAGGTAAGAACGAATGATGGACTTTAAGATGACCATGTTCATGGAAGCCGCAATACCCTTTCCAGAAAGGTCACCTACTACAAAGAGGTGTCTGCTTTCTGTAAGGCGGATCATATCAATGAACTCACCACCAATGTTGTGAGCAGGAACCATCATGTATCCGATATCAACTTTAGGAGTCTTAACATGATCAATATTTTCCTGAATAGAAGTAATGATCTGAGAAGACATCTTAATTTCGCGGTTTACAACACTTAATACATCTTTGTTTGAAATGTTACGCATGTAGTAACCGAATACGAAGAAGTATGAATACAGCTTTACAAATACGTTGTAGTCATATTCCTTGTAGTGATCACCAGAGGCCTTTTTACCAAGAGTGATAATACCAAAGATGTTGTGACCTTCGTTCAGGATAAAGAAAGCATCAGATTTTGTAAGCTTAAAGAATTGATCAAGTTCTTTCTGAATTGTAGAAACATCATGTTCTTTTTCGATCTGAGTCTGAATAACAATACTCTTACCGATATTAAGCAGAGTATCGAACATAGGGTTATTCAAAGGAATCTTAATATCCATTTTGTTTGAAGTATATGCAACATCAAGCTCGTTCTGTCCAGAAAGAATATAAACAGTCATAGAAGAAGCTTCTACGTTACGGCGCATGATTTCAAACATCTTGGCTGTAATCTGGTCCATTTCAGCTTCGCGGTAATCAATACGTGCAAGTTCCTTTTCAAGAGCCTCTTCATAGTCTGCAGTATAAAGCTTTGAAGAAGATGAAAGAACAGAAGAAATCCACAAAGAGAAGAGAACTGCTGCAGCAGAATACAAAATAAACTCAGCAATAAAGGTTGGATTTAATTCACCATTTACAGGCTGCAGAATCATAGACAGGAAACCAACCGCAGCTGCAGGGATAATGTAAGAAACAAGAGTCTTAAAGAATGTTACAAACATTGCTTTTCCAGATGGAACCGAAATCTTTGTGATTGCCATGTAGAAAACAACGTACATAAAGAGGTATGAGAATATATACAACAAAGAGAATGCAGGGGCAGAAATTGAAACATACTTAATTGCGAGGTTTATTGCCCACATCAAAAGTACACCCTCAGCCATTACAGAAGTCTGGTATTTTTCCAGCTGAGTTGCATTTTTGTCTTCCTGCATAACTGCAAGGAAAAGAAGTCCTGCAATTGGTAAGATATAACGATAAAGGTTAGTAAATAAAGAAGTCCAGGTTAATGGAAAGAAGTCTCTTGCAGGAGCCGGAATCAAATACTCAGATGCAATTACAATTCCGTGCTCAAAAGAAACATCGATTGTTGTAAACTGGAAGAATGAAATAACAAGGGCAAGAATAATCAGGCCATATTTTACCAGAGATGTCAAAAGAAGTTTTCTAGGCTTACCAATCTCAAAAATTCCAAAGCTGACAATTACAAAGGCAATTCCGTCCAGAGAAAGACAGATTCGCATAACAGGTACAATCAAGGCTTCGAAATTCGAATAGCGCATTATAAGGACAAGTACAAATAAAATTGACTCAATTGCTGTTACAAGCATTGCAACAGAGAAAGAAGAAACGCCAAGATTATCAGCCTTTACCTTACCGTCTACAAGATGAGTAAAAAATACGATAAAAAGTGCACAAACAATATTAAGAATTATATAAATCATATTAGTAACCTACCTTGGCAATCATCATTGTAACGTCATCATGAAGCTTTTTATCACCATTGTATTTCATGATAAGATCAACAATATCATCTACCATCTGCTGCGGCTCTTTTGCAGCTCCGGCCATAAGGGTCTTTTTATAGATATCAGTATCACCAAGCTCTACACCACTTTCATCCATTACTTCAGATACACCGTCGGTTGCCATCAGAATGGTGTCTCCACGGAAGAGTCGCTTTTCTGCAACGGTAACATCACCTACATCAAGAATACCGATAAGTGAAGCATTAGAAGTAAGAGGCTTGATTCGGTAACCGTCTGGAGAAGGAGAAAGAATAATCGGGTCAGACATGGAAGCGTTGATATAGCGGATACGCATTTTTTCTGTATCAATAATACTCAGGAACAATACGGTATATTTATCCTGAAGGTGCATTCCTTTAATAGCCTTATCGATTGCATGAAGTACACCAACAAGGTCTTCCTTATCTTCAATAATCTTTACAGTGTTCATCACCAAACCCATGATGAGGGCGGCAGGAAGTCCCTTACCAGATACGTCTCCAAGCATAAGCAGAGTTTTTGAAGAGTCGATTGGAAGAATTGAGAAGTAGTCACCCGATACGTTTACGAGTGGTCGGTAATAAGTTGCAATCTTGAGTTTTGGAATGTTTGGAATCTTCTGAGGAAGGAAGGACTGCTGGGTTTCAGCAAGCTGTTCCCATTCCTTTGTTGTCGCAGAAATTTCTGAAAGAGTAGTAATTGTACGAGAACGGCTTACAAAGCGCTTATACTCTTCGTAAAGTCTCTTATATACATCAAGGTCAAAAAGTCTTGTATAGCGGCAGAATACATAAAGATGATAGCCATCGCAGCACATAAAGAAACCACGGGCTTTGCGGTAATTTGTAGTTACACCGATATGACGGTCAAAGAAGTAAAAACCATCCGGCCACTGCTCATTAAAGTGCTGGTCCAGCTTATTTCTTACTGTTTCAGAGGTTGAAGTACGGTTAGGACTGTTATAAAGAATGTAGTTTTTTGAACGGTCAATAAGCAGAACAGAACAGTCACCCTGTTTTTCCAGTACATCACCAATTACAACATAAAAATCATCAAGGGAATAACAGAAACGGAGACGGGCAATAAAATCATTTAAGATAACAGTTTCACCTGTTTCCAGAGTGTCTTTTCGTACTTTGGCAAGGAAGAAAGAACGGAAGCGGTTTCCCCAGAAAACTGTAGCAAAAAATACTATGAACGCAACAAGAAGCGTTATCCAAGAAAATGATTCTCCTGTTCTTTGCGGTAAAAGCATAAGGCAAGCCGCAATGAAGCACAAAATTGTCAAAACATTTATAGAGATTAGAACAATTCTTTTCCTGGTTTTGTACATGATAACCCCTGATTTCTAACTAATATTTTAAATAGAATGATACTATTCTATCATATTATCGGAAAATTTGGGAAAAAAGTTCAATAAATAAGGAATTATGCGTAAGAAAGGGAAACTTTCAAAAGTTAATACCGTGATTTGTGATAAAAGTGCGGAGCGGCAAAATGACCTTGCGTAGCATCACCCCCGCGAAGCAAGTCATTTTGCAGCGGGAGTACTTTTATCACGAGACCACTAATTATCCAATTTTGAAAGATTCAACAGACTTGGTTCCCTAGGTGGATTTTCCAGATCCATATAAGCCTTAAGCAGTTCTTTCTGCTTAGTAGAAAGCTTTGTTGGAACCTGAACCATGATTTTTACGTACAAATCGCCCTTGCGTGTAGTACCAGAAATAGGAACACCCTCGCCTTTTATGCGCAAAAGCTTTCCATTTGAAGTTCCATCTGGGATTTTAATAGCAAGTTTTTTGCCATCCAGGGCTGTAATTGTGATTTCGCAGCCCAAAGCAGCCTGTGCAATGCTGATTGGAACAGCACAGTAAAGATCTGCTCCATCTCTTTCAAAGAATGGATGCTGTTCTACGTGTAATACAACTACGAGGTCTCCTGCAGGTCCACCGTTTTCTCCGGCATCACCCATTCCGCGGATTACGATACGTTTTCCGTTATCAACTCCGGCAGGAATCTTAAGAGACATCTGCTTAGATTTTTCCTGAATACCCTTTCCACGGCAACTTGGACACGGTTTATCAATTATTGTACCGCGGCCACCGCACTTAGGACAGGTCTGCTGAATAGTAAAGAAGCCGTTACCCTGGCGAACCTGGCCCATACCATTACAGGTTGGACAAGTTTTCTTAGAAGCACCGGCAGCTGCTCCACTACCCTTACAAGCCTCACAGGCTTCGTTGTGCTTAAAGTGGATATCTGCCTGAGTACCGTAAACGGCATCCTTAAACTGAATATGAAGATCGTAACGGAGGCTGGCACCTGCTGCAGGACCAGAGCTTCTAGAGCTGCTGCGTCCACCGCCACCAAAGCCACCACCGAAAATAGAATCAAAGATATCAGAGAAGCCGCCACCGGCTCCTCCAAAGAGGTCTGAGAAGTCGTGGAAGGCATGTGAATACTGAGCTCCACCGCCGCCACCGGCACCCATACCATCAAGACCGGCAAAGCCGTACTGGTCGTAAATAGGACGTTTTTCTTCGTCAGAAAGTACTTCGTAAGCTTCTGTAGCCTCGCGGAATTTTTCCTCGGCTGTTTTGTCACCAGGGTTTCTGTCCGGGTGATATTTTACAGCAAGCTTACGGTAAGCCTTTTTAATTGCTTCCTGATCAGCTGATTTGTCAACACCTAATACTTCGTAATAGTCACGCTTTGCCATATCTTATGTCCATCAATAAAAATATTAATCAATATATCAAAAAAATGTCCTGTCTACAAGAACAGGACATCTTGAAAAATGGTCCTGCTCTCCCGTGAAAACATGCCCCTCGCCTGCGGGAATGATGCAGGCGAGCGTCATTTTTCACTCCGAGCATGACCTCGTTCAATTTTTACTTGTCATCATCCTTTACTTCATATTCAACATCATCAGCTGAACCTTTATCGAAGCCTGACTTGTTTTCTGCGCCTGCATCACCTGCTGCACCAGCTCCAGCATCACCTGCTGCGGCACCTTCAGCGCCCTGAGCACCTGCTCCTGCCTGTCCGGCTGCGGCCTGCTGCTTGTAGAGTTCTTCGGCGATCTTGTATGAAGCCTGTTTGAGGGCTTCTGTCTTTGCCTTGATATCTTCTACATTGTCACCCTGCATAGCTTGCTTGAGGGCTGCCATAGCATCTTCAATCTTCTGCTTTTCGCCACCGTCAACCTTGTCTCCAAGATCCTTAAGTGTCTTTTCTGTAGCATAAATCAAGCTGTCTGCTTCGTTACGTGCATCAACGCCTTCGCGCTTAGCCTTATCTGCAGCTGCGTTTGCTTCTGCATCTTTAACCATCTTCTCAATCTCTTCGTCGCTCAAACCTGAAGAAGAAGTAATCTGAATGTGCTGTTCCTTACCAGTTCCAAGATCCTTAGCAGAAACGTGAACAATACCGTTAGCATCGATATCGAAGGTAACTTCAATCTGTGGAACACCACGAGGAGCGGCTGGAATACCTACGAGGTCGAAGCGGCCAAGTGTACGGTTCTGATCAGCCATTTCACGCTCACCCTGGAGTACGTGGATTGATACGGCAGTCTGTCCATCAGCTGCAGTAGAGAAGATCTGGCTCTTCTTTGTAGGAATTGTTGTATTTCTTGGGATAAGCTTTGTGAATACGCCACCCATTGTTTCAATACCAAGTGAAAGTGGAGTTACATCAAGAAGAAGAACGTCCTTTACATCACCCTGGAGTACACCACCCTGAATAGCAGCACCAACAGCAACTGCTTCATCTGGGTTTACAGCACGGCTTCCTTCCTTACCGAAGATAGCCTTAACAACTTCCTGTACCTTTGGCATACGAGAAGAACCACCAACAAGAAGAACCTCGTCAATCTTGTCTGCTGTAATACCAGCGTCCTGGAGAGCCTTGCGGCAAGGTTCCTTAGTTCTTTCATAAAGGTTATCTGTCATCTGTTCAAACTGAGCACGTGTCAAAGACTTCTGCAAGTGCTTTGGACCTGTTGCATCAGCAGTAATGAATGGAAGGTTGATATCAGTTGAAGTCTGTGAAGAAAGCTGAATCTTAGCGTTTTCAGCAGCTTCACGGAGACGCTGCATAGCCATTGGATCTTTAGAAAGGTCAATGCCTGTATCAGCCTTAAAGCCGTCAATCAGCCAGTTTACGATAACACGGTCCCAGTCATCACCACCAAGGTGTGTATCACCGTTTGTAGATTTTACTTCGAATACGCCGTCTGCGAGTTCGAGAATAGAAATATCGAATGTACCACCACCAAGGTCGTATACAGCGATTGTCTTTTCCTTGTCCTGATCCTGTTTGAAACCGAAAGCAAGAGAAGCAGCTGTAGGTTCGTTGATAATACGCTGAACGTTGAGTCCGGCAATCTTACCAGCATCCTTAGTAGCCTGACGCTGAGAGTCGTTGAAGTAAGCAGGTACTGTAATTACAGCATCTGTAACTTCTGTTCCGAGGTAGTCCTCAGCAGTTTTCTTCATCTTCTGAAGAATGAAAGCAGAAATTTCCTGTGGTGAGTAGCGCTTTTTAGCTCCACCCTCTTCTACTTCTACACGGCAGTCTGAACCGTTATCGATGATTGTATATGGAAGCTTTGTAGCCTCACCCTGAAGTTCACTGAAGCGGTGTCCAATAAGACGCTTTACTGAGTAAACTGTGTTCTTTGGATTTGTTACCATCTGGTTTTTAGCAGGTGCACCAACAATGCGGTCTCCCTTTGCTGTGAAACCTACGATAGAAGGAGTTGTACGTCCACCTTCTGAGTTCTGAATTACAACTGGTTCGCCGTTTTCCATTACGGCAACACAAGAGTTTGTTGTTCCTAAGTCAATACCAATAATCTTTCCCATTTTTATTTACCTCGCTTTCTAATTTACTAGTGAATTACGCTTTCGGCACCTTAACCATAACCTTAGCGTGTCTGATGACTTTATCCTTGAGCTTGTAGCCCTTAAGATAAACCTGAGCCAGAGTTTCCTTCTTGGCTTTTTCATCTTCCATACGGCCGATTGCTTCGTGCTCGTCAGGATTAAATTCATCTCCTTCCTTGCCGTAGCCTGTAAGACCATATTTATCTTCAAGCATCTTTACAAGATTCTTATTAATCATCTTGATACCGTCTGCAATTGCTTTTGCATCCTTAGCGTCCTTTGCAGCATCAATTGTACGGTCAAAATTATCAAGACTGTCGAGCAGGTCGCCCAGAAGTCCGGCATTAGCGTAGTCGTAAGTGTCCTGCTTTTCTTTCATCATGCGCTTACGGTAGTTGTCAAAGTCTGCAGCGCGGCGCAAGAGCTGATCTTTAAGGTCAGCATTTTCTTTTTCAAGAGCAGCAATCTTTTCTTCCGGAGTAAGCTCTTTTTTCTCTTCCGATTTCTCAGCAGCAGTGGCATCTGCACCGTCTGTAGCCTGTGAATCAGCGGCAGCTTCTTCCTGAGAAGTTGCTTTTTCTTCTGTCTGATTTTCAGTTTTCTCTTCAGCCATTCTTCTCCACCATCAAAAATATATATTTTCTATCTTTAAAATTACTAATTTTGTGGGGAAAACGTCAACATTTTTTTGAAAAATTTATAAAAATTTGTTAAATGATGAAGTAACGTCGTAAGTCTTACCTTCTAGAGAAAAAGCAAGCCTTGCTGCATGAAGGTACATACGGCTGGCAGAAGAACCACCATAAAGTTCATCACCAAGAATAGGAAGTCCCCGGCTTGCCAGATGCACGCGAATCTGGTGGGTACGGCCGGTATAGAGGGTGCATTCTATAAGAAGACAAGGACGACCTTCAACGGTAATACGCTTTAAAACACGAAAATCTGTTTTAGAATACTGTCCGCCACGAGCTTCTGATAACTGGCCCCACTTCCCCTGCTGAGATTTCCCGGTAAGGCGCCCCATGAACATTTCTACAGTGAATTGAGAGTCAACGTCCAGAGAGATTCCTTTCTTCGCATCTTCCACCACTGCAAGGTATTGTTTTGTAAGGTTGTGTTTCTGAAACATTTCCGACACAGCCGCATTTACAGAACGGCTTTTCGTAAACAAAATTACACCGCTGGTTTCACGGTCCAGGCGATGCATTATTCCCGCATAAGGCGGATTACGAAGTTCCGGAGAACGATGCCAGAGAAAGTCCACAAGGCTGTCGTGCAAATTATTGCGGTTACCGGTGATTGTCTGCTCCACCGGAAAGCGGTGGGGTTTATTAAGAAAAATCAGATTTTCATCTTCAAAAAGAATGTCGGCCGCAGAGACCTCGAATTTTAAGTCATCGGGTTGTTTTTCGTAAAAGAACTTTTCAGCCTCGAAACGTACTAAAATACTACTGTTCCCTCTAAGCTCAAAGGCAGGCCGCAAAACAGGGCGCCCGTTTACCTGAACAGCACCTGCCAATATGAGGCGTCTTATTTTTGAGTTGGAAATGTCCCCAGTCTGTGAACCGGCTGTCACTTCAAAAACCTTTGCAGGCAATTCTTTTCTTAAAAACTCATCCAGCCGCCGAGTCTGGTTTGTACTAAATCTTATTTCTTGCATGATGGATTTTTTTCTGCTCGTAAAGGCTCTGGTCTGCAACAGTCAAAAGCTCATTCAAATCTTTATTACTATAATCAAAAGAACTTGCACCAAGACTCATTGAAAGCACAAAAGGAAAGTTATTTTTCTGCGAATACTCAGCGCACATAGAATCAATTTTTTCCCGCAGCTTATCTATATGTGTTATATCCATACCAGAAGCAACAATTCCAAATTCATCTCCGCTTAACCTTCCTATAATATCCATTTTTCGGAAGGCAGACCTCAAAACTTCTGCAACACCGGCAATTGCCTTATCACCAAATTCATGGCCATACTTATCATTGATTTTCTTAAGTTGGTCCAGATCTGCAAAGAAGACTACTCCGCTGGTATCGATTTCCTGAGAAAACAAAATCATCTTCTGACCGTATTCCATAAAACCACGGCGGTTGAGAAGCTGGGTCAGTTCATCTGTTTTTGAACTGATGCTTAGGTCTATGTTTTTCTCCTTGAGTTCCTTATTCATTGTCTCAAGGAGATTTTTCTGCTTAACAGTTTTTGTATAATCATAAGCCTGAACAATCAGACTGGTAATTACCTTAAGCAGAATATTGTTCATTCCAAAATCAGTACGCTCAGCCTTACAAAAAAGATAACCATACTGCTGAGTGCCCAATATTACAGGCTGGAAAATAAAACAGCCAGGATTTTTATCAGCCTGTTTCTTATCAAAAAGGTTTTTCTTCAGTTCAATATATTCATTATCTTCATAGTATCTGGCAATATCATTTTCCGTATCAATATGAAGAAGAAGTCTTGCTTCCGCAGGCATTACAAAATTATCTTCCCGCAAAACATTTACAGGCTCTCTCAGGGCATAAACAACAAGCTTTGTAAAGCCAGAGCTGTCTACGATTGTCTTAAAGGATTTTGCAAAATCGTCGAGGTTGGAAGTTCCCTTCATTACATCAAAAAGGTTACCGATTCTGCGAAGCTCATCATAATGAGAAGCCGCTGCTGTAAACACATCACGCTTTTTCTGTTCCAGTAAATCTTCGCAGCCACAGGAACGGCGGTAAATTGCCTTAAGATTTGTGTTTACCGTAGGCTTCTGAAGGCAATTCTTTTTCTTACCTTCACGTAAAAGTTTAAGTCCAAGTTCTGCTGCAGCATAGCCCTGCTCTTCTATAGTCTGATCTATTGTAGAAAGGCTTGGTACACTTAAAATAGAATGAGAAGTATTATCAAAGCCGAATACCTTCATTTCTGAAGGAATCTTAATACCAAGCTCGGCAAAATAATCCAGAACTGCCATTCCCATCAGGTCATTTGCACATATAATTGCTTCGTACTCAATATCTTCTTTTGAGTGATACTTTTCTTTCATCTCTGCAAGGGCAGAAGATTTTGTAAAGGCGCCGTCCAGCACCCATTCCGGATGGAACTCAAGGCCATGTTTATCCATCGCATGCATAAAGGCTTCAAAACGTTCCCAGCCTTCCTGTGAAGAAATGTTATTAGCAGAGAAAAAACCGATTTTTGTACAGCCATGAACATTCTTCAAATGTCCCACAACTTCATCATAAACAGAAAGACAGTCTGCTGTTGTATAATGAATGTTAGGGTCTTCAAACTTCATTCCAATGGAAACTATTTTTTTCCCGTAATATGGCTTTAAGAGTTCTTTTATTTCATCCTGCTTTTTGTAAAGACAATAGGTATTAGAAACTATGATGATTTCATCTATAACTTCTGATTTTAGATATTCTGTAGATGTCCAGTATTGATATTCGTAAAGGCCGTCATTAATGTGAGGAGTTGCAGTCTGTACAAAGAAAACACGAGTGTCTTTTCGGTCCGAGAAAAATCTGTAAATTCCCTGGATAACCAGGTCGGCATATTCTACCGAAAAGTTATGTACAAAAACGGCTATGTTATACATGTCTATTATTGTATCTCATAATCAGGATATTCGCCATTAGAAAAGATTTTTACCTTACACTCTTCCATACATACATTTTCTGCAAAGGCATTAAGGTCAAAAGCTTCTTCGCTTAATAAATCATCCGGATTATAAGAAGTAGTTATAACAGATTCTTCACCCTCGCCGGCTAAGCGAGACATTGCTCCGTTAATTTTTACAATATCATGCATAAGGCTGATTAAAGAGTGACAGCCCTTTTCTTCATATTTTTCATCAAGAAAAAGCAGCTGCATTTTTTCTATTGATTTATGGTTTTCACCTTCCGGATTAAAACCGCTTTTGTAAGAACAGTTATTCACACGCTGCCATTCTGCAAAATCAGAAAAGAAGCGGGAAGGATAAATGCGAAGTGGCTTTAATATAGAAAGAAACCATGGAACTGCACGGCCGGCTGTGTAAAAAGTTCGGCAGGCAAAGGCTGTGTCACGGCACCAGCGGATATCCTGGGCGGAAAAAGTTCCGGTAACCTTTGGAGGCTCAAGTTCGCTGTTCATTATCTGAGGAAATTCAATATGATTTGGATACTGCTGAACTGCAAAATCAAGACGCTCTGAGAAAAGCTTTAATGTGTCTCCGGGAGTTGCAGCGTAGGTAAGATGAAAACCAAATACAAGACCAGACTCGTTTAGCAGGCGGGCTTTGTTTGCATAAAACTTTTTATCAAAAAGAAGATGACCGCCCTTCTCGCTGCATTCAAGAGGAATGTCAAATGAACAGAAAATATTCTGGGCAGCAGAGATTACCTCGCGGTCTATAAGACTTGCATCTACAAGAAAAGAAACGAACACCTCTGGCGCATGCTGCGCTATAAGCTTCATAAGTCGCAGGAGCTTGTTTTTATCATGAGCAACTTTTTCATCAGTTACAGAAAGTTCTGTAATACCTTTCTGTGAAAGGCTTGCTATCTGAGACTCTAACTCTTCTGCCTTGAACTTATACTCTTTTGCCATATAAAAAAAACGGTGGTTTCGATACGATGCTTCGCATCACTCAACCACCGCCTCATTTCATTATCTACAGTAACTCAATACCGTGCTTTTTGCAGTCGGCTTTGATTTCGTCTGTCCACACGCTAACCTGAGTTTCGCCGATGTGAGCCTTGCGGAGGAGGAACATACAAAGACGTGACTGGCCTATACCGCCACCAAGAGTCTGAGTAAGTTCGCCCTTAAGAAGGCGTGAATGGAATTCAAACTTAGCGCGCTCAGGGCAGCCGCGTTCTTCAAGCTGAGCCTTAAGGCTTTCAGGGCTTACACGAATACCCATAGAAGAAAGCTCAAAAGCACGTTCAAGAACAGGGTTCCATACAAGAATATCTCCGTTGAGACCACGGTGGCCGTCGCCGCATTCTGTAATCCAGTCGTCGTAGTCTGGAGCACGTCCGTCGTGAATTGTACCGTCATCAAGCTTACCACCGATACCTGTAATAAATACAGCACCGTATTCTTTAGCAACCTTATCCTCGCGCTCTTTTGGAGTCAGCTTTGGATAGAGTCTCTGCAAATCATCTGCGTAAAGAATCTTGATATCCTTTGGAAGAATTGGCTTGAGCTGTGGGTAGCGGTCATAAAGGAAGAACTCTGTGCGCTGAATACAGCGGTAAACCTTCTTTACAATTTCGTGGAGATAGAAAACAGTGCGGTCTTTTGGATCGATTGCCATTTCCCAGTCCCACTGATCTACATATATAGAATGAATTGCATCAAGTTCTTCATCAGGGCGAAGGGCGTTCATATCAGTATAGATACCAAAGCCTGGTTCAAGTCCGAGTGAAGTAATTTTAAGACGCTTCCATTTTGCAAGTGACTGAACGATTTCCATTTTTGCATCGCCCAGGTCTTTCACAGGGAAGCTTACAGGGCGCTCAACACCGTTAAGGTCATCATTAATACCTTTTCCTGCATCTACAAAAAGAGGTGCTGTAACACGGGTAAGGTTGAGTTCTGTACTCAAGGCCAGCTGAAAGAAATCTTTAATTGCAACAATTGCGTGCTCGGTTTCGCGTGTTCCGAGAATTGCTTTATATTTACTTGGTAATTTAATCATAATTATTCTCCGTCATAGTTAATAAGTGTAGTTACATTACATGGTGCCAAAACGGATTTATAATTTAATGCGGGAAGACCGATAACGCCAAAGAAATCAGTAACTTCCCCGCCTCCCTGCTCAATCAGGTTCTTGGCAGCTGCGAGCGTGCCGCCAGTCGCAATCAAATCATCCACAACAAGGTAGCGTCCGCCTTTTTTAATGTCGGCTTTGTGCACTTCGATTGTTGCAGTACCATATTCAAGAGAATAGCTGCACTGGTATGTTTCTCCAGGGAGCTTTCCTTTTTTACGAATCAATACAAGAGGGATTCCAAGCTTTTCTGCAAAAGGAGCTGCAAAGATAAAACCGCGGCTTTCAACACCTGCAACCGCATCAAACTTTACGTCCTTATACTTTTCTATCATCTGCTCAATACAGAATTTAAGGGCATCCGGATTTACAAGAACTCCGGTAATATCATAGAAAAGAATTCCAGGTTTTGGAAAATCTGGCACACGGCGTACAGCCTTATCAAGCATCTCAATAGTCATAAGAAACCTTCTATAAAAAAAATAACGAAACTATTATAATTCTATGCTTGATTTAGAGCAAGTGGGATATGATTTTTTGGATTATTCTGTCATTGCGAGGTGCCCGCAGGGCGACGTGTCAATCTAGAGAACTGAATCAACCAGGCTTTTGAAGTCGGCGTCCTGAACTACGTCTGTGTATTCGAGGTTTTCGGCGATACTGAAAACGCCGTCGTCCTGTTCAACAATTACCTGTTCTTCCTGGAGTTCAGGAACTTCATCTGAAAGGTTTTCGCCAAAGGCTGTCATTGAAAAATCTGGTTCCGGGAGGTAGTCTGGAACTTCTTCTGTAAGTTCTTCAACTGGAGATTCTTCTGAAAGATCTTCCTCAGAAATATCTTCTATAATATCTTCAGCAAGATCTTCTTCTTTTTCTTCTTCTATTACTGCTTCAACAAATCCGGCAGCATCTTTTTCTGTAAGATTTTTTACAGGGACTTCTGCAGCAGGCTGAGAGTATTCTGGAATTGTAAATATTGTAAGTTCAATCGGCTTTGCATAATCAAGATGATATGGCTTAACGTTTCCAAGCTTGAGCTCTTCTGCAAAAAGGTTTTCTACACTGGCAAATTGTTCTGAAGCAAAATAAGTTTCATTTGACGGTGCATATTTTTTCTCTGGAGCAACAAGAGATTTAATATAAGCCTCAACATCGTCATGAATATTTGATGCAGGTGGTTCTACATATTCTTCGAGAACATCAAGTTCCTCTTCTTCATCAAGAGTTTCAATTTCATCATCTTCTTCAAGTTCTTCTACTTCGTCGAGGACTGATTCTTCTGCAGGCTCTTCCACAGCTTCGTCTAATTCATCAACTTCATCAGCTTCTTCTGCAAGCTCTTCTACTTCGTCAGCCTCATCTGCTTCTTCTGCGAGGTCCTCAACTTCATCAGCATCTTCAGCAAGTTCTTCAACCTCGTCAATTTCATCAAGGTCTTCTGCAAGTTCTTCTACTTCATCAAGTTCATCAACATCATCAGCCTGTCCAGAAGCCTTAGCCGCAGCCACAGCTGCTCCAGCAACGCCAGCCCCCGCAACAGCACCTGCCGCAACCGGTACAACAAGATTTCTGTTTGCAAGAACTTCTTCCAGCATACGGCGGATTTCTGCAATTGAAGCACCTGTTAATTCTGCAGCCCCTGAAACATTTGCAGCAGCAGCCGGAGCAGAAGCTTCTGAACCAGAACCTGCCTTAGTTTCAAAAATTGCAAATATTTCATCCCAGTTCTTTTCAAGATACTCCGAAATTTCTTTACGGCGTTTCTTTGAATGAACGTGGAGGCTCTTTATGATTTCATCGCTTAAATCATTTCTTCTCTGGCGCAGGTGACGGGCTACATCACCCCACTCACGTTTTTCTTTGCCATCAATATAGTTTTCAATTATTTCCAGCTGAATCTTTTTAATTCGCTTTTTGAGCGTTACCATTGGGTCACGGATAAAGCTGAAAACCAGGAATACAATCAGAAGAATCGAAATGAAAATACAAATATAAATGAGAATGCGGATTTGAGCTGAAAGTTCAAAAATATCACTTGTGAAAACACCAGCCACACGGATTTTACCAATGCGGTTACTTGAAAGTCCTACATAGAAACGTCCGTCTGGAATTGCAAGAAGTTTTTCCGGCTCCTGACCTGCATCCTGACCCCGGCTCATAATCTCACTTCTGGTTTTCCAGTAAGAAAGCAATGGCTGCTTGAAATCATTTTTATTTGTGCGCGGAATGTTCAGTACAAAACCGCCGTTATAATCCTCATCAGCAAAAAGTGTAATCTCCTGGCCAATTGAAAGCACTTCGCGACGAGTTAATTCTTTTTCAACTTCATGCAGATTCAGATAGAAAAGCGCAGTTCCCGAATAAATACCGTCTACCCAGCAGAAAGGAACGCTGATAATGAGGCGGCTTCTGTTTTCATCATAAAGAATGACAGACTTTGTTTCACTTGTGATTTTCTGCAGCTTTTCAAAAGGAATTTCGTCTGAATCTTTAATAATATCAGTGTAATTCTTGTAGAACTTTGAAATTCCGCTTTGTTTGAGTAAATCTGTATCATCAAAAGAACTGTAATGCACGTTGCGCCCGTTCTTATCGATGATTCTTATACCTTTAAGGGCTGGAATTTGAGAAAAGAGGGATTCTGTGAGGCGTCGGCGCTGAATTGCCTCGCTTTCCGACGGATTCTGGACATAGTATGAGCGCACAGAGGCATTTTTTGTCCAGGCATTGTCACCTTTTTCTACTAATGAGAGAATTTCTGAAATGTACGAATCACAGCTCTCCGAAATCTTATCCAGCTGCCCTGTGTTTTCCTGAATTTTTGCCTGAGCATAAAAGCGTGTTTCCAGCTCTTTAAAAAGTCTAGAATTCAAGCTCATAACAAAAACCGCAAACAGCGCAAGGGCTGCTAGCAGACTGAAAGCAATCTTCTGGCCAGAAGTCATTTTTCCTTTTAAATTATCGGCAGATGGGGCTGATTTCTGCACTATGTATCGAAATTATTTGCGGAATAGCCATAAATGGGTTAAACTTAAGGCGATGATTGATGTAGAGAAAGAAGAAACGGCTGTACCACGTGCTTTGCTGGTTGGTGAGCCTGGAAACAATTTACAGGAACTCAAGGGGCTCGTGCTCACTCTGGGCATGGATGTAGTTCAGCGTCTCACTTTGAACCGCATGGAACCACATCCTGCTTACGGTATTGGTAAGGGTAAGGCAGAAGAAATTGCCGAGCTTGCTAAGCAGATTGAGGCAGACTGCATTATTTTTGACTTCAATCTTGAACCTCGTAAGCAGAGAAACTGGGAAGAACTCTCAGGAATCTCCTGTTTTGACCGCCAGGAAGTAATTATCCGCATTTTCGGCCAGCGAGCTCAGACAAAAGAGGCTGTGCTTCAGGTAGAACTTGCCCGCCTTTCCTACTCCCTGCCCCGCCTTGCTCACATGAACAAAGACTTTTCAAGACAGCGTGGTGGCGCCTTTGGTGCAAAGGGTTCCGGAGAAACCCAGCTGGAGCTCGACCAGCGTCTTGTCCGCGATAAAATCAGCTCAATCAAAAAAGAACTTGCAGAAATTGAGCTCAACCGCCAGACCCAGCGCAAGCAGAGAGACAAAATGCCTTCCTGCGCTCTTGTCGGCTACACAAATGCCGGAAAATCATCCCTGCTCAACGCCCTTACCGGCGCCGATGCCTACGTAGAAAACAAGCTTTTTGCAACTCTGGATCCTCTTACCCGTAAACTGCCCCTAAACGACAGTGCCGGAGTTCTTATTACAGATACCGTTGGATTTATCAGCAATCTTCCTCATCACCTGATTGACGCCTTTAAGTCTACTCTTGAAGAAGCGGTTTATGCTGATTTGTTGCTGCTTGTTCTGGACTCATCAGACCCGGATGCAGAAGCTCAGTACGAAACAGTCTGCGCAGTTCTGGAAGATATTGGTGCCGACAAAAATCCGCGCCTTATTCTTTTGAACAAGGTAGATAAAACAGAAGATGATAAGCACACTCTTCAGAAGCTGCGCCTTAAGTTCCCGGATGCAATCCTTATAAGTGCAAAAGAGGAAATAGGCTTTCTGGATCTTAAATCTAAGATTTACGAGCTCCTTTACGGTGAAATTGCAAACTATATTCTTCCGGCTACACAGGGACTGCTTATCAGCGAGCTTAAAAAAGCCGGCTGCATAGAAAAGGAAGAATGGCTTGATGACGGAGTTCACCTTACAGCCCGCGCCACCGGCCGCCTTGCAGCACTTCTTTCACCATACATCACAGAATAACACTTATATATAGAAGGAATTAATTAAAATGAAAGACAACCACAATCTGCTCAACAAAATCCTGCTTGGAATAATAGCCGCGCTTTTACTTTTGATTTTGATTGGGACAATCGCCGGTCTGATTTTAAGAAAAAATAATACTCCTGCAGTTCTCATTGAACAGGGCAAGGCCGTTTCCCTCATGGCTCCTTCAAACACAGACGAGGTTGCCTATTTTGAACTTGGAACCATCCGTATTTCAACTGCAAAAGCAGATTCTGACGAAGGCGGCACCATCATGATTCTTTCACCATGGCTTGCCTACCCTGCCGGAGACACTGTGTTTTTCGAAGAGCTTTCCCGCAAAAGTGGTTCCATCAAAGGTATTTTCCAGGCCTACTTTTCTGCCCGCACAAAGAATCAGCTTCTTACTGAAACAGAAGAAAAGATAGTGCGCGTAATTCTCGACGAAATCAACGCAGATCTGGCTCTGGGAAAAGTAAGCGATATTTATTTTACAGACTATCTCTTTCTGGAATAAGGCATCCGGTCCCGGCAGTCACTTTCTTTGCTAGCGCTTTTTACGAATTGCAAGAGCTTCTTCATAATAAGTAACTAATTTTTCTGTAAGGGTATCTAAAGACCATTGAGAAGCCCATTTTTTAGCTTCCTGGCTTTTTTCAGCATACAATTCTTTATCTTTTAGAAGATCAAGAACTCTTTGCGAGAACTCGTTTACATCTTCTTTTACCATAAAGCCGCCGTTATCGCCCTTCATAACATCTAAAGTACCGCGTTCGCCAATTGCAACAACAGGGACTCCCGCCATCATTGCTTCCAGAGTTACCAGGCCCTGTGTTTCTGTTTTACTAGGGAATACAAAAACATCAGTTACACTATAAAAATAAGCTAATTCTTCACGGCTTCTGTAGCCTGCAAAAACTATATCTCTGGCATAACCTGTTTTTTTGGCTTTTTCTTTAAGATTATCCAGTTCAGGGCCACCACCAACAAAGACAAGCACTGTATCCTTAAAAGTTGTTTTAACTTCTGCTAACACCGGAAAGAGAAAATCCAGATTCTTTTCTTTTACAACACGGCCAACATAAAGAAGAACATGTTTTTTTTGTACACGAGGAAGAAGTGTATGAAGCTGATTAAAAAAGAGAGGTCTGACATTCAGTTTTTTTACATCAAGAGCCTGTGGAATACCGGTAGGAAGAATTTTTGCATCTCTTTCTATACCATAACTTTTGATTACGTTTGCAATATTCACAGTTGGCGCAATAAGAATATTTGCTCTCTTCAGATAAAACTTAATGAATTCTTTGGCAATTTTTTTTGCAGGATATACCGGCATGAATTTAATATAGCCGTCTACATAATCTTCCCAGAGTGTATGGAAAGTATAAACACTAGCTATATTTCTATGCCTTGAATAAATAAGACCAAAATATCCCACCATAAATTCTGAATTGATGTGAACAATATCAGGCTTAAAAGCATCCATTGTGTGCTTTACATCGTGCCAGGCAGAAAGTTTTGCAGATTTATCCTCTTTTGAAACAAAAACATTGATTGAAGAAATTCTATAGATTTTCAGATTTGGATGAAGTTTATCGTCCTCCAAAAAGGACCGTTTTTTCTTTTTGTCTTTTTTATCTTCTTCATCATCATAGTTACAGCAGACAATACATACAGAATGCCCCATCTCTGCAAGTTTTGTCGCATAGGAACGGACAGAAACTGCAACTCCGTTAATTCTTGGGTAATAAGCATCTGTAAAAAAAGCAATATTCATACCTTACTTTCTATCATATTTAGATATAAAACACAATTCAGTTTTATTCAAAGTGTAGTGGCGCTGAAAAGGGGCAGACCTAGTGCGAAGATATAAGAAAAACTGTATAATGATTTTTGATTAGACGAGGAGGCATAAAAAAAATGTGTGCAAAAACAATTCCAGCAAGAAAAGACGTTCCTGCTAAAGACAAGTGGAACTTATCTTCAATTTATAAATCAGATGACGAATGGGAAGCAGCTTTAAAATCTCTCCCAGAGCTTACTAAGAAAGCAGCAGCTTACAAGGGACGTTTGGGAGAATCTGCCCAGACTCTGCTTGCAGCCCTCAAAGAACTGGAAAAAGTAAATCTTACAATGGAGACTGTTTACCATTACGCTTCTCTCCAGCACGAGGCAGACGAAGACGATACAGTCGCAACAGACCGCGACGGCCGCGCCATGATGGCTTATACCCAGATGCAGGCTGAATTAAGCTTTGTTGATCCTGAAATCCAGGAAATTGATGAAGAAAAACTTCGCAGCTGGATTTCTACTCCGGAATATGCAGATTACCGTATATATATAGAAAAACTTTTGCATTTTAAGCAGTATATCCTAAGTGAAAAGGAAGAACGCATTCTTTCTCTCGCCATGCAGCCTGCTCAGACAGCAGAAACTGCCTTCAGCGTACTTACAAATGTTGATATGAACAAAACCTTCGGAACCGTAACCGAAGACGGCGAAGAAAAGCAGCTTACTGAGACTACCTGGGGAGTTTTCATGCATTCCCAGGACAGAAAAGTTCGCGAAGAAGCTTATAAAAAGTTCTATGCAAAATATGAAGAGCACCAGAATACCATTGCAGCCCTTTATGCAGGTTCTGTAAATCAGGATGTATTCAGCATGCGAGCCCGAGGCTACAAGAGCTCTCTGGAAATGGCACTCTACGGCAACAAGGTTCCAACAGAGGTTTATCATAACCTTATCGACTGCGTACATAAAAATCTCCCTGCCCTCCACGAGTATTACAAGCTGCGCCGTGAGGTACTTGGTCTTGCAAAGGGAGAACTCCGCCACTACGACGTATACGTACCTTTAGTAAAATCAATTAAAGCCACAACTAAATACGAAGAAGCAGTAGAAATCTGCCGCGCCGCCCTTGCTCCTCTTGGTAAAGAATACACAGACCGCCTCTGCAACGGACTTTTAAACGGCTGGGCAGACCGCTATGAAAATATAGGAAAACGAAGCGGCGCCTTCAGTTCCGGCTGCTACATCGGAGACCCATATATTCTGCTAAACTACAATGAAGATAACATCCGCGATGTGTTTACAATGGCTCATGAAGGTGGACACAGTATGCACAGCTGGTATGCAGTACACAATAATCCCTTTATGTGCTACGACTACACCATTTTTGAAGCAGAAGTTGCCTCAACATTCAACGAAGAGCTGGTATTTGAATACCTTTACAAGAATGCAAAAGACGATGAAATGAAAAAATATCTGCTTTCAATGCGTGCAGACGATATTCTTGCAACCCTTTACCGTCAGACAATGTTTGCAGAATTTGAACTTAAGGCACACGAGCTTGTAGAAGAGGGAACACCACTTACAGCAGAGCTGCTACGTAAGATTTACCGCGAACTTCTTGAGCTCTACTTTGGCCCTGAAATGACTTTTGAAGCTAACAGCGATATGGAAGGACTTAGAATTCCTCATTTCTACAGCGCTTTCTATGTTTATAAGTATGCAACAGGCATTTCTGCCTCTCTGGCCCTTGCAAAACGCGTAACCGGCGGAGGCGATAAGGAGCGTGAAGACTACTTCAACTTCCTTAAGAGCGGAGGTTCAAGATATCCGATTGAAGCCCTTAAGGTTGCCGGCGTAGATATGGCTCAGACAGAACCGGTACAGGCAGCCTGCGATGAGTTCAAAAAAATCGTTGCAGAATTAGAAAATCTGTTACATAATTAATAATACTCTGTTATTCCTTTCGGAACAGAAAAATGAAACGCATAGCACTGTTTGTTCATAATTTAACAGTTGAATACTCACTTACCGTAGCACAGGGAATTGCTGCATATTTTACACCTGATAAAGATGTAAAACTCGTTATGGCGCAGACAAATCAGCCTCACTACCCTCATGGTCTATTTGAATACCAGTACTGGGCTTCTGCAGAACTGCTTAAGGCAGAAGATATAGACCTGATTATGATTGTTTCAAGTGCGTATCAGACTTTCATTCCGCCGGAAACCTTAAAAGAGTACCTTCAGCCTTTTACAAAAAAGCCGATTGTTTCTGTTGCAGTTGATCTGCCTTTTGACAATGTTCATTATACCGCCAGTGATTGCGATAAAGCTTTTGACGAAGTTGTTGAACACCTTGTAAAAGAACATGGCTGCAAAAACTTCGGCTTTCTTTCTGCCGCTTCTACCAATTCAAACGAGGGACTTGCCCGTTTTGCAGCATATAAGAAGGCTTTAAAGAAACATAACCTTAAATTTGATCCGGAAAATGTAATTGAAGGCTTATTTATCCGCGAAGCAGCCTATACTCTTGTTAAAGAAAAGTATAAAACAAAGGATGAAGTAAAGGTTGATGCCTTTATTGCTTCCAACGACCTTATGGCAGAAGGTTGTATGAAGGCTCTGCAGGAAATGGGGCTTAAAGTTCCAAAGGATGTAAAGATAGTCGGCTTTGACGACACTGTCCGAGCCTCATTCACCACACCTTCCCTTTCTACAATTGATCAGAACATTGCAGGACAGGGCTATGCCGCAGCAGAAATAGCTTACAAAATCCTTATGGGAGAAAAAATCCCGCGCGAAACAAAGATTTTTGCAGAACCGGTTTACCGCCAGTCCTGTGGCTGCGTAAAGGCAAACAACATTTCCTTTGCAAGCCGTAATCAGCAGGGAGAACAGATAGAAAATCACCATATTAATTCAAATACAATTGAAGAATATACCGAAACTTCAAAAGACATTGTTGGAATCTATACACTGATAGACACTTTCCATACAAATCATACCCTTAAAGAGCTTTTTAACTCCCTGACACAGATAAGCATGCAGATGAAATTTGAATCTATGGCAGTAGCTCTTTATGAGCACCCTGTTTTCTTCAAAAAGAACCAGTCAATTACCATTCCAGACAAGGCTTTCCTCAAGGTTTATATTGCAGGCAACAGTCAAGTTGTTCCTTATGACGAAAAAGGAATTGAAGTAAATCCTCACAAGCAGCTGATGCCGGAAGCTTATTATTCTCCTTTACGGGGAACCTTTATTGTTCACCCTATTTTTGCCGGCGAAAAGCAGTACGGCTATCTTATTGTAAAACCGACAAATGCAAAGTTCGCAATGCATCATGTTTATCTCAAACTTATAATCAATGCAATTGCAAATGCCTATGATTACACTCAGGCCATTACAACAAACGAAGTTCTTTCCAGCAAAAATGAAAAGCTTTTAAAGAATAATCAGGAACTGAACTTCCAGAACAGCATTGATGAGCTTACCCAGGTACTAAACCGCCGCGGATTTATGGAAAAGGCCGAAAAAGAGCTTAGAAAGGCAAGTAAAAACGGCCAGAGCGGCATGGTATTCTTTGCAGATATGGATGGTCTCAAGAAAATCAACGACACCTATGGCCATAAAGTTGGAGACCTTGCAATCCAGACAGAAGCAAAGGTTCTTTCAGAAGCCTTCCGTGCAACAGACATTGTCGGCCGTTTAAGTGGTGATGAATTTGCAATTGTTTCTACAGGACTCACAAAGGGATACATTTCTGCAATAAGAACCCGAATAGAACAGCTGAATCTTATCTTCTCTCAGGAAGCAGGCCTGCCTCTTACCCTGTCTATAAGCCTTGGTTTTGTTCCATTTACTCCAGAAAATGCAAATCTGGACACACTCCTCTCCCGCGCAGATGAAAAACTCTACGAAGAAAAAGAGATAAAGCACGCTTCAAGACGCTAAAATCTGCCGATTTCACTTTTTCCTAAAGTTTCGTTGATTTTCGTCCGATATTAAAAGGGTATTACTATACACTAATTGCATTATCCGCAGAACCGTGTTAAAATTATTGTGGGTGTGAAAAAAGTTAGGAGAAGATTAAATTGAATAAATCAGAATTTAAGACCTTTTTATCAGCTGTTCCGAAAGCAGAGCTTCATCTTCACCTCGAAGCAGTAATTTCTTTAAGCGGTATCAAAAAACTATACAAGAATAAATTTGGCAAGGAAATGACAAAAGAAGAGCAGAAGGAGCTCTTTTCATATAACGATTTAAATGGCTTTATCCAGTCATTCCTCAAGATTCAGGGAATGTATTCTTCTGTAGAAGATTTTAAGATTGTTTTTGACGAACTTGAAAAATACCTTGTAAAAAACGGAATTACCTACACCGAAGTTTTCTTTGCACCAACTGCCTTCCTCAAAATGGGCTTTAAGTATGAAGATATGGTAAAAATCTTCCACGAAAAAATCAGCAAAATCAAAGAAAAACGAGGAATTACCATTAAGCTTCTTATGGACGTTTCACGCACCTTCGGCTGCGAAAATGCAATGAATAACTACAACCTCTTAAAGCAGTTCCCATGCGAAGATATTATTGGTATCGGCTTGGGTGGTGCAGAAGCAAAAGGCCCAGCAAAAGACTTTGCTCCAGTTTACGAGCTTGCCCTTAAAGAAGGTTATAAGGCTGTAGCACATGCCGGCGAAGATGTAGGCCCTGAATCAATCTGGGATTCTATTAATTTCCTCCACGCTCAGCGTATCGGTCACGGAATTACTGCTATTCAGGACGAGAAGCTCATGGAAGAAATCAAAAAGACAAAGCTTCCGATCGAAATCTGTATTACATCAAATACATTTACAAAGAAAATCGTTAAAAAGGCAAAGGATCATCCGGTTCGCGCCTTCTACGACAAGGGAATTCCTGTAAACATCAACACAGACGATCCTGTTTTCTTTAAGACTACCCTGCTCGACGAGTTCTGGATCTGCCATCACGACCTGAACTTTACAATGGACGAAATTAAAGACCTTGTTAAGAACAGCTTCCGTCAGTCATTTATGAGTGATGCCGATAAGAAAAAGGCCGTTAAAGCCGTTGATGAAGCCTGGAGTTTGTAGGGGGAAGTCCGCTTGAAACGCAGCATGTCATGCTGCGTGCGAATACCCCCTCGCTCGCTAAGGGGCAGCCCCCTAAGACCCCCTCCATGACAAATATCGAGAAATACTACAACAAATTCCACGAAGAACACCGCCTCACAACCCGCCACGGACAGGTAGAATACCGCACAACCCTGCATTACATCGAAGAGGCTATCGCCTCGGTTGCTGAGCGGTCCCTGAGCGGAGTCGAAGGGCCCCTCAAAATTGCCGACATAGGAGCCGGCACCGGCCGCTACTCTATCGAGCTCTGCCACCGGGGCTACGACGTAACAGCCGTAGAACTTGTTCCTCATAATCTTGAGATTCTCCGCGCCAAACATGAAAACATAAAAACCTGGCAGGGAGATGCCCGAAGCTTGCCCTTTTTAGAAGACGAAACTTTTGACGTCACCCTCCTCTTCGGCCCCCTCTATCATCTGCACGGAGACGAAGAAAAATTAAAGGCTTTAAAAGAAAGTAAGCGCATTACCAAAAAAGGTGGTATAATATTAGTTGCCTATGTAATGAATGAGTACAGCGTAATTTCTTACTGCTTTAAGGAACACAAGTGGGCAGAAGTTGCAGCAAAGGGAGGACTTAGCGAAGACTTTCACACAATCTGCGGCGAAGAAGACCTCTACGATTACGTTAGACTTGAAGACATAGACAGACTGAACCAGGCTGCAGGCTTAAAACGTCATAAGATTATTTCGGCTGACGGAGCCGCTGATTATATGAGAAGGGAGTTAAACCAGATGACTGAAGAGGAGTTCGAAGCCTTCTGCAAATTCCAGCTGGCAATTTGCGAAAGACCAGAGCTTGTTGGAGCAGGCAGTCACTGCGTAGACATTTTATGGACTTAAAATTTATTTATATCATAGCCTTATTTTTCTCCCTCGTAGCCCTATACCTTTACTACGAAATCAATGCTAACACTATAAATAAAAATTATCTTACCCTTTTCCTTACAACCTTTATTTCAAACTTCGGCTATGCAATGTCGGTTTATTCAGATACCCTGGAAGGAGCCCTTTCCGGAAATCTGCTTTCATACATAGGAAGTATATTCACCCTTCTATTTGGTCTTGTTGTCATAATTGATATGTGCCACAAACGCTTTTACTTCCCTCTGCGCTTTGGACTCGTCATGTTTGCAACATCACTGGGTATCCTTCTGGCAACAACAAAAGAGTCCCATCTTTTCTTTAAGAATCCATATCTTGTACACCAGTATGGCCTCACTCTGATAAAATTTAAGATGGGTCCTGGAATGTTTTTATACATGGCTTTTATTGCAGGAATCAACCTTTCAGCCATCTTTACTGTTATTCATTCCATCTTTACAAAGAAGGACGTTTCTAAAAAATCACTCAGAATCATTTTGTGTGCACTAATTTTTGGAACCCTCTCCTACATCATTCCTTTAGCCTACGGAACAAGGCTCAACTTCATGCCTTACATCTATATTATTCTTGAGCTTTTCTTTTTGTATTTTTCTGCCAAAACAAATACCTACGATCTGCAGCTGAATCTTGTAAACATTTTCCAGAACAGAACCGGTTACGGCTACATTGCCTTTGATAATAAAAGACGTTTCTTAGGCTGTAATTCTTTTGCACTCACTTTCTTTCCGCAATTAGCAGAAATTTCACTTGATTCCAATATTCCGGCCATTTATTCCAACATCATCAAAAACCTTCATTATGCAGAAAATGACTGGGACTGGAATAAGCACTGTAATGAAGATTTCAGAGTTCAGTCAGAAAACAAGGACGGTATCTGTACTATCCATAAGCTTTCTATAAGCCGCATGAAAATGGGCTACTTCCTTGAACTGCGGGACGACACTGAACAGCAGAATTACATAAAGGGTCTCAATTCTTACAACAAAGAGCTTTCTCATCTTGTAAAAGAAAAAACCGAACAGGTTACAGACATGCAGGATTCTATCATCAGGGGAATTGCAACCATGGTAGAAAGCCGCGATAACTCTACCGGCGGTCACATTCTGCGTACAAGTGATTGTATAGAAATCTTTGCGGAAGAACTGACTAAGCACAAGGAAATTTCTGCCTGCAATCCAGACTTTTTAAGAATGCTGGTAAAGGCAGCCCCTATGCATGATCTTGGAAAAATTGCCGTAGACGATGCTATTCTCCGTAAACCTGGAAAGTTCACTCCGGAAGAATATGAAAAGATGAAGGAACATCCGGCCAAGGGAGCCGTAATCGTAGAAAAGGTTTTAAGCAATATCAATGCAGATGACTTCCGCCGCATTGCCATAAATGTTGCCCACTACCATCACGAAAAGTGGAACGGCAAGGGTTACCCGGAAGGTTTGAAGGGAGAAGAGATTCCACTCGAAGCCCGCATAATGGCACTGGCAGATGTTTTTGACGCCCTGGTAAGTAAGCGCTGCTACAAGGAAGCAAAGTCTTTTGATGAAGCGTTTGAAATTATCAGAAATGATTTAGGCCAGCACTTTGACCCGGTTATTGGGGAAATATTTATTGAGTGCCGGCCACAGTTAGAAGAGTACTATAAATCGTCAGTACAAGACTTATAATAGATTGTCGGGTCAAGCCCTGCGACGTTTGCGAAGCAAACTCGTTTACAATGACAGACAAATGTCATCCTCGGGCTTGCCCCGGGGATCTAGCGCTTCAAATACACCATCAAGAGCATAATATCACTATTTCTGATTCCGCTGATGCGGTTGGCCTGACCCAGGGTTACAGGTCTGATTGCTTCGAGCTTGTTGCGACTCTCAGCAGAAAGCGAAGGAATGCTGCCGTAATCAAAGTCTGCAGGAATGCGGGCGTTCTCCATCTTGTGAAGTTTCTCTACCCTCTTATCCTGCTTTTCTATGTAATACTTATATTTAGCGTCAATCTTTGCCATTTCCCAGTCCGCTTCAGGGTAGCCCGGGTTGTCCATATCAGGCTTTTTGAGAAGCAGGGCTTCTATTTCTGAAAGGCGGGCATACTTTTCGTTTATTGCATCAAACTGAGCCTGAGTCTTGAGTCCGCAGCGGAAGGCGTATTTTGCAAGGCGGCGGTCTGCTGTGTCGTGGCGGAGTTTAAGGCGGTATTCAGCGCGGGCAGTAAACATGCGGTAAGGTTCTTTTGTTCCAAGAGTTACAAGGTCGTCAATTAATACTCCGATGTAGCCTTCGTCACGGCCCAGGATTACAGGTTCAAAATCAGGAATCTTGTCAAAGGCATCAAAGCCTGCATCCTTTTGAACCTTGCGTTCAAAGTCGTTGAGTTCTGCAGTTTCCTTTTCAGAGATTTCTGCAAAGCGGGCTTTTTCTTCGTTTGTCATATTTGCCTTAGGACGAAAGGCGTCTTTTTCCATAGAGCTTGGAACACCGTTGAGTGAGTGAGGAATCTCAGCCAGTGGTCCGCAGACTTTAATGTGCTCGCGGGCATAAAGACCGGCATTCATTCCGGCAATAAGACCCTGGCCGGCAGCCTCCTCATAACCGGAGGTTCCGTTAATCTGGCCTGCATTGAAAAGACCTGCAACACGCTTAGTTTCCAATGAAGGATAAAGTTGTGTTGGTTCAACAAAGTCATATTCAACGGCATAGCCCGGGCGGCTCTGTACGGCATTTTCAAAACCATGCATAGTGCGCATAAAGGCATCCTGAACACATTCAGGAAGGCTGGAAGAAAGTCCATTAAGATAGATTTCATCAGTTTCAAGACCTTCCGGCTCTACGAAAATCTGGTGGCGGTCGCGTTCTGCAAAGCGCATAACCTTGTCTTCAATAGAAGGACAGTAGCGGGGACCAATTCCGCTGATTTTTCCAGAATAAAGCGGAGAGCGGCCGATATTGTCGCGGATAATTTTATGAGTTTCTTCGTTTGTATATACAATGTGGCAGTTTACGAGGGGGCGTTCAACCTTTTCAGTTTCAAAACTGAAAGGAATTACCTCTGTGTCACCAGGCTGCTCATCAAGTTTTGAGAAATCTACAGTCTTACGGAGAATACGAGGCGGAGTTCCAGTCTTAAGACGGCCGGTTGTAAAGCCAAGTCTATGAAGGCTTTCTGTAAGTCCATAGGCAGCAGGCTCCCCTACACGTCCGCAAGGGGCATCATATTCACCAATAAAAATACGACCGCCAAGGAAGGTACCTGTTGTAAGGACAACAGAGCGGACTGGAATAACGCGGCCGCGTTCTGTAACTACGCCGGTAACCTTCTGTCTCATTCCGCTGAGGGCAGCTTTTGTACGGCCATCTCCGCGGAATTCACCCGGAATTGTTCCCTTTTCTGCGGCAGAGTCGCTGTTCGGAGGCAGCGGCGTAGACGAAGCAGTTGTCAGGATATCAATTACAGTATCCATCAGGGTATAAAGATTAGGTGTTGTCTCGCAGATTTTGCGGGCCAGCATTGAATAGGTAATTTTATCTGCCTGGGAACGTGGAGCCTGAACTGCAGGACCGCGGCTTTTATTGAGCATGCGGAACTGTATCATGGAATTATCAATCAGCTTGGCCATCTGGCCGCCAAGAGCGTCTATTTCGCGTACAATATTTCCTTTTGCAATTCCACCGATAGAAGGGTTACAGCTCATGCGGGCAATAGCGTCCGGAGTCTGGGTAATCAAAACAGTTTTAAGTCCCATGCGGGCACAGGCAAGTCCCGCCTCAATTCCGGCATGTCCCGCGCCGACTACGGCAACATCATAAAAATCATAAAATCCAGGCATAGTTCACGATTATACTTAAAATGCATACCTTGCACAATTATATATACGTTTTTTCTATATTATGTTATAATGGAAAGGTGAATAATGTTGATTTAACACAGATTAAGGCAGTTGCATTTGACATCGATGGTACTCTCTACAGAGCGTGGAAGTTTAATCTTCGCGTTACGCCCTACTTCTTGTATCATTCATTCTTCTTTTTAAAGTACGGTCTCGTACGTAATATCATGCACAGAACAGCAGCTACTCCGGAATTCGTAAAGCTGCAGGCTTCTCATATGGCTAAAAAACTTAATTGTTCGCCTGAAGAAGCTCAGGAAAGACTTGAAAAAGTTATTTATAAGGGACTTGAAAAATACTTTGTAAATATCAAGCCATGTAAAGGCTCTGTTGAATTTATAACTAAGCTTAAAGAAAATGGTTATAAAATTGGACTTCTTTCAGACTTCCCTCCGGAACAAAAGGGAAGCATCTGGGGTGTCCGCGATATGTGCGATGTAATTCTTGGTTCAGAAGAGGCCGGTGCCCTTAAGCCGGATTCAACTCCATTTTTGCGTCTTGCAAAGGAGTTTAATCTTCCTCCTGAACAAATTCTTTATGTTGGCAATAATCACGCATACGATATAGAAGGTGCTCATAATATCGGAATGAAGACTGCATGGCTGATTCTTCCTCACATGGGATGGGTTGGTCAAAAATCAAAAATTGCAGACTTTACCTTCTGGCATTATGGTCAGCTTTCTGAACTATTCTTTGGGAAAAATAAATAGAAAAAACAAAAATTGGGTGGGGATAAAAAATGGAAATCGTAATCGCAATTCTCTTTTCTACAGTCATTTCGATGGGAGTGTCGCTCTACTTCCGCATGCTTGCTAAAAAAGATGACCCTCTGGAACGAATCAACAAATTTGCGAACAAGAAAACAAACGAACTTAACGAAGCCTTCGGTAAGATTCAGACCAGATTCAATACGATTATTTCAGACTTCAATGCTCAGCAGACTCAGGCAAATGCGGCTGTAAAATTACTTAAACAGCAGAACGAGGAATTTAATTCAAAGCTCCAGACTTTTGATCAAAGTATCAGCGCTGTAAAAAACATTAAGGCTCAGATTGATGCTTACTCAAAGATTCTTGGAGAACTCAACGATATGACAGCCCAGGTTGAAGAAAACCTGGAAAGGCTGCATAAGGAAAGCGGTGTTATCACTACTCTTGATGGAAGACTTTCTAAACAGCAGCAGCAGATTTCTTCAATTGAAAAGAAGATTCCTGAAATTACAAAAGAATTCTCAGAAAAAAATGCAGACCAGCTCAAGGCTGTTGGAACTACTCTTATTGAAAACTACGAAAGCCGCGCACAGAAGCTGGCAAGCGACATCAAAGGCTCTCAGAGCGAAGCAGAAAAGGCTCTTGGAGAAATCAAGCAGAGCATTCAGGAGGCTTACAATCAGGCTGCCCTTAGTGCCGAAAAGCTTGAAAATACTGCCTTTGAACACCTTAGTGAACAGGCTCAGCAGAGAACAGACAAATACCTCAAGGAACTTAATGCACAGACTGAAGACTTGCAGAAGGAACTTGAAAAACAGACTCTGGCAATCAGAAATGATATTAATAACAGAACCGGTATTATTCATGATGAACTTGAAACAAAGGCTGCAGAGCTTACAAAAATGTTTGATGACAAGACTGCCGCAGCAACTGCTGCCTATAAGGAATCAGAAAATAAACTCCTTACTGATGCTAAGGCAAACCTTATAAAGATAAACGAAAAGTTCAATGAAAAACTTGGACAGCTTTCAGAAGCCTTTGCCGGAAAAGTGGATGCCCTTCAGACAAAGTACAACCAGCAGCTGGAAAGTATTGGTGGCCGCAACGATGGTATTATAGGAAAAATTCAGGCCCGCTTTAATGAAGACAGCAACAAGCTTGAAGCAGAATACACAAAGCAGATGGAAAACATTCAGAAAAAGAATGAGGGTAACTACTCTGCCCTTTCCCAGAAGTTTGATGATGACTTCAAGAAATTCCAGGAAACTTATTCTAGCGCCTTTGAAAATGCAACTGCAACAAACAATAAAAAGGTAAATGAATTCAATCTTCTTTTTGTTGAAGAGCATAAAAAATTTGCAGACGAACATCAGCGCCTTATCAATGACTTTACAGAACTGCTTAATTCTTCTCAGGTTGAAAATGACAGAAAGGTTTCTGAACTTAAAGAAAGCCAGGACCAGCAGCTTAACAATCTCAATGAGCTCTACAATTCTGAATATACAAAAATCAAAGAAGAATACCTTGGCCGCTTTGAAGGTCTTCAGGATGAATACTCTCAGCAGATTGACGGACTTCAGAATGTATTCGGCAACCGCATAGAAGAGCTTTCAAATACAGAAGAAGATTACAAGGCAAGAATTGAAGGCCTCCGCACTCAGCTGGAAACAAGCCTGCGTCAGTGCAACGAACGCTCAAGCAGCCTGCAGACTGAAATTTCAGACATGCAGGAAAAGCTTTCTGAAACATTAAAGCAGGTTGCTTCTGAGGCAACTACATCAGTTCAGAATGCAGAAGCTTCTGTACAGGCAATCAAGAGCCAGTGTGATGAAGCAGAAAGAAAAGCTGCAGAGCTCAAGCCTGAGCTGGAAGAAAAGATCAGTCAGATGAATATGAGTCTGGATAATGTTCAGAGCGAAACAATTTCTAAGCTGGAACGCCTCCAGAGTGCTACAGAAAACAAAATCGAAGAAATCTCAAGAGAAACTACTTCTAAGATTGATACTCTTCAGACTTCTGCAGACAACCAGTTTGCCTCTATTTCTAAAGAAACCTCAGACAAATTTGAGGCTCTTCAGGATTCTACAGATAATAAGCTTGCAGCAATTCAGAAAGAAACTATTGCTAAAATCTCTTCTTTCCAGGAATCTTCAGAAAGTCAGATTGCCGCAATTCAAAAAGAAACTGCTGCAAAAATCGATTCACTTCAGAGCAACTCAGAAAATCAGCTTGAAGCCATTCAGAAGGAAACTGCTCAGACACTCAAGTCTCTGCAGGGCGATACAGACAATCAGTACGAAACTTTCAAGAAAGAAACTCTTGCAAAAATCGAAGCCTTTAATAATGAAACAGAACGACAGCTCGAAGGCTACAAGGGCGACACTTCTGCCCGTCTGGACAACTTCCAGAACGAAACAAATGCCCGACTGGAAAGCCTTACAAAGATTATTACAGATTCTGTACGTAAGGCTGTCAGCGAAAGCGAAGTTAAGCATCTTAATATTCTTGAAAATGTCGACAGCCAGCTCAATGCCTACAAAAAGGATATTGAATATAAGCTGTCTCAGATTCAGGTTTCTGAAAGTGATATTGATACTCTTGAAAAGAGCCTTAAAGCTGCCATGGCAGAAGTTCAGAACAGAATTCTCCGCGAATTCGAAGGCTTTACTACTAATCAGAAGCAGAAACACGAAGAGTTCAGCAATACTATTAAGGAAGATTCTGCAGAAATCGAGCAGAAGATCAGCGAAATCAACCGCTCACTCGACAGCCTCAAAGAAACTGCAACTGGCAGCATGAGTGCTAAGATTCAGGAATTTGAGTCTGAGTTCAACCAGATTCTTTCAACAAAGAGTAACGAAATTGACACTGACCTTGCAGAATGGAAACACAATCTTGATTCTAAACTTACAAGCATTTCCAACACCTACGAGGATTCACGCAAAAAGGTTGAGGCAAAATATCTTGATGACTTTAAGACAGGAATTGAAGGTCTTCAGACAAGAGCTTCTGACCAGTACAACAACATGGCCGCTGCTATTGAACGCACAAAGACCGAGATGCAGTCTTCAATCGATGAGATTCAGGATGTAGTTACCCGCTTCAAGAGTGATACAGATAATTCCATCAACTCTCTTACAAAAGCTTCTGAAGCAGCCCTCAAAAAAGAAATTGAGCAGAACAAAGAGCTGGTACAGACCAGCCTTACAAAACTCCAGGAAGAACTTCTTGGCGACCTCAAACTCTTTGAGGAATCTCTTAAGACAAGACAGGAAACAGGTTCTTCTTCTATTGATGCCGCTCTTGCAGAATTCAATACCTGGAAGCAGCAGCTTAAGAATCAGTTTGAAGATTCAGAAAGAATCTTTACAGATGACCTTAGTAAGTTCAAATCTTCAGCTGATGATAAGATCAAGGAAGAAGCTCAGAAGCTTTTGCAGAACATGAATGATTACGCTGTTGCAGTTCAGAATCAGCATAATGAATTGAATGACAAGATTGCTGATCTTCAGAATAAGACAGACGGTTCAATCAAATCATACGAAGAAAAATCTGCAGGTATTCTCAGCCAGATGAAAGAGACTTATAAGCAGATGCTGGATGAAGCAAAGAAGCGCCTTGCAGAACAGGATGCAGCTGCTACTGAAAGAGCAGACATCTTTAAGAAAACCCTTAAAGAAGCAGAAGACAAAAATGCAGCAAGCCAGTCTGCATTTACTCTTAAAATGCAGGACAATGCAAACCTTATTCAGACCCGCCTCGGCGAAATTGAAAAGGAAGTTCAGGATGTTAAATCAAATATCCAGAACTTTGAAACTGCAGACAAGATGCGCCGCCAGCTGGAAGCAAATGTTGCAGAACTCAACAATGCATTTACAAAGCTTAAGGGCTACGCAGATTCAGCTGATAAGATGAATGTTCAGTACACTTCTATTTTGAAGATTAACGAAGAAATCAACCGCCAGCTTGCAGGAATTGAAGCACAGAAAAATCGTGTTGTTGGTCTTGAGCAGCAGTTCAACAAAATGCTGGCCCTTTCAAACACAATTGATGAACGCATTCAGTCTTTGAATACAACTTCAGATGATCTTCAGTCTATGGAAGTTACAGTACGTAATTACAATGACAGACTCCAGTATGTTACTGAACAGTACGAACGCCTTGAGAAAAAGGACGAAGTTATTAACCGCATCAAAACTGATGTTGATACCCAGTTCGAAAAACTCAAGGATCTTGAGCAGAGACTCACAAACTGTAACCGTCAGGCTGTTTCTCTTCCACAGGAAATCAAGGAAGTACAGAACAGCGTAGATAAGATTTTGCAGAATGGTCCTAAGATTACTGATGCAATCGGACGTCTTGAAAACCTGGATGCAATTATTGCAGATACAGACAAGAGAATTGAAGCCCTTAATTCTGTAACAACAGGTATTAAGAAAACTGAGCTTGATCTGCAGGGACTTTCACGTGACGTTGATAAGAAGTTTGAAGTTCTCAACAAGATTACTCAGCAGGAAAGAGCAAAGACTCCGAATAAAAAGAGCAGCACAATTAATCCACAGATTAATGACAGCGTAAGACAGCTTAAGCGTCAGGGCTGGACAATTGCAGATATTGCAAAGCGCCTTGAGCTCACAGAAAACGAAGTTGATTTGATTCTTCAGTTACCTGAGTAGCCTAAAATCGTTCGAGCAGACACACAACCTGGGCTTCGACAGCTTCAGATGTACCAACCGGCGGGAGCTTCTCGCCGGTTTTTGCTTTAACAAAGATTTGAGATTTATCCACGCCGAGTATGGCAGAAATGCTTTCAATTACTTCGCCGCGGTGCGGCAGGAACTTTGGTTTTTCAAGTTTGATAACACAGTCCAAATTTACAAGAGACCAGCCGGCAGCCTGCACGTCTTTCCATACAGCTCTCAAGAGATCCGCAGAATCGGCGTCCTTCCATTTAGCATCTTCCGGTGGAAAGTAAGAGCCTATATCGCCAAGGCCGGCAGCACCAAGCAGGGCATCTGTTATAGCATGAAGAAGAACATCTCCATCAGAATGTCCGTCCTCCCCTTTTTCAAAATTAAATGTAACTCCACCAAGAATCAAACGGCGGCCTTCTACCAGGCGGTGAAGATCATAACCAAGTCCTACGCGAATCATTTAAGTGCCTCCAGATCTGACGGATATGTTATTTTAATATTATTTACGTCGCCTTTAGTTACACGAACGCGGCCGCAGTAGGCGCCCCAGATTTCTGTGTCGTCTGTATATTCTTTACCATCAGCTGCTGCCTTGCCATGAGCTTCCAGCAGTTCCTTAAAGCGGAAGCACTGGGGAGTCTGGACAGCAGTAAGATGGCTGCGAACAAGGTGCCGGGTAATAAAACCATCGGCGTCAATTTCCTTCTGGGTATCAGTTGGTGTAACACCTGGTACAGAAGCTCCGAACTCTACGGCAGCATCAAGGGCTTCTATAATAACTTCCCGGCTTACAAAAGGTCTTGCCCCGTCGTGAATCAAAACAATATCAGGATTTCCAGTTACAGCAAGCAGGCCATTGTAAACAGATTTCTGTCTTGTATCAGAGCCTTCAACAATCTGAAGCCCCCCCGTCATTGCGCCCTTCGACAGGCTCAGGAACCGCGAAGCGAAACAATCCATATTCCCCAGTGCCTCTCGACACTTCTCCACTCCCCCTACCGGACAAGTCACAATAAAATCTGTGATTTCAAAATCTTTACATGCGTTTAAAAAAGTTTCAGCACAGACCGAAAGGACTGTGCCGTTCTTAAAAGGAAGATATTCTTTTTTAATTCCGCCACCGATTCTTGTAGAAGAACCGGCCGCAGTAATTATAATTGCAATTTTAGAATGAATCGTCTTCGTCGTCAAAATCTTCATCCGCACCCATATCGTCAGCTGAATCATCTTCATCATCAGAATCATCTGAGCCGCGTCTGTTATTTCCTTCTGAAAGATCATCCATCAAATCATCATCTTCATCATCATCAAGAATCATTGTATGCTTGATTTTTGGAGCAGCTCCAGGAGGTTCGAGCTTTGTATGAATTTCCTGCTCAATTTCTTTTGAAGATTTTCCAAGTGCAAAAGCAATCTCGTCTTCAAGAAGTTTCTTTGCTGAATCATAAAGCTTGCGCTCAAGAATAGGCAGTTCCTTAACTTTACTTCTGTTATAAAGACAGCGTACGATTGTTGCGATATCTTTTACAGTTCCCTTCTTAAGAAGGTCAAGGTTCATCTGATAGCGGAGTTTCCAGTCTGAAGTAATAGGTTCAAAATCATCTGAAAGAAGATTAAGTGCTTCCTGTGCTTCCTTAGCCGAAACAATCTGGCGGATTCCAAGGTTCTCTGCATTTTCAACCGGAACCATAACAACCATGTCAGAGGCTTCAATATAAATCTTATAGTAAAGGGTTGTCTGATCTTTAAAAGTCTTTTCAAAAACTTCCTTTACAATTCCTACACCCTGACTTGGGTATACAACCTTCTGGTTAATCTTAAATTTTTGTGCCATATTTATAATATATCACAAAATTACAAAAAATTCAAATATAGAGATTCTCTATAAAATCTAATGGGCTTCCGCTACAACGATTGCAAAAACTGCTCGCTCTCCCTTTTTTGTGTAAGAATCCTGCGGTTTTCGCAAGCGAAAATCCTCGGATTCTTTTTATGGCTAAACGCCAAAAAGCTCGAGAGGCAGTTTTGCATCGTTTTCGCTCGCGCCCATTAGATTTTATACATCACTGTTTATTTTGTGATATTTATAAAAGCAAACGGAGGGTGATACATAATTGCAAACTTTGACATTTGTTGCTTAACTTTGCGATTTCTTGTATATTAGACGGACTTATATGACAGATTTTATTGAAAACACTGCAGATCAGACTGCAGACTCGACATTCACAGAAGACAAAATCGAAAACGAAACTCCAGACACTGTTACTTTTGAAGATTTAGGACTTGATGAATACACATTGAAAGCCGTTGAGAAGAAGGGCTTTGTTACTCCTTCACCTATTCAGGTGCTTGCTATCCCTCGCCTTCTCACCGGTGATACTAACCTCATTGCCCGTGCCCGCACTGGTACTGGTAAGACTGCAGCTTTTGGATTACCTATCATTCAGAACGTACGCGGAAAGTCAGACCATGTAGAAGCTCTTATTCTTGAACCTACCCGCGAGCTTGCTGTTCAGACCTGTACAGAGATGCAGTCTTTTTCAACTGACGCTTATCCACGCACAACTGTTCTTTACGGCGGTGCTTCTTACGCAAATCAGATTAAAGATCTTAAGCGTGGCTGCGAAATTGTAGTTGGAACTCCAGGTCGTATCAAAGACCACATTGAACGCAAAACTCTGGACCTCAGCAAAATCAAATACTTCATTCTTGATGAAGGCGATGAAATGCTGGACATGGGCTTTATCGATGATATAGAAGAGATTTTCCGCCATGCTAACCCGGACTGCCGCATTCTCCTTTTCAGCGCAACCATGCCTGCCCCAATCTTAAAGATTGCCGGCGATTTTATGGGCGAGTACGACATTATCGAAGAGGAAAATGTAATTGACGAAGCTCTCCTCATCGACCAGAAATACTGGATTGTAAAAGAAAGTGAAAAGATTGAAGCCCTTGTCCGCCTCATCGACATTTCTCCTGATTTCTACGGTCTTGTATTTACAATGACTAAGTCTGATGCAGACCGTGTTACCCGTGAGCTGGATCTCCGCGGTTATGAAGCGGCAGCCCTGCACGGAGACATCATGCAGAATCAGCGTGAAAAAGTTCTTGAACGCTTCCGCATGAAAAAGACCCGCATTCTTGTTGCAACCGACGTTGCTGCCCGTGGTATTGATATCAAGGGTGTAAGCCATGTTGTAAACTACTCTCTTCCATTTGATACAGCAACTTATGTTCACCGCATTGGTCGTACAGGCCGTGCCGGAACAGAAGGAATTGCAGTTACATTTGTTAGACCGGAAGAGCGCCGCAAGCTCGGCTTCCTTTCAAAGAATATCAAAAAGGCTACCAAGAGTGATTTTGAAGAAGGAAAGATTCCGGAAGTTAAAGAAGTTCTGGCCGTAAAGAATGAACGTGTTATTGCAGAACTCAAAGAAAAGCTATTTGTTGAAACTTCTCACGAGGATGGTACTACAACAACTTCTGTCCGCGAAAAGCTTTTGACTCAAAACTTTACAGACCTGGCCGCAGCCCTCTGCGAAAATCAGGATCCACAGCAGGTTTTAGCCGGAGTTCTTTCTATTGTATACGGTGACCAGCTTTCTACAAAGCATTACGGAAAAATCAATACAAAATCAGCTGCCCCTCGCGGCGACCAGAAGCGTATTTTCATTTCTCTTGGAAAACGCGACGGTTACCATGCCCGAGAAATTGCAGAATACTTCAGCGAGCTGCTCCACATCCCTGGCCGCCTTGTAGACGACATTGATGTTGCACAGCAGTTCTCACTTGTAAGTCTTCCAATTGCTTCTGCACGTAAAGCTATTGAACTCTCTAAGAGCAATAAGAAAATTCCTCATATGCATTATGATGATAAGGAAGAGGACCGTGGTTCACGCCGTTCCCGCAAAGCTGCTTTCGCAGAACGAGATGGCCGCGAGGAAGGCTCTGGCCGCAGCGAACGCCCAGCCCGTGGTAGACGCGACACAGGCAAATCAGACAGAGCACCACGTGGCCGCCTGAACGCAAAGACAAACAAGCCTAACGTTCACGCCCAGACAGAACGCTCTTCTTCACGCAAAAGCGGCGGCGCTGCTGCTTACAAGAAGTCGAACAAAAAGGCCGAACGCTTCTAAAAATCATTCGCTTTTTTCCATATTGTCGTTTATAATATAGAATTAAGATGAAGAAGCATTTTTTAGCTGCGTTTGTCATCCTTATTTTCTCTGTTCTTTTTTTCTCTTCATGCGGTAATAAACCTAAATATTTCAGGTATGATGTTTCTAATTATGTTTCTTATATAGAAGCTTCTTCAGACAAGGGCCCTGGATATGTCTTACCGCGTATAGGCGAATTTAAGCATCTCGACAAAAACAACATGAGAAATCTCGTAAATCTTATTTCAGATGAGAACAACTTACTCTGGCTTAAGATTCAGTTTATACTTCCAGAAGAATTCAAAGGAAAAGATATTGGTCTTTTTATCGGCTACCTCCGTGGTGCCGACCTGCTTTTTATTAATAATATTTCAATCCGTCAGTATGGAGAGTTTCCTCCAATGGAAAACAGTGCGGGCTTCACAGGCCAGTACTTTATGTTTTCTCAATCCCAGCTTAATCAGAATGGTCTCAATACAATACTCATAAAAGTCTGGCCAGATGCCTTTGGTAGTATTTCTACAAAAATGTTCCTTGGTGAAAGACCGGATATTTACAGTACCGCCGAAAGGATGACCTTCTTTAATTCAAAGATAACCATTTCCTTTGCCGGTATAATGGTAATTATCTGTTTTATGTATCTGTTTTTATATATCGTAATGAAAAACTATGAAAACAGAAATGTATATCTTTACTTTGCACTGATAAATTTCTTTACAGTATTCTTCCTTATACCATTCTTTATTTCTGAAATTGCCTGGGCTAAGCCTATATGGTTTTCTTATTCCCTGCTTATAAGGCTTTTCTTCTACGGCGGTGCCTTTACTACAATCTATTTTGCAAACTCTTTTATTCTGGCTTTTCTGCGTAAAAAAGAACATAACAGCCTCTTTTACATAAGACTGGGAATCTTTGTTTTACCTTTGATTTATTCCTTTACCCTTAAATCAACGATTCAATTAAGCGGCTTTATGCCTCTTATTATGATTTTTGGTGCTCTGCAATTCTGCTTCAGTATACCATTCCTTGTAAAATCAATTATCATTAAAGAAACAAGAAAGAATTCCCTCTATCTTCTTATTGGCTTTGCGCCTGTCACAACTGGTGTTGTACTTGATTTCATTCTTAAAATCTTGAATGTGAATCCTAATCTGCCTTTCTTTACAATCTATGGCTGGCAGATTACAACCTTTATCTTCCTGGGTTCCCTGCTTCTTCGTTTTGGTGCAATGTATATGCACAATACAGAACTCAATACAAAGCTTGCAGAGTTTACAAATCATCTGGAAGATGTAGTTGCCCTCCGTACAAAAGAGCTTTCAGAAGCAAACTATGTTCTTTCTAAAGGTCTTGAAACTGTAGCACATGTACAGAAAAACTTCCTCCCTCCAAAGAACAAATCCTTCCGCGGCTGGGATCTCGCAATTTCTTATAATGCCCTTGATAACAATGTTTCCGGCGACCTTTATGATTATTATTTTGCTGACGGCGTACTTGATGGCATGGGTATTTTTGATGTTTCAGGTCATGGTATTCCGGCTGGTCTTATGACAATTCTTGCCAAAAGCATTATCAGCCAGCACTTTATTACCGGAATGAATCAGGACGAATCTATTTCTAATGTCCTCAAGGATATCAACAAATCTTATATTAAAGAAAAGGTTGATGTTGAAAACTATATAACTGGTCTTCTCTTCCGCTTCAGTGAATTTAATAAAAAAGATATCTGCAGTGTTGAATTTGCAAATGCAGGTCACCCTTACCCTCTTCTCTATAAATCAGAGGAAAACGAGGTAATCGAACTGAAACAGGAAGATCAGAAACAATATGGTATTCTTGGTGTTGAAGGACTTGATGTTTCCTTCCCACCAGTCAGTTTCCGCATTGCTCAGGACGATATTATCATCTGCTATACTGATGGTCTTACAGACTGTGTAAACAGCAAGGGTGAAGATTTTTCAAAAGAAAGAATTGTAAAGATTATAAAAGAATATCATCACGAAAGTGCCATTATGCTCATGAACCGCATTATGGATAAGTTCAATGACTTTATTGGCCGTGAAAAATATACCGACGATATAACCCTTATGGTACTTAAACGTACAAACTCAAAGGATTATATCGAAGAAATCTAACATTACTCGCTTTCGCCTTCTGTTTCAGTTTCTTCTGAAGCTGCTTCTTCTGTTGCAGCCTCATTATCTTCAGCAGCTGGAGCAGTTTCTACCCTAGAAGCAGGAGCTGGAACCGGAGCCGCTTCACGGTAAACAAGTCTTACCTTTTCAAACTCTGTCTTATGACGAGACTTCAACAGAAGTGTTTCAGAACTCTTTTTATATACGTATCCCGAAGAATTATAGGTCTCAAAGCGAGGGTCTGTTCGGAAGGCCATATCATAGATATAAATTGAATTAAACTGAGGAATACCCTTAAGAATAACGTAGTGAGTATCACCTTCAGGGAAATCAATTGTAAAGTTATATTCTTCGCTTGAACGGTCAAGTTTAATAGATTTTGCACAGGTCCAGGCCCATACTTTTTTGCCTTCAGAATCATAAATCTTTTCAACATGAGGATAGAAAGGATTATTAAAGGCAACAACAGGATAAAGGTTACTGAGTGTACGCAAATCAAAGGAAGAACTTTCTGCAAGGTAAGAATTTACAATTGCATAACCGGCTTTTTCCAGTGTCTCATTTTCTGTGAGCTTACCATAACGCAAAAGTGCAATACCAGTTTCAACTGCCTGATTTACAGAAAGGAAGGTATCATTTTCAGAAATTGTAAGAATGTTTCCTTCAAACTTGCAGGCTTCTGTAATGCGCTCAATTCCAGGTTCCAGTATAGGTTCAAGGATAGATGCATAAGAAGGAGAAAGCTCCATAAGATCTGCATATACCTGAAGAATGCCGGAAATCTGTGCAATTGTAAGGCTTTCAGGCTCTGCCGCTGCTGCATTCAAAAGAAGCTTTTTAACAGTTGTCTGTCCCTGCTGCAGGTAAATAAAGTCTGCAATCTTATGAACAGTAAAGAGGTCAAAAGTGCCCTTTTCTGCACTGTCAGCAATGCGGCGTTCATAATCTCTCATTACCTTTTCAAGGTTTGTATTCATATCTTCAAGAGTATTAAAATATGGTGCAGAAAGATATGTTCTCTGTCGGCTCTTCTTTATGCTGTCTGGAACCATATCTACAGCCCGTATAAAGTTACCTGTTTCTGCCTGTGCGGCAACATAAGAAACAGCAACCTGCTCTGTAATATTTGATTCAACATTGTTTGCTTCAAACAGGCTGATAAGATTGCGTTTAAGCTGACCGACAGTCTTATTAAACTCTGCAGCACTTGCAATAGGTTCGTTTACAATATCATCAAATGTAAATTTCTGGTTAGCATCATATACAGAATAAGTTGCAAAGTAATTGCGTGGAGTAAAATCAAAGTAACCGGCACGTACTGCATGACCGGCAAGTTCCCAGGCATTACGCTTTCCTGCAAATACAACACTGTCTTTTTCAACCTTCTGCACAGACATATTTGAAGAATAGCTGTAAGGAATAGAAAAATCACTTACTCCATCAGGTAAATCAGACAAAATAGCGAGAGAAGAAGATGCATCTTCCGAAGCAAGTTCAAACGTAACCTTTACATCTTCTGAGAATTTTAATGTAATAGAAAGAGGTTCATCCTGTACGACATCTTCAAGTGTTACAGAAGCCTCCTGACCATCTTTCTTGATTGATGCAGGATTCTGGTCATCAAAATAAAAATTTACACCATTATAGGAGATTCTTGCCTTGTTTTTATAAGCAAAACTGCCCTCTTTCTCATCCAGAGCTTCGAGGGTTATCTGAAGGTTTCCGATTTTTTTTATAATTGTGGAATCTGTTCTAAATTGCAGGACAAAAATGCCGATGATAATAACGATATCGACAATAAGCAGTCCTAATGCTTTTTTTAATATCCGAAAATTCATTGTAATTATAGTTTAGCCAATGATTCGGTTAATTTCAACTATATAAAGGAAAGTAAAAAGAATGATTAAGAAAAATAAGTCAAAGATTTTGCTGATTCTTGCTGCAGGAAGCTTTTTTGCCTCTGCTGTATTCTTTACAGGTTGTGCAACTGCCCCAAAAGCAGATAGTCCAGAGGTTACAAAAACTGAACCTAAAAAAGAAAGCACAAAGCCAGAACCAAAGGATCCGCCTAACGTAAAATTTGTAAAGCAGCTTAAAATTCTGCTGGAAAAGGGAGATACAAAGGGCGCCATTGCTCATTTTGCTGATATTCCAAGCACTCTTAAAAATGATCTTGAACTCAAAAATCTTCTTGGAGCCCTTTATTATTCAGATGCTCAGTATGATAATGCCATTTCTACAGCAAATGAAGTACTTGAAATTCAGCCGGAAAATATGGAAGCCCTTGAACTTATTTCAATGTGTGCAAAGGCAAAAGGTGACAAGGCTGGATACAAAGCCGCTGCAGACCGCATTCTTTCAGCAGATCCATACAATGCTGCTGTAAATATCCAGAAGGCAGAAGAATATGCCGTAAACAAAAAATACAAGATGGCCCGCGATTCATACAAGAAGGCCCTTCGCGGAGATCCTGAAAATACAGATGCACTTTTCGGCTATGCCCAGATGTCTTACTATACTGATGACATAAAAACTGCTTCAGAAACTTTCCTCAGAATTCTTGATAAAGATCCTGAAAATGCAGCTGCCCTCGCCTACATGGGAAAGCTTGCTTACGAAGAAGAAAACTACCTTCGTGCTACAAAATTCATTCAGCAGGCTATTAAGCAGGATCCTTCAAACTATGATTACTGGCTGGATTACGGAACCTACCTTCGCTATCAGGGAAAATTTAATGATGCGGCCCAAGCTTGGATTAAGGCTGCTCAGCTGGATCCAAGCTACTTCCTTGCCTATGCATATCTCGCAGGAAATTATGATGATTTAGGCCAGTGGGATGAAGCCCTTGAAAATTACCACAAAGTAATTGAAACAAATCCTAAATATTTTTATGCATACGAATCAACTGCAATTCTTGAATATCGTGCCAAGAATTATGAAAATGCAATCAAATACTTCACAAAAACCTATGAGTTTAGTTCAAGCTATGCTTATACTCTTATGATTGCAGCCTGCTGGTTCAAACTCAATAAGCCACAGGAAGCAAAAAAGGTTTTGGCAGCCCAGCTCAAAAAACTCGACTCTAAATCAACTGAATACGAACTCGTTCGTTTCTTCCATGATAATTACAACAGAAATGCAGAATCAAACCTGATTCAGAAAATCACTAAAGAAAGCAATAGCAACAACCGCGGTAAAATGCTATTCTACATGGGACTCTATTATGAGTTGAACAAGGCAGAAGAACTTGCAAACGAATACTATGCAAAAGTTACAGATTTGAAAGCTCCTATGTTCTTTGAATACAGAATTGCCGAATGGGGATTGCAGAAATGAGCCAGACTCAAATTAAGCTGGAGTTTAATGGCCGCAAGATAACTCTTGTGGGCACAGCACATGTTTCTAAAGAAAGTGTAGAAGAAGTAAAAGAAACTATTAACAATATTAATCCGGATTGTGTTGCCGTAGAGCTTGATGAAAAGCGTGCAGAATCAATTAAAAATCCTTCACGCTACAGCCAGCTGGACCTGGTAAAGGTTTTAAAGCGCAAGGAAGGCTTTTTGCTGCTTGCAAACCTTATGCTCGCTTCTTACCAGCGCAGAATGGGACTTAATGCAGGCGTAAAGCCCGGCGACGAAATGATTGCCGCTATGAACGCTGCAGACGAGCACAAAATCCGCTGTTCTCTTGTAGACCGCCCTATTCAGATTACTCTTAAACGTGCCTGGGGCAAAAACTCTTTCTGGGGTAAATGCAAGCTTCTTGCAACTCTTATTTCAAGCGCTTTCAGCAAAGAGGAAATTGATCCACAGGAAATAGAAAAGCTTAAAGAGCGCAATGAAATGGATTCCATGATGAACGAGCTTTCAGAATATATGCCTGTCATCAAGCAGGTTTTGATTGATGAGCGAGACCAGTATCTTGCTTCAAAAATCTGGGAGTCTGAAGGTGATAACATTGTAGCAGTTCTTGGAGCAGGTCACCTTCCTGGAGTTCAGGCATATCTTGAAAAACTTGGCAGCGGCACAGCCTCTTCAAATGTTTCAGAAATCAGTCAACTTCCAAAACCTGGCATTGCCGGTAAACTTTTAGCCTTTGTAATTCCAGCCTGTATCATTGGTCTGATTGCAGCAGGCTTTGTTTACGGCGGACTTCATGCAGGAACCCAGATTCTTTCTACCTGGTTCCTTTGGAATGCAATTCCGGCAGCAGTTCTTACAGCCCTGGCCTTTGGACACCCTCTTGCTATTCTTGTTGGCTTCATTGGAGCACCTTTTACTTCCCTTTGTCCTTTTGTTGGAATAGGCTTTTGTACAGCAATTGTTCAGGCCCTTGTTTGTAAGCCAAAGGTTAGTGATATGGAAAGCCTTCAGGACGATGTAAATCTTCGTGGCTTTTATAAAAATAGAATTTTAAGAACTCTTCTTGTATTCATATTATCTTCTCTTGGAAGCACACTCGGTACCTTTATTGGTGGTGCAGACATTATAGGCATACTTCAGGGTCTATAAGAGTATTCTTATTTTCAGAATTTACTGTTTCTTTTTTTTTGATTTTCCGTTTTTATATCAGATAGACAGGAGAAACAAATGAAGAAACAGAAATTTCTGATTATTACAGTACTCTCACTTTTTTGTTACGGACTTTATTCAGAAACTCCAGAAAACAAGTCAGAACTTAATCTGCCAGATACAACTCAGCTGCTGCTTTCATATATCGAAAACGATACCGAACTTAAAAACCTTACAATAGCAGCAAAAAAGGCAGCTCTTTCTTATGATGCCACAAAAATTGATAATGGTTTTGATATAAGCCTTGCCAGCGGAAATGTAACCATAAAACTTTCTGAAGATGGAACAAGCATTTATGCTTCTCCCTCTGCAAAAGTAAAACTGCCTCAGGCATCTAATCTTTCTGCCCAGGTTACTACAAGCGTTAATTATTCTGAAAACTCCACAAGCATTTCTGACACTTCCCTTGCTCTTGGAGTTGATATTCTTTCTACCTCTACCCTTTCCAATAAAATCTCTCTTATGAAAGCAGAGCGTTCAGTAGTTGAAGCAGAACGAAAACTTGGAAAAAGAGTTCTTAATGCAGAAAAGGAGTTTTATACTGAGCTCAAAAAACTTCTTACTTCAATCAATTCAATTATGACAGCAAAGGAAAATCTTTACAGCGACGAAATTGATTTTGAAGCAGTAAAGATTCAGGGCTATTCAAAAGCTTCCTCAACCTACCGCAAGGCAGAGCTTAAGGTTATTACAGATCAACATGATATTGAAGCAAGCCTTCATACCCTTATTCACGACTGTGTAGTATTCTATAAAAAATGCGGCTTTGATATCCAGATTGATGATAATACAGATTTAATGAGTCTTGTTCCTTCAGATATTGAAGCAGGTACTCCTCTTAATATTCTGGACTTTGAAAAGGAAAATTATACTTCTATTGAAAGTGCTAACTGGACTTATAAAATCAACAGCATGGAAAGAAGTACAAATAAGAACTATTCTCTTTCTGCTTCTGCCGGTTACACCTTTGATAATTCATCAACAAATTCAGATTCAATTGATGCAGGACTTTCCGGTTCTATTGGAGGCCTTTCTCTTGGAGCCGGGGTCAGCATTCCTGTTGGTGCTGCATCAAACTATCCTGCTATAACCTTAAGCATGAGTCTTAATCCAAATACTTTCCGTAAAAACAGCATTACAAAACAGCAGAATTCCCTTACAGAAGAACAGGAACTCCTGGCAATAACTGCTGCTGAAACTGAATACGAAACTCTGGTTGTTGAAACCCAGCAGAAACTGGATTCCCTTCTCTGGGAAGAAAAGTCCCTTGAAGAAAATGTTTCGCTGTATGCAGAACTTGAAAAAGATATGTCTGTCCTGTACAAGCAGGGCTTTACCAGTGAAAGTGAATATCTTTCCGCCCAGACAAATCTTAATTCATACATAATCAAAAAGGTTATAAATCAGATTGAACTGATAATGTATAACGATGACGTTGTAATGAACTTTATCCCAAAGGAGAACTAATATGAAAAAGAAGATAAAAATAATAATTATCTGCGCAGCAGTTTTATTTGTAATCGGTGCTGGTCTTGTAGTGCTAAAAACTCTTTTGAGCTCAAAAGGCAGCGAAAAGGTTTTATATACTGCAAATCTTGAAACCTACGAAAACATTATTGAAATCTCAGGAACGGTTGCAGCAGCCCAGGAACAGACTCTGCAGGCCCGCAGTGCAGGAACCGTTACTGCTGTTTATGTAAAGGCCGGCGACAAGGTAAAGAAAGGCGACATAATCATTCAGCTGGATGATTCAGAGCAGCTCTATAATCTTGAAAAGCAGGAATACAATATGGCTACAAAAAAACTTACTGCCTCTGCCCGTGAGCTTAGACTTCTGGAAACTGAACGCAATTCTCTTTTGCAGAAGGTAGAGGACCGCAAGGTAACTGCAACCTTTGACGGTATTATTGCAGATCTTGATGTAGCTGTTGGAGATTCTCTTGAAGCAAAGGATACAGTAGGAACTCTTGTAAACATTGATTATCTTACTGCCGAGGTTGAAGTTACAGAAACTGATGTTTCAAAACTTAAGGTTGGCCAGACTGTAAACTTTACCTTCCCGGCTTACAGCAACAAAACTGTAACTGGTTATGTTACCGGCTGGCCTGCAATCGGTGAAGTAACTTCGCGTGGTGCAACTGTTGTAAAAGCAAAACTCCGCATTGACGAATATCCGGAAGAAATTCTTCCTAACTTTTCATTCACAGGAAAAATAGAAATCAGTCCTACAGAACAGTATATTGTAGTTTCCCGTTATGCCATTGGCTATGAAAATAAAGAGCCTTATGTAGTGCTCGCAAAAGGAAATGAAAAACGTTCTGTAAAGGTTCAGCCTTATGGCAGCGAATATGTAAAGGTTCTCGAAGGTCTTGAAGGCGGTGAAGTTCTTTTACAGCAGACAACTCCAAAACGCTCTGGCATGAACCGCAACAGAGGCGGAATGCCTGGTGGTTCTGGAAGCAGTAAAAACAGCAGCGGCAGTGGTGCACCAGCCGGCGGCTTCCCAGGTGGTGGTGGCTTCCCTGGCGGCCCGATGTAATCTGTAAGCTTTAAGGAGTATCTTATGGAAACTGTAGTAAGCTTACAAAAGGTAGTAAAAACCTACGTTATGGGCGAGAACGAAGTTCATGCTTTACGAGGAATCAGTTTTGATATCGACCAGGGAGAATTTGTTTCTATAATGGGACCTTCCGGTTCTGGTAAATCTACCTGCATGAACATGATCGGCTGTCTGGACCGCCCTACTTCTGGCATTGTAAAGATTAATGGACGTGAAACTGCCTTAATGAGTGAAAAGGAACTGGCTGTGTTACGAAATCAGACTGTTGGTTTTGTATTCCAGCAGTATCATCTGATTCCGGCAATGAACATTCTGGAAAATGTAATGCTTCCTTTGAAATACCAGAAGATAGAACGAACTGTCCGAATGGAAAAGGCCACAGCAGCTCTTGAGGCAGTAGGTCTTGGGGAAAGAATCCATCACAGACCGCATGAACTTTCGGGTGGACAAAAACAGCGTGTTGCAATTGCCCGCGCCATGGTAACCCAGCCAAAGATTCTTCTGGCGGATGAGCCTACCGGAGCTCTGGATACAGAAACTGGTAAACAGGTTATGGAAATGTTCCGTGCGATTAATAAGGAACGAGGTACCACAATAATCATTGTAACCCATGACCCGCGAATCGGAGACTCAACAGAACGCTGCATCAGGATACTTGATGGACAGATTGTGGAGGGATAATTATGTTAGAAGATTTTATCAATGCATTCAAAAACTTTAAGAGCAATAAAACCCGTACCTTCCTCTCCCTGCTTGGTGTAATCATTGGTGTTGCTTCAGTTATTGTAATTACCTCCATGGGAAGCAGTTCTACCAAGCAGATTGAAAATACCTTTGGCAGCGCTGGTCTTGATGTTGTAAATGTCAGCGCCGGCTTTATGAGCCGCCGCGGTTCATCTTCGTCTGTAGTTTTTGATGAAGCAGCCCGCACAGAATTATTTGAAAACATTGCAGACATCAAAAAGATCTGGTACAAAAACACTCTCAATGTGACTATGACTTATGGCGAAACTTCTTCGTCTGTAAACTGTTCTGCCATAGAAACAGGCTACCTTGAAATGTATAATCTTGAACTTGAAAAAGGCAGTTTCTTTACAGTTACCGACAATGAAGAAGGAACTCAGAAAATCATTTTGAGCCATGATACTGCAGAAAATTATTTCCCGGATGGAGATGCAATTGGTAAGCTTGTCGTTCTTGTTGCCAGCAAAACCACCTTCACCTTTGAAGTAATCGGCGTATTGAAAGAACAGACAACCGGTATGGAAAACGGCTCTGCCTTTATTCCACGCGGCTTTTACGCAAAGAAAATCACTCCGAATCCGGCTGCCGCAAACGTAATGGTTCAGGCAACTTCTGCAGACAAGGCTATAAATCTTGCGACAGTAATCAAAAACTATTACACAGAAAAAACAGGCTCAGAATATTATGTAAACGTAATGAGCATGCAGTCTATGCTGGAGCAGATGAGCGAAATTACAAGCACCATGAGTATCATGCTCTCTGCCATTGCAGCTATTTCTCTGCTTGTCGGCGGTATTGGAATTATGAACATCATGATTGTTACGGTAACTGAACGAAAGCAGGAAATCGGAATCCGCAAAGCCCTTGGTGCAAGCCCTGCAGATATCCGCCAGCAGTTCTTGATTGAATCTGCAAGCATCACCCTGCTGGGCGGAATTCTTGGAATAATTGCGGGAATTATAGTAAGCCTTGCGGTGGAATACGTTCAGTCTAACGCACTGATTATAAGCTGGAACGCCTGTGTTATTTCTTTTGTCTTCTCGGTTTTTGTGGGAATCTTCTTTGGACTGAACCCGGCAAGTCGTGCGGCCAAACTTGATCCTGTTATAGCACTTTCCGGCGAATAAACTGTGAAAACACAAAAAAAGCGGGTCCCAGCGACGGCAAAAAAATAAGTTATCCCCCCACCTTTCGCTTACCCACGCTTGCTTCGCTCGCGTGGCCGCTGGCGGGGTCCCCCCTTATTCTTTTTGCCTGCGTCCCACTTTTTTTGTGTTTTCACAGCATCTTCGTCTTGTCAAAGATAAATTTATGTCATTGCGAGGAGCACATTAGGGCGATGTGGCAATTCTCATCAATAACCGTCTGACATTTCCCTATTAGCGTCTTTTTTACAGAGTTCATCATATACAAGCGAGCGCTTGCGGAGGTCTTCCTTGAGAGGTTTAGGGAACGGCATGTTACGCCAGAAGATTCCGCGGACATCCTTGTCGAGGCGCTGAACTCCGGTGGCTTCCTTTGTCATCCAGAGGATGTAATCTTCAATAAAGAATTCCTTTACATCACCCTTAAGCTTCATCTGGTCAAAGTGCTGATAGTACTGACCGGTAAGACCTTCTTCCATCCAGTAGTAAGAAGCCTTTTCCTTGGCAACCTGCCAGCGCAAATCTGCAACGGCGGTAAGAACTGCAATCTTCAGATCTTTTGGATACATTGGAACAACAATACGTCCACGGCTTGTTACACGGTTGTAACGGTCAAAAGGTTCCCAGCAGAAACCACGGTCACCGTAAGTTGGAACAAGCAGAACATAAGGAACAATTCTGTTTGGAATATTCTTGTGGATTCGATGGAAAACACCCGGGTCCAGAGATTCAATCCAGCGCAGAACATCAATTACATTTTCGCGGGTTCCGGTGCCACGCTCTGTACAATGGTAGAATTCACGTGTAAAAATCGGGAACTGATTACCACGGCGACCAACAGTCATTTTTGCCATCTGGCGGACAGTTTCAAATTCAATCTTTACGGCTTCTGTATCATTTGTGGAAACGGCTGCTCCTCCACCCATATTGATTTTATCCTGAACGTTATCGTAGGTTGCTTTTGCTTCCTTAAACTCTTCAAGAACTTTGGAAAGTTCCTTGTCGTTCTTTGAAAGACGGTGAAGAATATCTGTAATCTCCGGCAAAAGCTTTCGCTGCATATCAGTATAACCGGCAGTATGATTTTCAAGTCCAAGAATTGGATTATGCTGACACAAGTCTTCTATATCACGCTGTAACTCACCTTCGAGCATACGGCGTTCATTTTCCTTTATTCCAAGAAGGTTTTCTGAACTCTGAAGCTTACCAGAATTCTTTGCCTGCAGCTGCATAAGGCGAGACTGTTCTGCAGAAGCGGCCTGATCCGGAGTCATATTTGCGGTACGGGTCTGCTTCTTTTCATCAGTTGCAGAATTTGACATGCGGCCGGAAGCTATTTCCTTAAACCACTCGTCGGTATACATGATTGGTTCTGCTTCTCTGTTCTCAAAGAAAATCTTTGAAAAGTAATCTTTTGATTCCTGCTTAAAAAGTGAAGGAAGAAGAACACCGTAGCGAACCATCATTTTCTTTGGCATTGGAGTGTCTGGAAAGGCCATTTTGCCTACCATTCCGCGTAAAAGCTCCCAGTAAGCGGTAACAATCTGCTGACGGTAAACGGCACGGTCTTTTGGATCCTGACAGGTAAGATATTTAGAAAGAATCTGATGTACACGCTGAGCCGACTGATTTTCGCCGGTAAGCGCTGTTTTATAATATTTTGTATCGTTAAAAACGTCAGAAGGTGTATCGTTTGTAAATTTTTCGATTGGCGCAAATTCTGTACGACTTAAATCAACTTCATGAATAGATTTATTTGAGCCCGAAAACGAAGAAGAAGAGCTTGCTGAACTACTTGAAGAAGGAGAACCAAAGGAAAAAGCATTTGTTGATTCTACAGCTGTATCGTCCGCAGCAGCCCCACTATCAGATTGAGATAAAAGTGCTGCAATTTCCGGATCCAATCCATCGCTCATAAAAATCTCCTGTAAAAAGCCCAGAGGCCTTAATAAATATTACCTATAATTATAGGGCATAAAATCCAAAATCGCAATAAAATCTAGGTATCATATTGCACAAAAATATAAAATACTATAATATAGCAAACACCAACGGGGAATTAGCTCAGTTGGCTAGAGCATCGGCTTTGCAAGCCGAGGGTCAGGGGTTCGAGCCCCCTATTCTCCACTATCCTGAAGGTAAACCTTCAGGATTTTTTTTCGCTGACCAGCCCCTTGTTTTTTACAGACTTTTCTACCTTTTCCGGCCTTTTGCCAAAAAAAGTTGCAGAAATGCTTTTTTTTTGTATAGTAATCCTTAGGGAGATTATTTCCTAAGGAGATTTTTTATGAAAAAGATAACAATTGCAGCTATGCTTTTAGCAGCTTTATTATTAATTACAAGCTGTGCTGGTGCTACAGGAATTTCAACTGACGATTGTACAGAAACCACTGATATTTTTAATCCTGCTGATGGTAACTGGACAGTCGTAACAAAGGGAAATACCAATTTTCTAGGATTATCAGCTGACTTTGAAACAAACTTAAAAGTTACAATTGCCAATAATCAGTGGACAGTTAAAGAAGCAAAATCCTCTTATAAGTTTAAGACTGAAGATCTAGTTGACAAAACTATTTTTGACGCTATCATAAATACTCCACTTGAAAACCAGTATTTCGAGCAATTGAAAGAAACCTACAAACCGATTTATGAACAACTAGGATACACAGTAGAAAATATTGATATAAATGATTCAAATATTACTATTGCACTTAAAGTTCCTGAAGAAAACTTAAACACCACTACTGTGCCTTTTCCTTCCACAAGTGCTTCAGTAAAGACAAACAAGGAAAATACTAAATACACATGGACATCAACTTTTACGTCTTCAGGAAATGAATATACTCAAACATATATTTACATTAAAGAGTAATCTTTTCTTATAAGATATAATGTTACAAGACCGTACAACCAATGTGAGATGTACGGTCTTTTTTTTATCCTCGTTGTAAAAATGCTGTTTTTTCATTATATTTATATAGTATTGTTTGTATTTTATAGGAGAAAATATATATGGCAGACACAATGCATGCATTGGAAAAGAACCCTAAATGGAAGGGTCGTCGTGGTCCTGTTGTCCTGGTTATTATGGACGGCGTTGGATATGGTAAGTATGAAGATGGAGATGCAGTTAAGGCTTCTAAGATGAAGTACCTGGACTGGTTTACTGCTAACTGCCCTCACACTAAGCTCAAGGCTCACGGAACTGCTGTTGGTCTTCCTACTGATGATGATATGGGTAACTCTGAGGTTGGTCACAATGCTATGGGTTGCGGCCGCGTTTTTGCTCAGGGTGCTAAGCTTGTTGGTGAATCTATTGCTTCTGGCAGTATGTTTGAAGGCGCTGTTTGGAAGAAACTTGTAAAGAATGTTCAGGACAAGGGAACTACTTTCCACCTTATGGGTCTTGTTTCTGATGGTAACGTTCACTCTCACATTGACCACCTTAAAGCTATGATTACTCAGGCTCACAAGGAAGGTGTTAAGACTCTCCGCGTTCACGCTCTTCTGGACGGACGCGATGTTCCTCCTACTTCAGCTCTTGAATATTTTGAACCTCTTGAAAAATTCCTTGCTGAGTTCAGCGATGTTGATTATCAGATTGCTTCTGGTGGTGGACGTATGTACATCACTATGGACCGCTACGGTGCTGACTGGAGCATGGTAGAGCGCGGATGGCACGCTCATGTTCTTGCTGATGGTCGTCAGTTTACAAGCGCTACTGAAGCTATCAATACATACCGCAGTGAAAATGCAGGCCTCCTCGACCAGGATATGCACGAGTTTGTAATCGCTAAAGACGGAAAGCCTGTAGGACCAATCGTTGACGGCGACTCTGTAATCTTCTTCAACTTCCGCGGTGACCGCTCTCTTGAAATTACGGCTGCTTTCGAAGAGGATAACTTTACTCACTTTGACCGCGTACGCCGCCCTGCTGTTGAATATGCAGGTATGATGGAATACGATGGAGATAACCACAAGCCTGCTCAGTACCTTGTAAACCCACCAAGCATTGACCGCACAATGGGCGAATATCTTACAAAGACTGGTGTTCACCTTATGGCAATTTCTGAAACTCAGAAATACGGTCACGTTACTTACTTCTTCAACGGTAACCGCCCTGGTGAATTCGACAAGAATCTTGAAACATATATTGAAGTTCCATCTGATGTTGTTCCTTTCGAGCAGCGCCCATGGATGAAGTGTGCAGAAATTACTGACAAGGTAATTGAAGCTATTGAAAGCGGAAAATATGACCACATCCGTCTTAACTACCCTAACGGTGATATGGTTGGACACACTGGTGTATTCAACGCAGTTGTATGTTCTATGGAAGGTATGGATCTTCAGCTTGGTCGTCTTAAGGCAGCTATTGAAAAGGCAGGCGGTATTCTCTGTCTCACTGCTGACCACGGAAACTCAGACGATATGTACGAGCACAAAAAGGACGGTTCTGTTGCTATGGGCGCTGACGGCGAACCAAAGCCAAAGACATCTCACTCTTTGAACCCTGTTCCTGGTATCATCTACGACCCAGAATACAAGGGAGAATACGAACTTGAACTCAACAGCGGTCTTGGTATTTCAAGCTGGCCTGCAACACTCATGACTTTGATGGGATTTGTGCCACCAACAGATTATGACAAATCGATGATCAACCTGACAAAGTAAACTTTGCAGGTTATCATCATTATCAGAGGACGGCTCTTTTGCGCCGCCTCAGAAATTAGATTCAAACTGACAGTCCTTCGGACTGCAGTTTAATCCATACTGCAATATAAAAAAGAGGCCGGACATTTTTAAGATGTCCGGCCTTTTTATTTCAGAGAGCAATGACTTCCTGATTTATTTCATTAATTTCTTATACTTCTGTGCAAGTCTCTTAGACTTAACTGCAGCCAAACCACAGTAGTTGCTTGGATGCTCAAAGAAGTTTGCAGGATTCTCAACACCGAGTTTTTCGAGCTGGGCTGTGATGTCTGCATATTCTTTTTCGTGAGTCTTGAGAACTTCGAAGAAGGTCTTTCCGCTCTGCTCTGCTTCGAGGGTAATCTTGCGGATAACTTCGTGGCCGTCGTTGTAGCCTGCTTCTCCAAGAAGGATGTAAGCTGGTTCAGCCAAAACACCACCGCGAACTTTTCCGCCAGCATTTTCGAGATTTCTTGCCATGCCTTCCTTATCAGCCTGGAGCCCCTTAACAACTGAATTCATGCGGGCAACTGCCATTGTAAAGCCAGAAACATAGTCTGCGATAAAGCGCTGGCTGGCGCTATTAGTAAGGTCACGCTGATGTTCTGAAATCTGATCCATATAGAAAGTGATTACGCGAGGACACATTGCCTTCCACAAAGACTTAACATGCTCGCTGTTCCATGGGTTTCTCTTCTGTGGCATTGTTGAAGAACCAACCTGAGTTGCAGCAAAGTACTCGAATACTTCACCAATTTCAGAACGCTGAAGGTTTCTCAAATCATCAGCAAGGTTTGCGATAATTCCGAATGCTACGTTCATCTCAAGCAAAAGTCTCAATACATATTCAGGTTCAACAAGCTGATTTGAATACTCGCTCGGAGTAAGTCCCAGGAACTCAGTATATGTGCGCTCGAGTTCTTCTGGATCTTTTACGATCATAGATGGTCCGTTGTAAGAACCTACAGGGCCGGCAAGCTTTCCTACCAGCTGGTTAGAAAGTTCATCAATGCGGAGAATAGACTTTCCAAGGCGGCTAACGAATTCAGCAATGCTCCATCCGAAAGTGATTGGAACAGCATGCTGTCCGTGTGTACGGCCAACCTGTGGAGTAGCGCATTCACGCTCAGCGATATCACAAAGATAATTTTCAAGCTTTTTAAGTTCTGGAAGCACAACATTCTGAGTAACGTCGCGCATACGGCAGCTGAGGGCTGTATCAAGAATATCAACCGAAGTAGCTCCAAGGTGAATGAGAGGTCCTATCTCTGAATCAACCTTAGTCTTCATAACGTTTACAAGGGCACGGATATTGTGCTTTGTTTTTTCTTCTTCTGTGTAAACTTCCTGAGGGTCGATATTTGCGGCAACGTCATCGAGAGTTTTAGCAATCTCATCAGTCAATTTGCCGCGCAATTTAAGGTGAGCTTTTACAAGAGCTGCTTCACATTTAGCGCAGGAACGGATAGAAGCTTCTTCTGAAATATACTTAGAAAGGCCGGCAAATGCATCGGCTTCCGACAAAGAGTATCTGTGATCGATACAAGAAAGGTTTTCAAAAATGTTTCGTGTTTCCATAAACGCATTATAGCGAATTTTATGGATATGGGGAATAGAATTAAGAAATCAAAAACGTCACCCTGAACTTGTTTCAGCATCTATAGAAAAGATCCCGAAACAAGTTCGGGATGACGTTTTTTTGTTGAACAAATCTACAAATCTCTTTATGATTGCCCTTAAATAAAAAAAAGCCGTTCGTAAGCTTCGGCAGAAATTTTTACTAAGTGAGGTACTACTATGACTATTAAACCTTTTGACTTTAAGCTGAAAGATGGACGTACAGCTACCATTCTTTCCCCACGTGACCAGGATATCAATGGAGTAATTGAATATCTTAAAATTTCTGCAGCCGAAACCGAGTTTATTTTACGCTACCCGGAAGAATGCGATAAATATACCTACGAAGCAGAAAAGGCAATTTTTGACCGCATGAATGCCTCTGAAGATGAAGCCATGCTCATCTGCCTTGTAGACGGCAAGGTTGCAGGAAACTGTGGTATCCATTTCAGCAATAAACTGAAGACCCGTCACCGCGCCGGAGTTGCAATTGCCCTTTGTAAGGAATTCTGGAATCTTGGGATTGGCACCCGTATGTTCGAGGAAATGGAAAAGCTTGCTTTGACAAAACCTTACGTTCAGATTCTTGAACTTGATTTTGTTGAAGGAAATACACGTGCCCGCGCACTGTACGAGAAGATGGGCTATAAAATCACAGGCCGCCGACCAGAAGCAATCTGTCTGAAAGACGGAAAACTGCTTGATGAATACATGATGCAGAAAAAGCTGAAACGATAAGTCTGATTTTACTAGTTCTCGTAAATCGGTTCAAAGTCGTCAGCTGGGTGTCCGCAAATCGGACACTCAAAATCTGCAGGCAGTTCAGAACCGTCATATTCATAACCGCAGATTTTACAACGCCAGCCTTTTATTTTCTTTTCAGGACCGGCCACACTGACAGAACCAGCTGCACCGGCACCAGCCTTATTCTTTATATCACTTTGATAATATGCATAAGTCATTGGCTCAGTTGCAGCAAGCACCTTAGCATCAGTAACTTCTGCAATAAAAAGCATATGGCTTCCTAAATCAAGTTTATTGCAAACCTTAGCCTCAATTACAGCACAAGCCTCAGCCGAAATATATGGACAGTCGTTTGCCCCTTTCTCATAGGAGAAGTCTGCAAACTTATCAGCATTGCGGCCACTCTGATATCCAAATCTTTTTATTGTTTCAAAAGAGCAGGATTTAGCTAAAACAGAAAGCGCAAAGACACCGCTCTCTTCTATCATTTCGCAGGTGAGATTCTGTTTGATTACTGAAATTGCAATTCTGGTAGGACTGTTTGCAGCCTGAAAACAGGTATTAGTAATGCAGGCGTTGATTTTAGAACCATCAGCATTTTTAGTTCCCAGCAGGAATACTCCATACTGCAAGCTGTAAAGAGCTTTGTTATCCATATAGGCCTCCTGTATCCTGTCAGGAATTAATTTTGTAGGACTAATTCAAAACAGTCATTGGATTAATTGTCTTACCGTTTTTATAAACAGTAAAATGAAGGTGTGGACCGGTACTCATACCAGTTGAACCAACATAGCCGATTATAGTATTTGTATAAACGAAATTACCTTTGCGGCAGGCAGTAGTTTTCATATGACCATAAAGAGTTTTATAGCCTGAATGATGGGTAATAATTACATAGTTTCCGTAAGTTGCATTGTAGCCTACTGCAGTTACAGTTCCATCAAGGGCAGCATAAATTGGAGTTCCCTGAGAAACAGCCATATCAACACCACCATGGAAGGTACGTTTACCTGCATTGAATGGAGAAGCACGCCAGCCATAGTTAGAAGAAAGCCAGTAGCGGGCATGAAGAGGCTTTTTGAAAAGATCTCCGTTGATTTCCTGGCGGGTTGCCCAGTCCAGCTCTGCATCAGGTACAAAAAGTGAAGTACCGGCTTTAAGCTCAGTATCCAGGCTTACATAATTTGCGCTGGCACACTTTTCTCCATTTACCTTATACTTTTCTGCAATAGTAGCAGGAGTTTCCCCGTTTTTCTTTACAGTATAAATAATTCCAGGCATAGAAGGAATTTTAAGATACTGGCCAGGCTGAATAAGGCGTGACTGTTTGATATTGTTTACACTGATAATTGTATCCTGAGTTACATCAAAAGCATCTGCAATAAAGCCAATCATATCGCCGGATTTTACGCGATATGTCTGATAGGTAATAATAGAAGAATCTGCATCAGAATTAGCAGCATTTTCTGCGGCAACTTCAGAAGCACCGCCATTTTCAGCAGAAGCTATATCATTTTCCACCTCTGCAAGCAGGCTGGAAAGGTTTTCCTCATATTCCGGCTCAGCAGAAGTTTCAAGACCACCCACACCATGGCGGGAATCCGGGCGGCGGGCAGTGATTAAAAGACAGGTTAAAAATACACCGGCACAAAAACCGAGAACTGAGAGACAAACGACCTGTACTGAATTAGATTTAAAGCTCATACCAACACTTTTTACCAATCTATTAATTATACATTGGAATCTTTCAGAAATAAAGCATTTTTTTTGAGTTTCAGTTTCAGTCCAGTTATCAAACTTCAGATCGAATTTTCTCTCTAATTTTGACTCAGACTTCGGTTTGCTATATGCTTCGCGGCTTGCTTCGCACTTTTTTAGAAAAGACTTTTCCCCTATTTTATCACTCATTTTTTATTTATCCCCACCAGATATGTTTCAAATGATTCAGCTCGACAGGCTTCTGGTTTAAAACCCTTGGCCGAAGTGAAGGTTTCGCGCATAAGCTTTAAAAGCCTCTGCTGATCCCCATTTTGGAATATTTTTACGCAGAAGTTTGCACCCGGTTTAAGCATAGTCTGGGCATACCAGATAGCCATTTCAACAAGCTGTTCGCTTCGGGCAGTGTCTACAGTACGATTTCCCGTTGTTTTTGGGGCCGCATCGCATACAACAAGGTCGTATGGGCCCGCATCCTTAATCTGTTTACGGATTTCAGGCGCATTGAGATCGCCCTGTATAAAAAGAAGATTATCTCCCTTTACAGATTTTGACAGAGGATTCAAATCGCAGGATACAACCTTACCGGTTCCTTCCATTGTGCGCAGCAAAAATGTAGTCCAGCTTCCAGGAGCCGCACCCAAATCCAGAACAGTATAATTCTTCTTAATCATTCCGAATTTTTCGTCAATTTCCTTAAGCTTATAAACCGACCGCGCCGGATATCCCTCCGAGAAGGCTTTTTGAGACCAGTAATCAGGCTTTTCGTAAGAGTTTTTTGGCATAGTTAATTATCGGCAGAGGAAATTAGATATTTAAGGATTATATTTTTACTTTTGCGTTATTCCCAAGCGAATCTTCGCTTTCCTTCACGCCACCGTCTTCATTAAAAAAGTCGTTTACGTTAATTATTGGGTTACCGTCCACTCTGCGGGCCAGAATTTTTCTATAAATACGGAGAACGCTTTCCTTAGGCTGTACAAAGCCCTTGTCATGGCTTAGACAGAAGTTAGGAGCCTGGATTTCTTCCATTTTTTTAATCATCTGCTCAAGCAGCTGCACATTGTATTCTCGGGCATTCAGGCGGAAACGGACATATGTGGCGTCTCCAAGGAAAGCATAGTCTTTATATTCCAGAACAAGGCAGCCCTTAGAATGGCTGGAAGGAATGGGGTAGATTTTTATTCCATCGGGGAATGTTAGTTCGCCATCAACGATATCCCCTGCCCTCGTATACTTTTTTGTGTATTTTGTAACGTAGAGTTTGTCGTATTTGACCTTCAATAGGTTTAAGATATGGTCCGGATGAAAATGAGAAATTACAATATTCTTCGGCCCCTCAAGGGCATTAATCCGCTGGGCCGCCTCGCCACAGCTTCCCACATCAAAAATCCAGCTGACATCAGAGCCCTCGGGCTTAATAAATACCACATCGCTCGAAAGAGGATTTTCAACAGAGGGAAGATATTTAATTTCCGGGGTAATATTAATAAAAGACATAATAACAGCGTCATGCTGAACTTGTTTCAGCATCTACTGTACATCGAGTACAGAGATTCCGAAACAAGTTCGGAATGACATTTATTTTTTAAGTAATGCAGCAAATGGATTGTATGTTTCGCCGTCGTCATCCTGACTGCTCATGTACTGAGCGGCAGTGTCATCCTGCTCTTTTGAAGTTGCAGTTGTCAAAGAAATGCGCTTGTTAGCAGCATCAACCTTAGTTACAACAACGCTCATTTCCTGACCAGGCTTGTAAACCTTCTTGAGGTTTGTATTTGCGCTGAGGCCTTCCAGCTCACTGATGTGAACAAGACCATCAATTCCCTTATCAAGATTTACAAAAAGACCAAAGTCCATAATCTTGCTGATTTTACCGTCAACCTTAGTGCCAACAGGGAACTTAGCTGCTGCTTCTTCCCAAGGATCTTTCAAAAGAGCCTTAAGGCTTACGCTTACGCGCTCGTTTTTCCAGTCAGTTTTGATAACCTTCACATTGAGTTCCTGGCCAACTTCTACAACATCACCTGCATCAGCTACGCGGTCAAAAGAAAGCTCGCTGATTGGAAGGAGAGCTCTGAAGCCCTGGATATTTACGAAAGCGCCAAACTTCTCGATGCTTTCAACTGTAGCTGTAACTACTGCACCTTCAGTAATCTGAGTTGCAAGCTTACCAAGTTTATTTGCATATTCTGACTCCCCGATTTTGCGGTTGCTTACGAGAATGTCTTTGCCGTCATTTTTATATTCAGTAATGATAAAGCTGAGAGTTTTTCCAACATAGAAAGCAGGCTCTTTTTTATCCTTAAAGCCCATCTGAGAATAAGGACAGAAGGCGCGTTTTCCGCCAATCTTTACTTCAAAACCGCCCTTAATTTCTGCTTCAACGTGACCTTCTACAGGAATACCGCCCTTGAAAGCATTTTCAATCATTGTGTCATCAGCTGAGCTGCCGCCGATTTTTGTAGTAAAGCGCATTTCACCGCGAACTTCACCTGTAAAGAAAACCTTAATCTTGTCGCCTTCTTTTACGCTTACGTTTCCGTCTGCATCCTTGAACTCTGCAACGTCTACTACGCCTTCTGATTTAGCGCTCAAATCAACAAAAACTGTAGAATCTGTAACTGCTACAACTGTAGTTTCGAAACTATCACCAATATTAAATCTGTTCATAATTACTCCGTAATCTCTCTTATTGAAAGAATGTAATTGCATAATATAATATATAGAAGAATTATAGAATACATTTCTGGAGAAATTATGCCAAAAGTAACCGACCCCATCATCATAAATAAGACCACAGTAAAGAACCGTCTCACAATGGCACCTACCGTAAAGTTCGATTTTGCCGGCCCGGACGGAAAAGCCACTCAAAAACATATTGAGCATTACCGAGAGCGTGCTGCCGCAAACTGTGGACTCATCTGTGTAGAAGCAACTGCGGTTACCCCGGACGGACGTTTTGGACCGATCCATATGGGGCTTTGGGATGATTCACAGATTGAAGGCCATAAGGCAATAACAGATGCCTGCCACAAATATGGGGCAACAATGCTGATTCAGCTGAACCATACAGGTATTACTTCTAACCCGGAATGCGGAGAGGCAATTGGTCCTTCGGCAGTGCAGGTGCCGTCATACGCAAGCGGCGGCGTAGAAAAAATTGCCCGCGCCATGACACTGGACGAAATCCACACAATGCAGGAAAGCTTTGTCGCCGCCGCCATCCGCGCACAAAAAGCCGGCGACACAAGCCTGTCTCCTCTTCCATTTGTAAAATGCTTCAACTGTCCTCGCTGCCAGTACGGTCCGTTTATGCCTCACAAATGCCCTGCAGAAATGAAAAGATGTAAAAATTAAAAATTTGTGAATTTTTCACAAAAACTTTTCTCTTTTGCTTTTATTTAATCTTCCAAAATCTGCCTATCTGCCTTATAATTTAAGGGCAGAATAAACAAGTTACAGGATAAAAAAATGAAAGCAAAGACTCCTAAGTCTAAGAAACCACGTTCATCATCTAAATCAAAAATCAAATTTAATACAAAAAAGTTTTTCTTCTACTTTTGCAGAATAATCCCTGCCGCCCTTATGGCTGCCCTTTTTCTTTTACCAATGGGAATGCAGAGCATAAGTCTTGGAGATGCAGAAAGTACAGCAAGCCTTATTTATCCATATATGCTGCCCTTTACTCCGTCAGAGACAATTCAGGGCACTCCCTTTCATATTGTCTACTTCATGATTTATTTTGTACCTTTTACTGCCCTTTTCCTCTTAATAACACTTTTTATAAAAGGAAAAGTGAACACCCTTCTATACGTAATTACTTATATAAGCCTTACCTTCTATCTTTTCTGTTCAGTAACAAGTCTTATAATTTTTGCAAACTGCTGGAGATGGTTTCTCCTTCTTCCAATTCAGGTTTACATTGTTTTTGGACTTGCCTTTATTTCGCATGCCCTCATGTCTATTTTCGGAATCCTCTTTTTAAGAGAGATGAATCCGGAATTTGCTGAATATAAAAAGATTCAGTCAGAATCAAAGCAGAAAACAAAAATCTCTATCAAGACAAAACTCACACTTACAATCATAAGTGTAATTGCCGTTATTATGGTAATTTTCACAATCCTGATTTTGCACAGCTATAATAAAATGTTTACAGAAGCTGTAAGTGATGTAGGCCGTTCTCAGGCAGAGCAGACTTCAACAGTTTATGATTCAGCTGATGGTAAATACGAAAAGATTGCCCCTTACTTTTCACAGCAGAAAGAAGCTAACTCTTATGCAGACACACCATTTGAGCGGATTGATATTATTACCTCAAGTGCACCAGGAAACATAATTTTCAAGAAAGAAGGCGAAAAGGTTACCTTCGTTCCTGTTGAAGAGGGAGTAGAAATTACAATTGATTCTATTGAATGGCCTGAATACGATGTATTCTCTTATACAACTGCAACAGGCCGTGTAAAAGAAATCCCGGATAGTGAGAAAAAAATTACGTCAGAAAAGGCCCGCGAATATTTTGCGAACTTCATGAACGGAAATTATAAAAAGCAGCCTGTTCTCGACGGAGACCTCTGCAAATACATTTACCCGGTTTCCTTTACCCGCAAGACCGGTTTTAAACTTGTCGGTTTTTCTATCGTAACTTACAAAACAGAAATTCTCATGCGTTCATTCTTCCATGTAAAGATTTATGTTTTCACAATGGTTGTTATGTTCCTCTACCTTGCAATTATTGTTGCCCTTTTGATTGCAGACTTTATCACAAACCCTCTTTTGTATCTTAAGACCAACGTTCGAAAATCTGCAAACACTCTGGGAGAGATTCTGGACGGTAACTCAAAAATCACAGCAGACCAGCTTACCTTTATTGATTCCATCAAAACTCAGGATGAAACAAAAGACCTTTCAAAAGAAATCAAAAACATGGTTGGAATCATCCGGGGAATTATTCCTTATATTTCTTTCTCTACCCTTCAGAATGCAGATAAGGATGTTAAGAAAACAACTACTTCACGGGAACTGTGCTTCCTGTTTACAGATATCCGTGGCTTTACAACCTTGTGCGAGGGTAAGCCACCTAAGGATGTTGTTGAGATTTTGAATCATTATCTTGATATTGAAACTGAAATTATTCTGAATAACGGCGGTGATGTTGATAAATTTGTTGGAGACGAAATGATGGCCTTCTTTGCCGGTCCAAAGAAAGAATACAACGCCTGCAAAGCCGCAATGGAAATCCGCGCTGCCATGCGTGCTCAGCAGCAGCAGGCTCTGGCCGACGGTTCAGACTACATCTCTATGGGAATTGGTATTAATACAGGCCGTGTAATTTTTGGTTCTGTAGGAGCCCGCAGCCGCATGGACTTTACTTCTATCGGAGACACTGTAAACCTTGCAGCCCGCCTTGAAAGTGCAAACAAGGCTTATGGCTCTAAGGCAATTATTACAGAGGCTGTTTTTGAAAAACTGAAGGATACCTTTGTCTGCCGTGAACTGGACTTTATCAAGGTAAAGGGAAAGAATGAACCTGTCCGCATTTATGAGATTTTACAGACAAAGGCTGCAGCCATAGATAAGCTTTTTGAAATTAAAGATCTCTTTGAAAAGGGCCTTGCGGCTTACCGCAAACAGAGCTGGGATAAGGCAGAAGAAATGTTCCAGCTCTGTAACGAAAAATATCAGGACATGCCGTCCGTTGTATTCCTTGACCGAATCTCTCACTTTAAAACAAACCCACCTCCAAAGAAGTGGGATGGTGTTTTTGAAATGAAGGTCAAGTAAGCCTAAAATAGCAAATCCGTTAAAAACCGAGCTGCGACAGCGGGTCGGTTTAGGATTTACACAAGAATGGCTCAAGCGGCGAGACTATGCGAGCCGCACTAGAATCGAAGAACGCCTCAGAGGCAAGCTGTGCTTGCCGACTCAATTAAGATCTCACAGGAATTCCACAATTCTCGTGTTCCTCTTCCCAATTCTGAGCTAATCTCAAAATCTTCTTCTCGCTGAACATAGCGCCGGCAAACTGCATACCAATCGGCATCTTGTCTGCACTTGTGCGTCCGGCTGGAACGTTGATAGAAGGAATGCGGGCAAGGTTTACGAAAGTTGTATAAAGGTCTGAAAGATACATCTCAAGAGGATTATCAACTTTTGAACCAAGCTTAAAGGCAGCAGTTGGACAGGTTGGACAAAGAATGATGTCATACTTATCGAATACGGCTGCAACTTCGCGCTGAATGCGGGCACGAACTGTCATACCCTTTTTATAAGTATCTCCTGAGAACTGCTCAGAAAGAACATAGTTTCCGATTACAATACGACGCTTTACTTCAGGACCAAAACCTTCCGAACGTGTATCAACATAAAGTTCATCATAACCCTGACCATTGTCTACACGACGACCATAGCGGATACCGTCAAAACGGCTGAGGTTAGAAGCTGCTTCAGAAAGAGCGATTACATAGTAAGCGGCAATTGAAGCATCGAGGATTGGAAGATCAACTTCTTCTACACTAGCTCCCTTGTCTGTGAACCACTTGCGGGTTTCTTCAAAGCATTTTACAACATCAGGATCTGCACCTTCTGTCTTAAGGAACTGCTTTGGAATTGCAATCTTAAGAGCCTTAAACTCTGCGTCTGAAAGAGCCTCGAGTTTATTCAAAGTTTTTCCCTCAGGTAAATCTGCAGAAGTATCATCATACATATCTAGGCCGCACATAAGGCTGAGAGGTTCAGCGATATCAGCAGGAGTGTGGCCGAGAATACCAACCTGATCCAGAGATGAACCGTAAGCAACGATACCCCAGCGGGAAAGTACACCGTAAGTTGTCTTAAGACCGTAGATTCCACAGTAAGAAGCTGGCAGACGAACTGAACCACCGGTTTCTGTACCAAGACCAAAGAGAGCCTGGTTAGCAGCAACAGCGGCAGCAGAACCACCCGAAGAACCACCAGATACAAACTCACGGTTGATTGGGTTACGGGTTGGGCCGTAGCATGAGTATTCTGTAGAAGAACCCATTGCAAACTCATCCTGATTACAGCGGCCAAGAGGAATTGCACCTGCCTTTTCAAGACGGTCAATTACAGTTGCGTTGTATGGAGCTACATAGCCTTCGAGAATCTTAGAAGCACAGGTAAGGCGGTGGCCCTTTGAGTTCATGTTATCTTTAAGTGCAAAAGGAATTCCAAGCAATGGCTTTTCTGCAAAAAGCTTGTCGAGGGCGTCGCCACCTGCAGCGCGGGCAGCGGCAATTTCCTTGTCAGCAGCGGCAGCAAAGTCTGCGGCATCATCGTACATTTCGATAAATGCGTTGAGCGGAATAGATGCTGACTTATCTTTATTGAAGGTATCAATAGCGTCGCGAACGAGCTTTTCGCTTGTTACTTCGCCGGCTTTAAGAGCAGCGCGGGTTTCATTAATTGTGTAATACATATTAAGCACCCTCCCCGAGTACCTTTGGTACCTGGAAATATCCGTCCATGAAGTTTTCGGAAACTTTCTTTACGTCGCTGATTTCAAGTCCCTCTACGACAGTATCTCCGCGAAGCTTGTCTGCTTCGGTTCTTGGATATGCGTCATAAGGATTTTCGCTGTCATCATATTTAGAGAGAATATCAAAATATCCTACGATATCATCAACCTGTTTTTTTAAAGTCTCCATATTTGTACTTTCCGGAGACAAACGAGACAAATAAAGTAAGTTTGTAAGTGTCTCTTCATCAATTTCTTTGTGTTGTGTTGCCATAGCAAATATTATAGTAGAAATAATTGTTTTAGTGAATATGTATGATTTCTGTAATGTTGGCGCGAGGGAGCGGGGCGTGGTTCAAAAACACTCTTTTTGTGGCTGCCGCTGAGCGGCAGTTCCATAGTTTCTATGCCACAAAAAGCGTGTAGCGCATTATACCTTGCTCTAAAAGTATTTCTACTATAATATTTTCTTATGAGAATTGAATTACTTTTAGAAGTTATCGGTTATCTTGGCTCGGCACTTGTTATTGTTTCTATGCTTATGACTTCGGTTGTAAAGCTCAGAATCATCAATACTGTCGGCAGTGTAATTTTCTGTGGCTATGCCCTTGCAATTCATTCCTACCCTACAGCCGCCATGCAGGTCTGCCTTATCATCATAAATATCATTAATCTTTACAGGCTTAATAATACAAAGAAGGAATATTCTGCAGTAGAAGTAAAAGCTGATGACGGCTTCCTCGCTCATTTTCTTTTTGCAAACAGTGCAGATATCAAAAACTTTTTTCCTGATTTTTCAACTCCATCTGCAGGTGATAAAATCTTTTTGATTACCTGCGGCCAGGTTCCAGCAGGAGTCTTTATTGCAAAAGAAGATAAGGACAGCACTGGCGGAAACGGCTCAACACTTTCTGTAAATCTTGATTACACTACCCCAGCTTACCGTGACTGTTCTGCAGGAAAATTTTTGTACACACACCTTAAGCGGCTTGGAATCAAAAGTCTTACCGCAAAAACAAAAATCCCTGCCCATCAAAAATACCTTCATAAAATGGGATTTTCGACAAACAGGGATTCGGGTGTTTATACAAAAGAGCTTTAGACTGTAAACTGGTCTATCTGCTCTCCCATATCAGTAATAGAATCTTTCATCTTCTCGGAAATAGAAGAAAGCTGCTTTCCACTGTCGCTGATTTTCTCTGCGCCAACAGCCATTTCTTCCATACTGTCTTTCATCATATTTGATGACTCCTGAAGACTTGCAATGTTATTGAAGATCAGTTTATTACCCTGAATCATTTCCTGAGCAGAAGAGCTTACTTCAGCAGTACTCATATTCATTACACGAAGGGTTTCAATAACCTGTTTTGAACCTTCGTTCTGTTCTGTCATTGCAACTTTAATTTCATTAACCAGCTGGTTTGTATTATCAATTTCATTAGATACCATAGAGAAGGCACGACTCGATTCCTGAGAACCTTCAACTACTTCAAGAATAGAAGCCTGAATACTATTCAGCTGATCACCAATTGTCTTAGACTGTTCTGTAGAAGTTTCAGAAAGTTTACGGATTTCATCTGCAACGACAGCAAATCCCTTACCAGCTTCGCCAGCATGAGCCGCCTCAATAGCAGCGTTCATAGCAAGAAGGTTTGTCTGCTCAGCAATATTTGCAATTGCCTGGTTAGCTTCCTGCAGCATCTTTGACTTGTCTTCAATCTGGTAAATCTTTTCGTTTACCGCAGCCTGCTTAGCCTGACCAGACTGAGCCTGCTTTTCAAGCTGACTGAAGGATTCAGCCATCTTATCTACAGAAGTATTTACAGACTGAATGTTTCCAATCATCTGTTCAACAGCAGAAGAAGCTTCTGAAACTCCATCAGACTGCTGACGAATCATACGTTCAAGCGAGTCGATGTTTGCAGAAATCTCATTTACAGCACCTGCAGTCTCCTGAACATTTTCAGACTGCTGGTTGATCTGTGCATGAACAGAATCGATATTTGAAATAATCTGTGTAATAGCACTCGCTGTATTCTGCATACTGCCGGTCATATTTACACCAACAGCATCCAGTTCCTTTTCAGAAACCTTAAGCTTTTCAATAATTCCCTGCAGCTTTTCAATAAAGAGATTTTCATTTTCAACAAGAGTTCCGAATACCTTGAAAATTGAACGGCGGCTTAAAGTAACGCGTTTTGTAAGGTCTGCATTACCAGAACTCAAGTCGTAAACAGCATCACTCAAAATCGTAAGCTGATTAACCATGTTCACAATCTGAATAGAAAGAAAGACAATGATAATAACTGTAACAATTCCCGCAATGAGAGCTGTACGACCATTTATTATAAAATCTCTCAAGGTATATGGCTTTTCCATTGCAATGTGCCAGCCTACAAGAGGAATAGAGGCAAAAATAAAATCTGTTGAAGAAGTTGTTTCAAAGGAAATATCTTTTGGCTTATAGTCTAAAGTTTTGATCTCAGGCATTCTGTCATGAATTGGAAGTTTCTTCTCAAGAATAGAATCATCAAGGGCACCTGTAATTTCTTCCAAGTCATTAAAAAGATACATTGTGATTGAAGAATCCAAATTAGCATACATTTCATTAATCATGCTGGTAAGAGGAATGCCGGTACCAAGAATACCAATAGGCTTTCCGGCATCATCGCGAACTACCGCATTTACCCAGAGGTTTGTCTGCTTGAGCGTAGGGTTATAGTTGATATTAAAGTTGTAAACCTGTGTCTCCAGCAAAGTCATATTGTACCAGTATTCATCCGGATTAGAAGGATTAACTACATAACTGGCCTGCATATCACTCCAGAACATTTTGTCTGCATCTGAAACCCAGAAAATTGACTTTGATTTAAATGAATCTTTGAAAGGTAAAAAATCCTTAAATGCCGCCTGTCGAAGCTCTTCATTTTCCGGATGAAGCATATACTCTTTAATTGCCGGCATCTTTACCATTTGAAGAGCAAGTGTAAGCTGTTCGTTCATGGAGGTTTCAAAGCTTGCTCGCTTTACGCGGGCTGCCATTTCCATATCGGCAAAAGCATTGGTTCTTGCATGATTTCGTGCAATATTTCTGATGAGGGTAAACAATCCTATAGCTGCTATAAACTCAATTGTAAAAACAATTATTGTAATTTTTTTAAGTTTAGCATTCATACTAAAACTCCCTGATTATTATAATGGCTACTATTAATTTTATTACTGTATATAGAAATTAGCAATTTTTTTTATGGTTTTATAACAAATCTTTAATAAAGTGGAAAGAAATTAAAAAAGTGGAGCTTAAATGCCGGCAGCGTAGTAATGGAATGATTTTTATAAGTAAGTCTCTGTATTTACCAGTCTTTTGTTCTTAGTTTATAATATTAACAGAGGATAATATGGCAGATTATAAAAGTTTTTCAGTGGCAGCAGTTTTTTCTGACCACATGGTTTTACAGAGAAATAAATATACAGCAATTTTTGGAGAGGCTTTGGACAGGGCTCTTGTGTGTGCAGAACTTTTTGATGAGCATGGGCAGCTTCTTTGTAAAAATGCCACGGTCGCAGAAGGCGGCAGATGGCTTTTAAAGCTTGAAGCTCAGTCTGCTCAAACCGGCTGTAAACTTGTAATAACTTGTGGTGATAATGAAGCTAAAACTTTTACTGACATTGCCTTTGGTGAAGTCTGGCTGGCAGGCGGTCAGAGCAACATGGAATTTGAATTACAGAACTGCACAGAAGGCCCTGCAGAGCTTGCTGATGAGTCTGCCGGTAAAAATGTACGTTTTTACTATACAAATAAAATAGGCTGGAAGGACGAACATTTTTATGAGGCAGAAAAGCAGACTGCCTGGCAGACCTGGGAAAGTCCTTCGCGGGGAGCCTGGTCCGCAGTGGGTTACTTTTTTGCAAAAAAGCTTGCACAGGATTTGGGCTGTGTTGTAGGAGTAATTGGCTGTAACTGGGGTGGCACTTCTGCCTCTGCCTGGATGCGTCGTGAATATCTTGAAGCAGACAGAGACCTTAATACTTACCTTACAGAATATGAAGAAGCTACCCGTGGAAAATCGCTCGAGCAGCAGTGTAAGGAATTTGATGATTACGAAATAGAAAATAATAAATGGCAGGAAAAGTTTGCTAAACTTTGGGAAAAGCAGCCGGGAGTTACCTGGGAGGAAGCAGAAAAAGTCCTGGGCAAAAATCCATGGCCGGGTCCAAAGTCTTGTAAAAACCCTTACCGCCCATGCGGACTTTATGACTGTATGATTTCCAGAATTCTGCCCTACACTCTCAAGGGAGTGTTATGGTATCAGGGAGAAAGTGATGACCATAAGCCAGCTTCTTACTACAAGCTCTTCCGTGCAATGGTGGATAACTGGCGCAGTGACTGGGGAGATAACTTACTACCGTTCGTTTGTGTACAGTTGCCGGTTCACCGCTATGAGGCAGATCCTGATTTCAAGCACTGGTGCATTGTTCGCGAAGAGCAGGCAAAGGCTGCGGCCAGAATCAATAAGGTATGGCTTACAAGTGCCTTTGACCTGGGGCAGTACAGCGACATTCATCCGCGGGCAAAAAGAGTTCTCGCTGAACGTATGGAAAACCTTGCTCGTGCAAAGGTATATCAGCTGCTTCCTTCTGTAGATGCATCTGCTCCGGAATTTGAAAGTTGTATGACAGTGTATGACCAGGCCGGAAACGGCAGCATTGTTCTGACTTTTGCAAATGCTCCGCTTGGTTTTGAAGTTCGTCCAGATGAAGTTCGTTTTGAAGAGTATAAAAAAATGGAAGAACGTCAGGGCAATACTGTGAGTGAAGACTTCACAGGCTTTGAAGTATGCGGGAGTGACGGAGTCTGGTACCCGGCAGAATTTGCTCTTGGAGGAGCTGACGGCAAGCAGAATACAATTGTTGTTTGCAGCAAAAAGGTAAGCCACCCTCTTGCGGCCCGCTACGGCTGGTACAACTACGGCCCTGTTACAATTTACGGCAAGAACGGATTACCGCTCTGTCCTTTCAGAACAAATTCGAATGAGGCTGGAAGCGAAAAAACAGACCACGCAAAAATCCAGCAGATAATGACGGTATGAGAAAAAGAACAACCTATGTCATGATGAACTTGATTCAGCATCTATCCAATAGATCCCGAAATAAATTCGGGATGACACACCATAAGCTTGGGATGACAGCCCATAAGTTTGGGATGACAACATTTATTTTATTCTTCCTTACCGCTACCCTCACCGCCCAGCCTGTGCCCGGCTCATACTATGACTTTGTCGACGCCACAAAAGATCTGCCGGCTGGCCACGACAAAACCTCGCTGATTATCTACCGGCCGGACAATGTCGGAGTCCTCAACGACATCCGCTGTTTTCTCCGAATCGAAGACGAGACCGGCAAAGACATCACCTACGACAGCAGCCGCATCACAGCAACTTACGAATGGATGAGTACCCCGGACATCATTCGTAAATACAAGCACACCTACTTTCTCAGTGGCGGCATGGCCATGCATCTCAAACTCAAAAAAGGCCGCTACAAAATCTCCCTCTACACTCCTGTTGACCAGCAGAACAATTTTGTTTACCCGGAATCCGGAGAAGAAGCGAGGACAGCTCTGCAATCCGGGGTAGTAGAATACTCGCAGCCTCAGGCTTTCCAGTGGGAATCAAATGTTTTTGAATACAACACCGAAAATCCCACCAGGGTAATCTTCGTCACCCCAACCCGCAACGACAACGGCTTTTACAACGGCGGCTGGGTTATTGATTATAAGGACGGAAGAAAGCCGTAATTTTCTAACTAAAGAAAACAAGATGCTAAAAAAGACTTGAAGTCGAAATATCCCAACTAAATAAGCTAAAACTTAAATTTGGTTGGATGGAAAGCTCGGAAAAACTTGATTTTTTGGATTGAAAATCCAACCAAAACAATAAAAACAATGTTTTGGTTGGAATAAATACAACAGAAATCTGAAAAATGCCTTAAAAATCCAGAAAAATCAAGATTTTTTTCCAACTAAATTGGAACTTTCGCCCGTTTAGTGGGGATTTTTCGTTGCAAGTGAACTGAGAGAGCCGCTCAATGTTTCATTTCCTTTACATCCCCTCCATTGAGCTCAACCAGCTAATTCAGGAGTATTTGAAATAATAACCCCTTGACAAAAATTTTTCTTCCCACTAGATTGAAAATATCGATGAGCGCAAACATCCTCGCGCGCTCTTGAAATTCTTTTTAAGGAGGTCACTCCCATGGATAACAGTGTAGTGTATTTTGATTTTAAGTGCGGAATGATTCTCCCTCGCACAAAAGAGAATTAATTCCCACTTAAAATTCAAATCCTCACAAATCGACCGCACGATACCTCGGCGTGTGTATTATTGTTTTCGGCTCGTTACCGAATCGTTCCTGCTTATTATTTGTAACTTGAATTATGAACAAACTGAATTTATTTCGTTATTTTAAACGCTACAGTTTTTTGTATCTGATTGCCCTGCTTGCCATGAGCGCGGGCACAATGCTGGATCAAGCAGCACCTCTGATTGTTCAGCATATTATTGATGATGTTTTGATTGCGAAGAAGCTGGAGGTTTTGAACTTCCTCCTCCTTGGCATTCTTGGAATAGGAGTGGGCCGCTGCATCTTCCAGTACACAAAGGAATATGCCTGCGACTATGCCGGAAGTAAAATTGCAAGTGAGGTCCGCATAAATCTTTTTCAGAAGATTCAGAGCCTTTCTGCAAACTTTTTTGACGGCATAAACAGCGGTGAGCTTATGAGCCGCGTAAAGGACGACGTAGACCGCATCTGGGATATTGCAGCCTTTATGGGCATTTTGATGGCTGAAGTTTTTATCCGCACGGTGACTACAATTATTTTTATGGTCCGCATAAATTGGCAGCTGGCACTGATTCCGATTGTGGGAATGATTGGCTCTGGCGTAATTGCCATTATGATGGAAAAGCAGCTGGATGATTTGTACGGCGCCGTTATGCAGGAAGGTTCAGAGATGAACAATACTGCGGCAGAAAATCTTGCGGGAGTTCGTACGGTTAAGGCTTTTGCTCGCGAGGGCTTTGAGATTGCAAAGTTCCATAAGCACAACCAGAAGTTTTATGAACTCAACATTGATTTGAGCCGGGTCTTCGTAAAGTACAACCCTATGATTCAGACAATCACCCGACTGCTTTCTGTAATTTCTTTGCTGCTGGGCGGCCTGATTGTTATGAAAGGAAATCCACTGCAGGGTGGTGCAAAAATGTCTGTGGGCGAGCTGATTGCTTTTACACAGTACGTTGGCGGAATGATCTGGCCTATGGAAATGCTTGGCTGGCTCACAAACGGACTTTCCAGCGCAAGGGCAAGCGTTAAGCGCCTGAACAAGATTTATGCTGAAATGCCAGATATTACAGAAAACAGCGAGCTTGCAAAGATTACAGAAGGTGACGACGCAGAGCTTGCTGACGCAATGTTCTCTCAGTTTGATATTGCGGGAGATATTTCTTTTGAGCATGTAACCTACGAAGTTAGTGGCAAAAAAAATGAAGGCGAAGAAGATTCCAGCGAAAAGAATTCTGAAGCTACAGAATCTTCAGAATCTGCAGAACCTCGCAAGATTCTCGACGACGTAAGTTTCGACATCAAAGCCGGCCAGACTCTGGGAATTATGGGGTCAACCGGTTCCGGAAAGACAACCATCATCAACCTGCTAAAGCGCATGTACGACGTTACAGACGGAAGCATCAAGCTTGATGGAATTGATATCCGCGACCTGCCCCTGCCTACCCTACGCCGTGCTATCTCCTGCGTTATGCAGGACATCTTCTTGTTCAGCGACACAATTGATGGAAACATCCGTCTGGGCGCCCGCGAGAGCATTTCAACTGCAGAAGTTCGTTCGGCTCTGAACCAGTCGCACGCTTCTGAGTTTGTAGACAAGATGGAAGAAAAAGAGCAGACAGTAATTGGTGAACGCGGTGTCGGCCTTAGCGGCGGACAGAAGCAGCGAATCACAATTGCCCGCGCCCTTGCCAGAAAGACACCGGTGCTTGTTCTGGATGATTCTACTTCGGCTCTGGACACAGAAACCGAACAGGAAATCCAGGGCGTTCTTGCAGAACTTTCCGGCATGACAAAAATCATCATAGCCCACAGAATCTCAGCGGTTCGCAAGGCAGATAAGATTATTGTGCTGGATAAGGGACGAGTGGCGGAAGTTGGAACTCATGAGGAGTTATTAAAACTCGGAGGTCTTTATAAAGAGACTTACGATAGTCAGTATTAGGAGAGTAAAATGAATAGCTATAAAATAGACGAACAGCAGGTGCAGAAGTCGAACTTCGAAACTATGCCACGGCTTTTCCGCTACCTGCTCAAATATAAAAAACGGATTGCGGGAGTTTTTGCACTCATGGCTTTTGGTACGGCGGTAGACCTCGTGAATCCGCTTTTGAGCGAGAGGGCCATTGACCGCTATATTATTCCGGGCAATGTTGCGGGCCTGATCCGCGTTGTGGCTCTTGGAGCGACCATCAATATTCTTGCGGTGCTGGCAATTAAGCTTCGTATGCTTTTGATGGCAAAGACCAGTAACAAGGTTATTCAGGAGCTGCGTCAGGAATTGTACGACCACATTCAGAGTCTGGACCTGGCCTTTTTTGACTCGCGTCCGTCCGGAAAGATTCTTGCGAGAATTATCGGTGATTCGAACTCTCTCAAGGACATTATTGAAAATGCCGTTACCACTTTAATACCGAACCTTGTTACGGTTATTGCGGTAATGGTAATTATGTTCATTAAAAACTGGAAGCTGGCTCTGGCTGCCCTCTGCAGTCTGCCCTTTTTGATTGGTGGAGTTTTTCTGATTTCGATTATGGCAGAAAAGCACTGGAAGGCAAAACGTCAGAAGTCTTCGAACATGAATGCCTTTATCAACGAAGACCTTTCGGGCATTAAGATTATTCAGAGCTTCCGCGCCGAGCAGGAAACTGACAAGACTTTCCAGCAGCTGGTTTGGGATGACCGCCGCGAGTTCCTCCGTGCTGTGCGCTGGTGCGACGGCTTTGGTTCCTGGATTGATTTGTGCTGGAGTGTTGGAACCATGGCCTTGTATATGGTAGGAATTAAGCTGCTTGGAATTGAAGGCGTTTCCATTGGAACTTACATTGCCTTTGGAAGCTACGTCGGAATGTTCTGGCAGCCAATTCTGAACCTGAGCAACTTTTACAACCAGTTTATTAATGCGGCCAGCGGCGCTGAGCGTATTTTTGAAATTATTGATAAGCAGCCGGTGGTTACCAGCCGCGAGGATGCAGAGCAGATGCCTGCAATCAAGGGAAATGTTGACTTTAAGGGCGTTACCTTCGGATACAAGGAAGATGTAGATGTTCTTAAAAATGTTGATTTCTCTGTGACTCAGGGCGAAACAATTGCTCTTGTAGGACCTACGGGCGCCGGTAAATCTACGGTAGTTAATTTGGTGAGCCGTTTTTATGATATTAAAGACGGGGCCATCCTGATTGACGGAAAAGACATTCGTAATGTAGAGCTTGCAAGTCTGCGTACCCAGATGGGAATTATGACGCAGGACAACTATATTTTCAGCGGCACAATCCGTGAAAATATTATGTACGGCAAGCTCGATGCGAGTGAAGAAGAAATGCTGGCAGCCAGCCGCGCAGTTCACGCAGATGATTTTATCCGCGAACTGCCGGACGGTTATGACACAAAGCTCACGGCCCGCGGTGGAGAACTGAGCAACGGACAGAGACAGCTGGTTGCCTTTGCGCGTACCATGCTCAGTAACCCGCGCATTCTGATTCTGGACGAAGCAACCTCTAGTATTGATACTAAAACAGAGCTTCTTGTTCAGAAGGGAATTGCACAGATGCTTAAGGGCCGCACAAGCTTTGTAATTGCCCACCGCCTTTCAACAATTCAGAATGCCGACCGCATTTTTGTAATTGATAAGGGCGGAATTGTGGAAAGTGGAAGTCCTAAAGAATTGATGGAAATGAAGGGCGAATATTATAAATTAAGACAAGCCCAATTTGCATAATTTATAAGGTAAACGGAAAAGGGGAAGCTGAAGACTGCTGCAAATACACTCTAAGTTATTCTGCAATCGGCTTGACCGATTGTCAGAATAATCTTAGCCGCGTATTTACAGAAGGATTCAACTTCCCCTTTTTTGCATAGATTTCAAACAATCTTATCTTATACTAGACAGTCTTGAACGGAGTTCATAACATCGATTCTTTAGGTTGCGGACTTCGTTGAGGCTGCTCATAATCTTCGCCGTCAT
>SFOB01000029.1 GCA_004554075.1 Treponema sp.
AAAATAATTCTTCGACATCTTGATGACTATGTAATTCTTTTGAAAAACTTTCCTTTGTGGGATGAGAAAAAAGAAGATGTTTTCTGGATTCAAAAAAGACGCCTGCCTCCGGATATGGTTAGAGACAGCGGCGATGCAGAATATGTAATACTTACACAAACTCCTCTTGATATCTCTCACCTGATGAATGAAGGTGTTTTTGAACCTATGGAAAGTGTTGTATGTACATCTGCTACTCTTAAAACCGGTCGTGACTTTTCATACTGGATGAGACGAACAGGTTTGTCTCTGGCAGGGGAAGATAGAATTATAAAAGGGGAATTCCCATCACCTTTCCCATATAACAAAAATATGCTTTTTGCAGTTCCTGCTGATGCTCCTTTACCTGATAATATTCAGTTCCAGCAGTGGGTAGAAATGGCTCTTCCTCGTTTAATAGAAGCTGCCGGCGGAAGAACACTTGTTCTCTTTACTTCTTACGAATCACTTAAGAGTGCTCACCGTACAGTAATGGCAAGTATGAGAGCTTTTCCTGGTAGAATTATGAAACAGGGAGATGATGATAACAGCAAATTACTTGAAGCTTTTAAAAAGGAAAATGAAAGTGTCTTGTTTGCTACAGATTCCTTCTGGCAGGGAGTTGATATTCCCGGAGAATCTCTTTCTCAGGTAATTATTGTAAAGCTTCCTTTTACTGTGCCAAATGACCCGGTTTTTGTTGCCCGTGCAGAAGCAATTGAAAAACGAGGTGGTTCTTCATTTATGGAATTAAGTGTTCCGGAAGCTGTAATTAAATTCCGCCAGGGAATCGGCCGGCTTATACGACGTTCAGATGATAAGGGCGTTGTTGTTGTTTTAGACCGCCGTATTTACGAAAAGCGTTATGGTTCAATTTTTACAGCTAGTATGCCTGAATGCAAACGTATTTATGAGTCTCTTTCTGATATTTCACGAAAAATAAATTCCTTTATTTTTGATTAATAATGCGATATAATATTTTTTAGTTTTGGGGTTTATATGTCCAGTTTTCTGACTATTTTATGTTTATTTTCAATGGTTATTCCTGCATCTTTAGCAAACATTCTTGCATATCCGGTATGCAAAAAACTTAGTGTCAGAATATCAGATTATATTGTAAAGGTATTGGCTCCAAGACTTTTTGCCATTCTTTACACATACAGAAAATTTCACTTTTTTGGTTATGAACAAAAGAAAGATGAACTCCCTGAAAATTTTATTATAATTGCAAATCATCAGAGTCTTCTTGATATTCCTCTCTTTATGAATTTTTTAAGAGATAGAGAAGTAAGATTTATTGCAAAAGATACATTGGGTCGTCATATTCCTCTTGTTTCAGAAATGCTTCGTGCACAGGAACATTGTTTAATTCCACGTAAGGCAAAGCCAATGGAAGCAATGCGTTATATTTCTGATTTTGGAAAAAGAGTAGTGGAAAGAAAACAGGTTCCAATCCTTTTTCCGGAAGGTTCCCGAACACGTGATGGAAATGTTGGAAAGTTCTTTTCTGCTGGTTTCCGCCAGCTTACAGAATCTACAGGTCTTCCTGTAGTTGTTTGTGCCTTAGACGGTGGCTGGCGTCTTCGCGATTTAAGAAAACTTGTTTCGAATCTGAAACATGGCTCATATAGAGTTAAGATCTTAAAGATTTATGATGCGCCAAAAACAAAGGAAGAGTGTAATACTATTCTAGAAGAATCACGTATTTTAATGCAGCAGCAGATTGAATACTGGCGTCAGTTGCCGACTAATAAGAAATAATAGATTGCTTCGCCTTCGGCTCGCAATGACAAAAAAAAGACCGTACGTTTCATGATTACGTACGGTCTTTTTCATAAGTAGTAAAAAAATTAAGGATTATTTGAAATCCTTTGGTCTTCTTTCAACACGTTTGCATTTCTGGCATTCTGCCTGATTCTTAAGTCTACCATTTTCGATCATGGTTTTCATTATGATTTCGCCACCACAGTCAGGGCAAATGAATTTTTGTGTTGCAACAGTTGTACGAGAGTTTTTACTAGCTCCAGCCATTATGTGCCTCCAATCGAATATTCGTATCAAATATAATAATGAGATACGGCTCTAGTGTCAATAATTCAAGTCATAAAATTCGAAACTTTCATTGACACAATATATGTAATTTGATACTATGAACAACAGTTAACTATATTTTTTGGGGGTCTCCAATTGGCAGGCAAAAAATCATCTGCAGAAAAAAGACACGCACAGAGCGAAGTTCGCAGACTTCATAATAAAGCAATCAAGAGTACTTGCAGAACTTATGCAAAGCAGTTTGTAGAAGCAGTTCAGGCTAAAGACCAGAAACTCGCTGAAGAAAAATACAAGCAGCTCCAGAAGGAACTTGATACTGCTCGCAGCAAGGGTGTTTTGAAGAGAAATGCTGTGTCTCGCAAGAAGTCAAGAATGATGAATCTTTATAATGCTACATTCGCAGCAAAATAACATTTTTGATTAATGCATTATGGAAAACCAGTTGAATATTTTCAACTGGTTTTTTTTATGTTATAATAAATTAATTAATTTAAAAAAGGAGAAAAAATATGGCGGAAGCTAACATTACAAAAAGCGATTTAATTGATGCTGTTTACAAATCAACAGATATTGAAAAGCAGGTAATTCAAAAGGTTGTTGATAGTTTTTTATTAGAAACAAGAAGTGTACTTGAAAAAGGTTCAACAATTGAATTACGCGGCTTTGGTACCTTTGAAGCACGTCTTAGAAAAGGAAGAGCTGCCGCTCGTAATCCAAAAACTGGAGAGACTTTTAAGGTTGAACCTCATTATGTTGCAGCTTTCCGCGCAGGCCAGATCTTAAAAGAAAAACTCTGGAATCTTAAGAAAAAAGATGAAAAATAAAAAAGATAAGCCGGCAAAATCAAAAGGGCTTTTTCTGAAAATATTACTTTTACTTATTTCCTCTGTCTTATTCTGGATAACAAATCCAAACTGTATTTTTGAAGATGGGTTATGGTATTTTGCTTTTTTCAACTATCTTCCTGTCTTATTTTTAATCAAAAAATCTTCTTTATCAGAATCTGTATTTTTCGGAGCACTTTATGGTGTTATATCCTACGGATTATACGGCTACTGGTTACAGGCTTTCCATCCGCTGGGACTGATAATTGCATGTCTTGGTTATCTGATAATTTGTGCTCTTTTGTTCACAGTACTTAAATGGGCAGATATAGTTTGTAAAAAAAACGGCTGGCTCCTTCAGTTTATCTGCATATGTGCTTATGAATATATAAAGACTCTTGGCTTTTTTGGAATCTCTTATGGAGTTACAGCCTATACACAGTGGAAGTTCCTTTATCTTATTCAAATCACTTCGATTGTCGGAGTCTTTGGTTTAAATCTGCTTGTTATCTTTCCTTCTGCATTTTTCTTCAGTTTGATTTACAAAAATAAAGAGAAGAGAAAATTAATCAATCATGTTGATTTTGGACGAAAGTCTCACATTTCCGCTTATGTAAAAAAAGAAGAGGCACTTTCTATTAATTCCTTAAAGCTTACTGTAATTTGCGGAAATATATGGGCAATCCTTTTTCTTTCTTCAATCATTTATGGAATCCAGAAAATTGGAAGTGCAAAAAGAGAAAACTTCATTACAGTTGCTGCAATCCAGAATAATGAAAGTCCCTGGAAAAACGGTATAGAAGAATATTCACGAAATATTAAAAATCTGATTCAGCTTACAGAAGAAGCCCAGTATCTTTCTTCTGAAATTGATTTTATTGTCTGGCCGGAAACAGCAGTTGCTCCTTCTATCATTTACAACTATGACTATGGAACAGATGTCCGCCGCTTTATGCTGATCTCCCAGCTTTTAAATTTCCTGGATGAAAATAATGCTGTTTTTGTAATTGGAAATTCTCATGAGGTTGAATTCCGCGGGGCAGAAAAACAATATTACAACAGTGCTCTGGTATTTGAATCAGGAAAGAATGTTCATCCGCCTGAGCCTGGAATATATTCCAAGATAAAGCTTGTTCCTTTTACAGAGGATTTTCCTTTAAAACATACTTTTCCAAACTTGTACATAAAGCTCTTGAATGGTGGAGCTTATATGTGGGATAAGGGAGAGGAATACACAGTCTTTGATTACCGGGGATTAAAGTTTTCAACTCCAATTTGTTTTGAAGATACCTTTTCTTCTGTCTGCCGTAAAATGGTTCTGAATGGTTCAAGATGTTTTATAAATCTCAGTAATGATTCCTGGTCTAACAGTAAAGCCTGTCAGCATCAGCATTTAGCTATGGCTGTTTTCCGTTCTGTTGAAAATCAGGTGCCATCGGTTAGAAGTACAGCAAGCGGAGTAACCTGTATAATCAGTCCTGAAGGTAAAATTGAAAAAGCGGCTCCGGAATTTTGCCCGGCCTATATAATAGGAAAGGTTCCTGTGATAAAAGAAGGGGAAGTAAGCCTCTTTACCAGAGCCGGAGATGTGGCAGGAATTGGAGAAGCATGCCTTGCAGGCTTAATATTGATAATAGAGACAATACTTGTTATAATTAGAAAAATAATAGAAAAACAATAAGACTTACAGGTGTTTTAATGGCTGAAAAAAACGAGATTGAGAAAAAAAATATTACAGTATTCGGTGAAGAAACAGAGTTTGATGGAGTTCTTGAATTCAACGATCGTCTTGTTATTACCGGAAAATTCAGCGGAAAAATTAATGCACCTGAAGGTGATCTTGAAATTGCTAAAAATGCCGTTTGCAAGGTTGATAAAATTGATGCAAACTCAATTATCGTTGCTGGTGGCGATGTAAATGGTGATATGAATGCTGCAGAACGTGTGGAAATCTGTTCCGGCAGTAAAGTTATTGGCAATATCACTACTGCAAGAATCAGAATTGCAAATAATGTAGAGTTTAGCGGAGATGTAAATATGCTGGAAAAGGAACCTGAGGTTGATTTGTTCTCAGTTGCTTCTTCAGAATACAAACAGGCTATGATTATCCATAGTGATGTTATAAAGTAAGCCTACAATAGAATGGCTCAGAGGCAAGTTATGCTTGCCGACTTACATAAATGTTGACAGAAATGTAAAAAAATAAGATAATATAAATATAGGGTAATTATTTCTTTTCTTGACCCGAAAAAATCAATTAAATCTGGTGTTAGTTTTTTTACTATAAATAAAATCAAAATACAATTCTAATTATTTTATGAGGATTTTTTAATGGCAGCATTAAGAAGGCGTCGTGCAGACGATGCAAATGGTACAGAGCCGGCAGAAGAAGCTCAGGCTACTCTCGATTTTGGTTCAGCAGAAGCAACAGAAGGAACAAAAGAGGCTGCAGAACAGACACAGTCAGATGAAGGTGTTACAGAAACTCAAGTTCAAAGCGAAGTGACAGAAGGAAGCGCTGAAGAAGCTCCGGCAGAAGGTGAAGCTTCAGAATCAGGCAAAGTTGTTGTAAAAAAACGACGTGTAGTAAAAAAAGCAGAAGAAGGTGAGAGCGCTGCTTCGGCTTCGGAAGAAAAACAAAATAACAATAATTACAGATATCAGAATAACCAGAACAATCAGAACAGATATAATAATAATAGACGTGGTCAGGGTGGAATGAGAAAGCCTTACGGCCGTAATTCTTATACACCACCAAGTGCAGAAGTTGCAGAAATGATGGCCGCAGAAGCCGCTGCTGCTGCAGAAGAAAATGCTAACAAGCCACGCCTTTTAATCAATGACCTTACAATTAAATCTATGCCAGAGCTTCGTGAGCTGGCAATGAATTATGGCTTTACTGCCGATGATCTTGCTCCAATGAAAAAGCAGGATTTGATTTTCGTAATCCTTAAAGCACATACAGAACATGGTGGAATTATTTTTGCTTCAGGTTCTCTTGAGATTCTTCCTGACGGCTACGGCTTCCTCCGTTCTCCACAGAACAGCTATCTTCCTGGTCCTGATGATATTTACATCAGCCCAAGCCAGATCAGGCTTTTCAACCTTAAAACCGGTGATACAGTTTACGGACAGACACGTTCTCCAAAAGAGGGAGAGCGCTTCTTTGCTTTACTCCGCATTGAAACTGTAAACTTTGACGAGCCACGTGTTGCACAGACCCGCGTTCCTTTTGAAAACCTTACACCGCTTTATCCAAATGAAAAGCTTCGTCTTGAAACTGTTTCAACAGAAGTTTCAACACGTATTGTTGACCTCTTTGCTCCAATCGGAAAAGGTCAGCGTCTTTTGATTGTTGCGCCTCCAAAGGCTGGTAAGACAATCCTTATGCAGAAAATTGCAAACGCTATCACAACAAATAATCCTGAAGTATATCTTATCGTGCTTTTGATTGATGAACGTCCTGAGGAAGTTACCGAAATGGAGCGCGCTATTAAGGGTGAAGTTATTTCTTCTACCTTCGATGAGCAGGCAACTCGTCACGTTCAGGTTGCAGAAATGGTACTTGAAAAGGCTAAGCGTCTTGTAGAACACAAACGTGATGTTGTAATTTTGCTTGACTCAATTACTCGTCTTGCACGTGCTTACAACCAGACTGTTCAGACTTCTGGTAAAGTACTTTCTGGTGGTGTTGACTCTAACGCTTTGTTCAAGCCAAAGAGATTCTTTGGTGCTGCCCGCAACGTAGAAGAGGGTGGTTCTCTTACAATCATCTCTACTGCACTTATCGAAACAGGTAGCCGTATGGATGAAGTTATCTTTGAAGAGTTCAAAGGAACCGGTAACTCAGAAATTGACCTTGACCGCAAACTCGCAGAAAGACGTCTCTTCCCGGCTATCAACATCAAAAAGTCTGGTACCCGTAAAGAGGAACTTCTTCTTACAGAAAATGAGCTTCAGAAGATCTGGATACTCCGTAAGGTACTCAACCCAATGGAAGATGTTGATATCACTGAGCTTATCCTTGACCGCATGAAGAAGAGCAAGACAAACGAAGCCTTCCTCGCAAGTATGAATGCCGGTACTGCAGGTATTGACGGCTAAGCGTGAAATTTATATAATTATTGCATTATTTTATCTTGTGATATTATTTATATTTTTGGCTGACAGTGGCGAAATGATAGAAGTGCTTAAGACACAAGCTAGAGGCTGCTGGGCGTAATATCGGGCAAGAATATAGGAGTTATACAAATGAAAAAGGGAATTCACCCAGACTACCAGCTTACAAAGATTACATGTGTTTGTGGAAATGTAATCGAAACACGTTCAACTGTAAAAGACATTCACGTTGAAATTTGTTCAGCTTGCCACCCATTCTATACTGGTAAGCAGAAGCTCGTTGATACTGCAGGTCGTATTGATCGTTTCAACAAGCGCTACGGAATTAAAGATAATAAGTAGTTCTATATCTATTTTTTATTTTTGTGAAAGACTTCACTTAAGTGAGGTCTTTTTTTTTGCTTGTTCTTCATGAAAAAAGGTCTTGGCCAACGGGGAGTGGCTCGCAAGTCTCGCCACATGAGGCTTTATTTCGATGAACCTAAAACGACCCGCTTTCGCAGCTCGTTTTTTAACGGTTCTTCGATTTTAGCCTTGTTGTCCAAGGTATTTTTTTTACTCCGAGCATATAAAAACTTCTGAGTGAAAAATATTTAAAAATTACTTTGTTTCTTTAATTCAGATCGAATTTCCAGACTTTGTGCGGCCTTTTACCGGCAAAGTCTACAGGGATTGTTTCTTCTGTTATTTCTTTCCAGGTAAAGTCGGAGCCGGCGGCAGTTTTTGATGGAATCTTACTAATATCAAATTTGATTCTTTCTGAGTTAGTAGAGAAGTAAAGAGTTCCTCCTGGGGCCAGTATATTCAGACAGTCTTTTACAAGCTGCGGCCAGTCGCGGTTTATATCCAGAACATCTGTTGTGGCCTTGCTGTTACTGAAGGTTGGCGGGTCAAGGATAATCAGATCATATAATTCTTCTGCAGTAAGTTTTCCGCCTTTTGCGGCTACGGCTTTTTCCTGTAAGAAGCGCATGCAGTCTGCACGGGTAAACTCGTATTTCTTTTTATCAGTAAAACCATTGAGCTTCATATTATCTTTTGCCCAGGCAAGATATGTATTAGATAAATCAACTGATTCTACAAAACTCGCATTTCCCTGAGCTGCATAAACAGAAAAACTTCCGGTGTAGCAGAAGAGATTTAGTACACGCTTTTTGCTGCAGGTGTCACGCACGCTTGCTCGAAGACTTCTGTGATCAAGGAAAAGCCCTGTATCCAGGTAGCTGGTGAGATCAAGACGGAAAATCTGTCCCTGTTCCATAACAAGACCTTCAACTTGAGTTGCTGAAACAAGTTCAGCATGACTGTTCTTTTGATACTGTGCGTTGTCTTCTCCATCCTTATGACTCTTATGTCCTCGGGACTTTTTAATAATGTGAGAAGCATCAATGCCAATTACATCTGCTGCAGATTTAGCCATTGCTTCAAGCCAGTCAGCTTCATCTTCATCAGACTTTTCGTAAGGACGTTCATAAAGGTAAAGAACTGCATAAGTTCTTTCTTTAATTTCTTTTTCAACGGCAGGGTCATTTGCACTTAATCTTTCATTCTGCGCTGCCATAAATCTTGCTGCTTCAAGAAGGGAATCAACTCCATCCGGCAAAAATTCATATAAGTCAAGAGAAACTGGAACTTCAGGAATATCACGGTCGTAAAGACAATAGCAGGTAACTCTGTTTTTGCGCATATGTTTACGGAGTTCCTTATATTTTCTTTTAAGTCTGTTTGCAAAAAGCTCTGCCTGATAGGAAGTTTTATCTTCATTGTTATTTGGAATATTCATATGGTGATTTTAACATATATCTGATATAATTTATATATGACTGCTACAGAAAAATATCTTGCCATGAATAATGAGTTTTGCAAACTTCGGGATGCAATTTATGAAAGTAATGTCGTTGAGGCAGAGGAAGATCCTCAGGTAGAAAAAACTGTTGAGGCTGCGCTTGGTATTTTATGCCAGTATCTTGATTATTATAAGGACTTAAATAAAGTAAAGTCGAGGGAGAAAAAATGAAAAAGTTTTGTTCAGTTTTATTAAGCATTGTATTTGCTCTTTGTCTTTTAGCAGCATTAATGATTACTGTAATCCGTTCAAATTTGAATTATTCAAAAATTATTAATATTGCGGGGCAGTTTCTTAATCCTGTAATGGAACACTATCTGAATGAAGAGAATGTTAAATTTGATTCAGAATTTGTTCCGGATGTTCTTGCAAGTGAAGAGTTAAAGGATTTTGTAAATAAATATCAGGATGCTGTAGTGGATTATATAGTTGATAAAAATCCTGAATTAACTTTTGAACATGAAGATGTAAAAAAGATTGCTGAAAAAGGAATTGAGTTATATGTAAAGCATACCGGTGCTTATGTTGATAAATCAAACCTTGATGCTCAGATTAATCAGTATGTTTCAGAAATCATTTCTGATCTTGATACCTTAAAAGCAGAAAACCAGGAATATATAAAAATCATAAAGATAGTTGAAATAATTCTTTCTGATAAAACTTATTTGATTTGCATTATTGCATCTGTAGTTCTGGCTTGTTTGCTCCTGCTTATAAACAAAAATATTTTTGTATGGATGCAGTATGTCTTTATGCCTGTATTTGTTGATGGCATTATTCTTTTCGTCCTTGCCTCTGGTTTACTTGCTACATTACCGGGACTTCTTTCTATTATGGTAAAGAACGCGGGATTAATTGACGATATATATAATGCAGTATGGGCATATATTTCTGTAATTCTTAAAAACATAAAACTGTATGGAATTATATGTTCAATTGCCGGTATAGCCTTGTGGGCGGTCGGATTTACTTTAGGAAGGAAAAAAGCGTCATAAAAAATGACTAATCAGCAGATCAGGGAAGTTTTGGAAAGTCTCGTTAAGGAGAGGAAAGAGCATCCTCCTGTAAAACTTATTTCCCAGGAAAAACTTGATAAGCTGATTAATTCCTATTATAAGACTCAGGCCTCAAAAGAGAAAAGAAACTAAATTCTCTTCTTATATACATAATCTCCAAAAAACATTATAATATTAGTCTCATAATTTGCATTTATCCCACGGCCTGTGTGTACGTGCGGTAAAAATATATTTGTTTGACTCTGTGTAGTCAGTAAAGGAAATCTAATGGATTTTACAGAATTTGGTCTTGATGAAAGACTTTTGAAGGGAATTGAAGCCGCCGGTTATGTTACATGTACTCCGGTTCAGGAACAGGTGATTAAGGCTTCTAAAGCTAACGAGGGCGCTAAAGGCCCTGATTTGTATGTTCAGTCTCAGACTGGAACTGGTAAAACCTGCGCATATCTTGTTGCTGTTATTGGTGAAATGCTCAAAGAGCAGAATGCAGGTAAAAAGTGTTTGATTCTTGCTCCAACCCGTGAGCTTGCAGTTCAGATTGAAGAAGAAGCAAAAGTTCTTGTTGGAACAAGCGGACTTAAGGCTTTCTCAGTTTATGGTGGTGTTGGTTACGAAAAGCAGATTGCTGCTCTCAAAAAGGGTGTAGACATTGTAATTGGTACTCCTGGCCGTGTAATCGACTTGAATGAAGGCGGAAACCTTGACCTCAGCAATTCACATTTCTGCGTAATTGATGAAGCAGACCGTATGTTTGACATGGGATTTTATGATGATTTGCGCAAAATCTTAAAGAAACTCCCTGAAGCAGAAACTCGTCAGACAATGCTTTTCTCTGCAACTCTTAATACATACGTAAAGAACCTTGCATGGGAATATACACGTGATCCTATCGAAATTACAATCGAGGCAGAAAATATTACTGTAAGCGAGATTCAGCAGGAACTTCTCCACGTTTCATCTGATGAAAAGATGAAGCTTCTTGTTGGAATCCTCAAGCATGAAAATCCTGAATCAGCAATTATCTTCTGTAATACAAAGCGTTCCTGCGAAGTTATTGCAAAGCGTCTTGTAATCAACGAGATTCAGGCTGAGTTTATGATTGGAGATCTTCCACAGTCTAAGCGTCTCGCAATTCTCAAGAAGTTCAAGGCCGGAGAAATCAAAATCCTCGTAGCTACAGATGTTGCTGCCCGCGGTATTGATGTTGATGATCTTGCAATGGTAATCAATTATGACCTTCCTGTTGAGGCTGAAAACTACGTTCACCGCATTGGACGTACAGCTCGTGCCGGAAAAACCGGTAAGGCTTATACCTTCTGTTCAGAACAGGATGTTTACAATCTTCCTGCAATTGAACGCTATATTGAAATGCAGATTCCTGCAACTGTTGCTTATCCAGAACAGATGGAAGAAGATAAGTCTGCCGGTATGTACATTAAGACAGAAAATTGGCGTGGTGATGATGATTATGATAATCGCGGCGGCTACCGCAAGGGTAAGGACGGCGATATTCATAACAGACGTCGTGACGACAGAGGTGACAGACACGGACACGGTAAATATGACAAGCATGGTCGTGACGACCGCCGTGATGGCTACAAGAAACACGACGGAAAGAAGGGTGATTATAAGAAGGGCGGAAAGAAACCTTACATTGATCCTGCTAAACTTGCTGGTCTTTCTTACGAAGAGCGCATGAAGATGTATAAAGATGCTTATGCTGCCGGTTCTGTTTCAAAGGGTGCAAAAGACCTCTACAAGAAGGGCGGCTATAAGAAGGGAGATTATAAGAAAGGCGATTACAAGAAGAAGGGTAACAAGCCATATAATAATCGTCCACAGAACAAGCCTGCTCCAGAACAGAAGAAGACATTCTGGCAGAAAGTAAAGTCTTTCTTTGGAAGATAATGAGGGGAATAAATGATTACAGTTAGTGATGTAAGTTTGTCCTTCAGCGAAAAGCCGCTTTTTAAGGACGTTAATCTTAAATTTAATAAGGGAAACTGTTACGGAATTACAGGTGCCAACGGTGCCGGTAAGTCTACATTTTTGAAGCTGCTCAGCGGAGAACTCGAAAAGGATTCCGGTCAGATTTTTATGACTCCCGGCGAGCGTATGGCAGTTTTGAAGCAGGACCACTTTGCTTTTGATGAATATTCTGTAAAAGAAACTGTTATGATGGGTTACCCGAAGCTTTACGAAGTTTCTAAGGCCCGCGACGAAATCTATGCAAAATCAGATTTTACAGAAGAAGATGGAATTAAGTCTGCTGAACTTGAGGCTGAGTTTGGTGAACTCGGCGGCTATGAAGCAGAAAATGATATTGAACAGATGCTTTCTGGTCTTGGTTTGGAAGAAGAGTTCCATGACAAGATGATGAGCGAACTTGATGAAGGTCAGAAGGTTCGCGTTTTGCTTGCACAGGCAATCTATGGTAACCCTGATGCACTTCTTCTCGATGAGCCTACAAACGGTTTGGATATTGAATCTATTACCTGGCTTGAAAACTTCCTTCTGGATTTTGAAAACACAGTAATTGTTGTTTCGCATGACCGTCACTTCCTGAACACTGTATGTACTTTCATCTGTGATATTGATTTTGGAAAGATTACCCAGTTCTCTGGTAACTATGACTTCTGGTATCAGATGACTCAGATTATGCAGCGCCAGGCTCACGAACAGCAGAAGAAGACAGAAGATAAGATGAAGGATTTGAAAGAGTTCATTCTCCGCTTCTCTTCTAACGCTTCTAAAGCTAAGCAGGCTACATCCCGCAAAAAGATTTACGATAAGCTGGCCGACTCCCTCGAAGAGATTCCTGTTTCTACCCGTAAGTTCCCTTATGTAAACTTTAAGGCAGACCGCGAAATCGGTAACAATGTTCTTGATATTAAGGGACTCAACTATAAGGATGCTGATGGCAACGAACTTTTGAAGAACTTCAGCCTTACAGTAAACCGCACAGACAAAATTGCCTTTGTCGGAATTGAGCATAATTCAATTACAGCACTTTTTGATATTGTAAACGGAGTTAAGCAGGCTGACAGCGGTGAATTCTTCTGGGGACAGACAACTTCTCAGACTTATCTTCCACGTGATAATTCAGACAGCTTTAATAACGATCTTAATATCACAGAATGGCTTAAGCAGTATTCTAAAGAGCAGGATGATTCTTATGTCCGCGGCTTCCTTGGTCGTATGCTCTTTACTGGTGATGAGTCTCTTAAGAAGGTAAAGGTTCTTTCCGGAGGAGAGAAGGTTCGCTGTATGCTTTCAAAGCTCATGCTCAGCGGTGCCAACTGTATCACAATGGATGACCCTACAAACCATCTTGACCTTGAAGCAATTCAGTCTCTCAACGAAGGTCTTATTGCCTTCCCAGGCGTTCTGCTTTTCAGCTCACACGACCACGAATTCATTCAGTCTATCGCAAACCGCATTGTAGAAATAACTCCAAACGGAATTATTGACCGTATGATGAGTTTCGATGACTACATCACAGACCCTCAGGTAACAGAGCTCCGCAAGAAGCTCTACGAAGGTACTGGTAAGAAGATTAAGTATAGAGTTTAAGAAAAGAATGTCGGGCTTGACCCGACATTCTTTTCTGCGTAATATATGTCCCTATGCTTGATCTGGAATCCCTTAGAAAAGAACTTAATCCTCAGCAGTACAGAGCCGTAACCACTACCGAAGGTGCCATTTTGATTATAGCCGGCGCCGGAAGCGGCAAAACACGTGTAATTACCTTCCGTATTGCCCATATGCTGGATAAGGGAATTCCTCAAAGCTCTATTCTGGCCCTTACTTTTACAAATAAAGCTGCAAAAGAAATGGCCGACCGTATAAAAACGCTTACAGAAAAGAAACTGCAGAATCTTACGGTTTCTACCTTCCATGCTTTTGGTGTAAAAATTCTCCGTCAGGATATCGACAAGCTCGGCTGGCGGGAAAACTTTTCTATTTATGATGAAACAGACCGTGTTGCCCTTATCAAAGAGTGCGGCCGCGAACTTAAATTTTCTCCGGAAGCAATGGATATTTACACAATCGGAAATCTCATTTCAAACATAAAAACCGGCCGCAAAAACTGGGAAACTGCAAACGATATGTATCGTCCTCTTTATGAACTTTACCAGGAAGGTCTTAAACTCTATAACGCAGTTGATTTTGATGACTTGATTGTTTTACCAATTAAACTCTTTCGCGAATTCCCTGAGGTGCTTGCCCGCTACCGTGAACGTTATAAGTATCTTATGGTAGATGAATTTCAGGACACAAGCCATCAGCAGTATGAAATGATGCACCTGCTTGCAGATAAAAACGTTGCAGTTGTAGGTGATGACGACCAGTCTATTTATTCCTGGCGTGGTGCAGACTATCAGAATATTGTAAATTTCGAAAAAGATTTTGATGTAACAGAAATCCGTCTCGAGCAGAATTATCGTTCTACTGGAACAATTCTCGAGGCCGCAAACGGAGTAATCTCTCACAACACAAACCGCAAGGACAAAAAGCTCTGGAGCGGTAATGGTGCCGGTAAGCCTATTGAAATCTTCATGCCGGAAAACGAAACAGACGAGGCAGACTTTATTGCTGAATCAATTCTTGGAATTGCAGTTGAAGAAAAGCGTAAATATGATGATTTTGGCGTTCTTATGCGTGCAAATACCCAGAGCCGTTTTATAGAAGAAGCCTTTTTGCAGAATAATATTCCATATACAATGAGCGGTGGTACTTCCTTCTTTGAGCGAAAGGAAATAAAAGATATTATCAGTTATCTTCGTTTAATTTCTAATCATGATGATGATATTAACCTGCTGCGAATAATTAATACTCCGCGCAGAGGAATAGGCCGTGCTGCAATTCAGATGATGAATGATGCTGCAGAATTAAACGGATGTACTCTCTGGAATGCAATTGATTATCTGATTCACGCAGAAGCTTCCCAAGCAAGTGATGTGTTAAAAGAAGATCTTCAGGAGTTTGTTAATCTTATAGAAAGCCAGAGACAAAAACTGCTCAGCGGACGTGGTCTTGCTAACAAGGTACGACAGATGGTAGAAGATATTAACTACAAAGACCACCTTGTTACAGAGTTCTCTAAATCAGAAAAAGCAGTACGTTTTAAACTTAAAAATATTGAAGATTTAATCCGCTTTATGGAAATCTGGGAAAACGATCCGGATAACCCTAACCCGAACCTTTATAATTACCTCAACCGTATTACCCTTATGAGCCGCGATAATGGCGATGAAGAAGGCGATAAGGGAAAGGTAAATCTCATGACTATTCATGCCTCTAAGGGTCTTGAATTCCCTGTTGTATTTATTGCCGGAGCCGAAGAAGGCTTGATTCCTCATGCACGTTCTGTAGAAGAAAATGACGGTGATGTTGAAGAAGAGCGCCGCCTCTTTTATGTAGCAATTACCCGTGCGCGAGACAAACTTTTTATTTCTGCCTGCCGCAAGCGCCGACACCAGCAGATGACTGTTGAAACAGAGCCAAGCCGCTTCCTCGATGAAATACCTGCTAATCTTGTAGAATACCACGAGCCAAAACAGATTACCGAGGAAGAAACCGGCCAGATGTTCTCAGATTTTTTAAGCACTCTCAAAGCAAAGATGTAGATTGCGTTTGCTTTTAACTAAAAATCCTTGTATAATATATGCAACATAAAAACATACAGGGAATAAAAATGAATAATCAGGTAAGTGCTTTTCTTTCTGCACATAATTTTGTAAATCATGTTGATGTACTGAGCGTTGCTCAGGCTATCGTTTATGACATGAAAAAAGGCTTGAAAAAAGAGGGCGCTGATCAGGACATGATCCGTACTTTCTGTAATCCGCCTGAAAAATCAGCTAAAAATCAGAGTGTAATAGTAATTGATGCGGGTGGAACAAACTTCCGTTCCTGTCTTGTAACTTTTGACGGTGACGGTGTGCCATCTATTTCCGAAATGGAAAAGACCCGCATGCCAGGCGTTGAAAAAGAACTTTCCCGCAAAGACTTTTTTGAACAGATTGCAAATAATCTTGAACATCTTAAAAATAAATCAGACAGAATCGGCTTCTGCTTCTCATATCCTATGGAAATTCAGGAAGATGGAGACGGAATCCTGCTTGGTTTCTCAAAAGAAGTAAAGGCTCCTGAAGTTGTAGGTTCAAAAATCGGTGAGTGCCTTAAGGAAGCTCTCGCTGCCCACGGCTGGAACAGCATTAAACGCATTACTCTTTGTAATGATACTGTTGCGGCTCTGCTTGCCGGTGCTGCCTGCGCAGAAGATGGCGACCGTTATTCTTCTAACATCGGTTTTATTCTTGGAACCGGTATGAACGCTGCTTACATTCAGCCTGACTGTGACTGCTGCAATATCAAAAAGCAGATTGTTGTATGTGAAAGCGGTAAGTTCCTGCGTGTAAATCGTTCTGATTTTGATGTAGACTTTGATAAAACTACCGTAAAACCTGGAACCTTCTTCCTTGAAAAGCTCTGTTCTGGTGCTTATCTTGGCCCTGTTTCATGGTTTGCCCTTAAGGCTGCAGCTAAGGACGGTCTTTTCACAGGAAAAACTGCTGCTGCAATCAACGGACTTGAAACTCTTACACTCATCGAAATGGATAAGTTCCTTCATCATCCTTATAATAAAGACTGTGTACTCGGCAAAATTGCCTGCGAAACTGCAAGTGATGAGGATGTAGATAAAATGTTCCAGATTCTCGATGCAATTGCAGAGCGTTCTGCCCGTTATTCTGCTGCAATCCTTACTGCCTGCGCTATTAAAACAGGAGAGGGCAAGAATGCTGCAAAGCCAATCTGCATTTTGTGTGACGGAACTACCTTCTTCAAGACATATAAGGTTCGTGAACGTGTTTACGGTTATCTTGATGAAGTACTTACACGACAGCTTGGAATCTACTGGAATATCGTATCTTGTGATAATGATATTACTTTGGGTGCAGCTATTTCTGGACTTATTGATTAAAGATTATCGGGCTTGGCCCGATAATGACAGTATATTTTTAGAGGGGGAAATATGTCTTTCAAAAAGTCATTAGGCAAAACTTTTGTTCTATTAATAATCATTCTCATTCTTTTAGCTGGCGGACTTTTGTGGTTTGACCATCTTGGTGTTGTACACGTAAAGTCGCTTTTTTCACCTGCCTATAAGATTTTGAAAAAAGACCCTCAAACTTCTTCAACTGCTACTCAATCACGCCCCCTCGTAGCAAATCTTGATGAAGACAGACTCAGAAAGCAGCGCGAAGCACTGGATATCTTTAAAGAAGAGCTGGATAAGCGCGAAACTGACATTGAAGCTGCAGAAAAGCAGAATGAACAGGTAAGTGCAGAGCTTGCTGAGCGTGAAAAAAATCAGGAAGAAAGAGAAAAAACATTTAACCTCAAAGTAAAAAAATACGATGATAAGAATATAAACGTTGAACAGATTGCTAAAAATCTGAATGGCATGAGGCCTGAATCAGCGGTTGCTATTCTTGTTGCGATGGATGATCAGACAGTAATTGACGTCCTTCGTAAAGTCGAAGAGATTGCGGCCGAAGAAGGTTCCTCGTCTATGGGTTCATACTGGCTTTCTTTAATGCCGTCTGACCGGGCTGCAGAAATACAGCGGAAGATGATAAGTAAACCAGAGTCCCTCGACTAACATTCAGAAATGGCAAATCTTCAACGCTATTAAGGAGATTTGCCAAGTGTCATATCAGGCAATCACAGATATCATCGTAAATCAGTCTCAAGTACAGGATTTCCAGTTATCTGCTGCAGTAAAAGATTCTCCAAATTCAAGTCCTTCGGTTTCTTTCGCGGATTTTCTTGCGTCATATAATACTCAGGAAAACAAGAGCGAAATTCAGAAACCAGCAGAAGCAGAGAATGTAAATGCTTCTGAAAAGACTGTAAAAACGGAGAAGGCTTCGGAAAATCAGGTTGAAAAAGAAAAGCCTGTTGAAGAAGTTTCTGAAAAAGCAGTAGAAAAGAAAGATTCTAAAGATTCTGAAAATAAAATTGATGATAAAAATGAAAAGGCTGACAAGCTTGCAGTAAAAGACGAAAAAAATCCTCAGATTAAAGATAAGCTTGAGGAAACTGAAGCTGCAAAAAAAGCCGGTAAAGATGTAAAAGATTCTAAGAAAGACAAGAAACTTACTGACAAAGATTTTTCTCGTCTCAATGAAATTGTTGAAAAAACAGATTCTGAGAATGAAGGATCAGAACTTCTTGCAGCCAGCCAGAATCTTTCAAAAAATGATGAAAAGCTTACTGTAAAGCTTGATGAAGAAAATGATGCTGAACTTAAAATTTCAGCAGATTCATCAGCACAGCTTACAATAAATGATCTTTCTTCTGCTAATGAAGAATCAAATGATTCTTTTGAATTTGATTTTTCTGGCGACGAAAACAAAAGTAAAAATCAGTTTACTCTTGATAAAGATGGAAAAATCAAGGTTGAAGATCTCCGCACAAAGGTAGAAGAAAAATCAGAACCTGCAGATCCAAAGAAATCTCTTGTAAAGACCAGCGAGATAAAACTAACTAACGAAAGTACAGCTGTGATGAGCGTTGAGCTTAATCCGAATGCAGAAGCTGATGTTCTTTCTTTGAACACACAGACTGCTGCAAGCAACGGTTCTAACTTCCAGGCTATGCTTTCAAATCAGCTTAGTAATGTTGCACCTGAGTTTGTAAAAGCCGGTAACCTGGTACTTAAAGATAATAATCAGGGAACAATTAATCTTATTCTGCATCCGGATGATCTTGGTAATGTAAAGATTCATTTGTCTCTCGATGGTAAAACTTTAAGCGGTCATATTACTGTTGCAACTAAAGAAGCTCTGCAGGTATTTAAAGATAATGCAGAAACTTTGCGCGAAGCATTCATAAAGAATGGTTTTGATGCTGCAAGTTTTGATGTTGCAATGAATAACGGCGGCTCATTCAGTCAGAATATGAGTTTTGCCGGACAGGACGAAACTGCAAGTTTGTTTGCAAAACGTGCATACGGAAATTCAGCGGGAGGGCTCAGCGAAGAGCTGGATGATATCTTTGAAAATATTGAAGATATCTCGAATTATTCTGTAAACATCGTTGCGTAAACTGACGATATTTGGAAAGGATTGTCCAGAAAGCCTGGATGACAAAAGTTGGTGTTCGGTTTCTGCGGGAGGGCAGTTATCGAAATATTAAAAAATGTGATGCTTGAGGAGAAATGATGGAGCTACTTAACACACAAAACAACATTAACACTCAGATGAGTGCAAGCGAAAAGTTTGCCGTAGAAAATGCGGTAAACAACTATAACAAAACGCTTGTCGTAGAGGGAAGACAAACTTCCCATGAATTAGGAAAGGATGATTTTCTGAAGCTGCTTATTACCCAGCTGCAGAACCAGGATCCAACAAGCCCTATGGAAAATACAGAGTTTATTTCCCAGATGGCTCAGTTTTCTTCACTGGAACAGATGACAAATATGAGTTCATCCTTTTCAAAGATGGCAGCTTTTATAAACAGCTCAGAGGCTGCTGCCACACTTGGTAAAACAGTTGAACTGGATATTGGTGATGCTAACGTTCAGGGAGTTGTGGAAGGTGCAACACGCGGGGAAAATCCACAGATTCTTGTAAACGGTATGTATTACAGCATGGATAAAATAAGAGCGATTTACGCTGACTAATCGGGTAGGAAGGAAGGATTTAGCATATGATGAGATCACTTTATTCTGGAGTTTCAGGACTTCAGAATCACCAGACACGAATGGATGTAATTGGTAACAACATTTCAAACGTAAACACAAACGGTTTTAAACGAGGCCGTGTTAACTTCCAGGATATGATAAGCCAGCAGATGTCGGGAGCTGCAAAGCCTACTGACGAACTTGGTGGTGTAAACCCTAAGGAAGTTGGTCTTGGTATGACAATTGCATCAATTGATAATGTATTTACACAGGGTAACCTTCAGTCTACCGGTGTTTCTACCGATCTTGCAATTCAGGGTAACGGATTCTTCCTCCTTAAGAGTGGAGAAGAATCATTCTATACAAGAAACGGTGCTTTTGGACTTGACCGCGATGGAACTTTAGTAAATCCTGCTAACGGTATGCGCGTTCAGGGATGGATGGCAGAAGAAGTAAACGGACAGATGCTTGTTTCTACTGCTGCAACTCCAGAAGACCTGATTATTCCTGTAGGTTCTAAGGATCCTGCTAAGGAAACAACAAATGTAAACTTTGCCTGCAACTTGAATAAGAACACTCCTGAGATTATGGAAGGTGCAAGTGCAGAAGATATTTATAAAGGAACATGGGGAACAGAGCAGAAGATTTACGACAGCTTTGGTAACGAGCATATGCTTTCTGTTTCATTCCAGAGAGTTCCAGGAAATCCTAACCAGTGGCGTGCTTCTGTACAGATTGATCCTGACAATGCTGAGTTCACAAGAACTCGTGTTGGATTGCAGACAACTGATGGTATGGAAGATTACTTCCTTGTAAACTTTGATAACTTTGGTGCTCTTGAATCTGTAACTGATTCTTCAGGAAGACTTTCAAACACAGAAGGACAGGTTGTAATTCAGACTTCATTCTTTGTTTCAGATTCTAATCTTGATGAAGATGGAAATCCACGTCGCCAGACTTTGAACATCAATCTTGGTACAATCGGTTCTTTCAAGGACACAATTACACAGTCTGCTTCTAAGTCTACAACTAAGGCTTTCTACCAGGACGGATATACAATGGGTTATCTTGATAACTTCAAGATTGACTCAAGCGGAATCATCACTGGTGTATATTCAAATGGTACAAACCGCACAATCGGTCAGATTGCACTTGCAAGCTTTGCCAACGACCGCGGTCTTGAAAAAGCCGGAGATAATACTTACGTAGAGTCTAACAACTCTGGCATGGCCCGTATTGGTGAGTCTGGAGTTGCAGGAAAGGGTACTTTGATGGCCGGTGCTTTGGAAATGTCAAACGTTGACCTTTCTGAACAGATGGTTGATATGATTGTAACACAGCGCGGATTCCAGTCTAACGCAAAGACAATTACAACAGCAGACACACTGCTTGAAACAGTATTGAGCTTGAAGCGATAAGCTGAATAAAATACTTAATTAAGAAATTATTTAGCTCCAGGCGGTAATCCATCAACCACCTGGGGCTTTTTTTTAAAAGAAAAGCAAATCATTTTATTGTTGTTTATGGTACGGCTCTAAAATTTCAATTAGTCTTTGTTTCTTAAAAAGAACAGCATAATTGTAGGCGCTCATGCCCATCATATCTTTTACGTCGGGGTCGGCTCCATTTTCGGCCAGGAGTTTTACAAGAGATTCGCGGTTTGCACCAACGGCAAGAATCAGATTGTTCTGGCCTTCCTTATTGATTGTATTAAGGTCTGCGCCTTTTGAAATTAAATACTTTGTAATTTTTTCATTTCCACGCCATACTGCATCCATAACGGCAGTATAACCACGGTCTTCAGAAACAGAATTAAGTTCTGCACCAAGGTCCAGCATCATCTCAACAAATTCAAAATTATCATTTCTGCAGGCAATGTTCAGCATAGGGGTGCCGGTATCATCACGGGCATTAATGCTCATGCCGGCTTCAAGGAATTCATGAACAATATCCGGTTTATTCTTTGCAATATAAGTGCCAAAACAGTCAGCTGTGTATGGAATTCCACGATCAAGAAGCTTTTTCTTTGCCAGACGCATACTTGCATCATCTGAAATCTTGTTATAGTGAGAAGACAGCTGATCAAAAAAATCATCAGCTGATTTACAGCCAATTCCTATGTTCTTACCAAAAATAGGATCTTCAAAAAGAAGTTTGATATTGGTTACAACAGGAACAGATTCAGCAGCAAAAAATCCGAAAATTGTGGAAAGACCAGCGCCAAGCGGTGCATCAATTTCAGCTTCTTTTTCTGCATATATAAGGCAGGCTGCCAGATCTTTCATGCTTTTTTTATTCTCCTTAATATCCTTAAGGGTAAGAGGAGAGGTTAGAATTTTATCTTTTTTATTATTAGTGCTTAGAAAATCAGCACATTTAGTTTCGATAGTTTTATCGTCAGTAATTATAAGCCATTTCATTGTTATTCTATTATAAGGTACGATATGACATTTAACAAGAAAAATGATTTCAGCTTATAACAAAGCATTTATTTTATTTTTTTCTTTTACAATAAAGTATTTTTATTCTATAATATATATGATGAGTGTATCAGCTGCGATTATAAACATTAACGACTCTTCAGGAGTAACGGATGCCATTCAAGAAGGTACAGTTTTTGAATATATACTTCATGATCCAAGTCCTGAAAGTAAAGAAAAACTCAAAAACATCGTTTTAGAATTTCTCAAAAAAATAAATCTGGAAAAGTCTTATAATCTTTTATGTCTTTGTCTGGAAGAAATAATTTCAAACTCAGTAAAAGCAAATATAAAGAGAGCTTATTTTATCTCTCATAATCTTGATATTAATAAACCCGAAGATTATGAAAAGGGAATGAAGTCTTTTAAGGAAGATGGTTTAAGTAAAATAAAGGACATGACCTTTGTAAAAAAGATAAGTGACATGGGGCTTTATGTTAAACTATATTTTTTAATTCTTAATAATGGTCTTACCATAACTGCTAAAAATAATTCTGTTATATCTAAAGAAGAAATTGACAGGGTAAATAAAAAACTAAAACTTTCTGAAAATAAATCTCCAGAAGACCTTTTTATGAATTCAATAGATCAGACAGAAGGGGCAGGCCTTGGCATTATCATGATTAAAAAGATTTTAAGCCAGATTAGTTCTGCTCCAGACTGCTTTGCCATCAGCGCTACAGAGACAGAAACAATCACAGAATTGAAAATTATACCTTAAACTTTTATTAGAAAATCATTATAATAAAAGTATCAGTATGAAAAAATGCATTTCAATTCTTTTTTGCTCACTTATTTTACTCTCAAATATCTTTTGCATTGAAAGAAGTATTTCTCATTCATATAAAGCTGATTATAGTCTGTTTCCGGATAATCCATATAAAACTCAGTATATCAAAAATCTGACTGGAAAATATGACATCAGATACTGTGTTCAGTCTAATCTTGTGATTCCTAAAAATGAAGCTCAAGGTTATGACTGTTCAGATATTCTAAAGAAGCTGGACCAGATGGGCGGACTTGATAAAGAATGCTATGGCGTTAGTTTTATAGACCCAAAAAGCGGAGAAAGAAAAGCCTTATTCAAGAAAGCCGAGTTTGACAGAAGTACAGGCCAGTTGTATGTAAAAGATAAGGCTGCCGGCGGTTTGAACTTTGATGTTGGAATTGATACTTACAAGAACAACGGAAATATTTATATAGTAAATGCAATCATAAATAAAAAGCCGGATAATATATTTGTTCGCGGAATTAAAAAACGTGAAGCAGAAATTTTTATTCTCATGCGTGAAGATGAAGAAAATATAAGTGTTTATGCTTTAATTCAATGTTCCTATTCTCCTCTTGAACATAAGGTCTTTAAGAATCTCGTAGAAACTTCTGTTACTTTAAGAGTTATTGAAATTCAGAACTGGTTTTACAGAATGATTTGTAAGAAATAAAAAAGAAATAATCAAAAAATAATCCAGACAGAAAGATTTTTGATTTAACAAAAGGGATAAAAAAAAGCTCCTGAACTAGTCAGAAGCTTTATCGTGCCACAGGTTAGAATCGAACTAACGACATACGGATTTTCAGAACGAAAAATCCCCTCAATGGCATAGCATTAGTATCTTGTTAAGTAACTCTATTATAACATAAATTATTTAATTTTCAACTAAATTGCATTATTTTGTATAGGGTTGTTTTTATTTTTGCACTGTTTTTGCACTACACGTGCATTATCCGTGCACTGCCGACATACGGACTAGTAATCCGTGAATAATCCGGAGCTCTGAAAAAGGGGTTCTTTATAGTCGTTCGCTCCAGCCGTACTTCGTACAGCTTCCGCTCACTACATTCCTCTTGTTCCAGAAAATTCACCTTCCCCAAAAGGTAGCAAACAGAGTGTTCACTCAGTCACTCCATTTCGCTTACTCAGCCGCTTTCATTCCAGTACAAAACCTCTTATACCAGCTCCATTCCGTTCCTTCGTTCACACACTGTTTGCATATACTAGAAAGCTCGCACGCGGGCATAGTGCAAGCGGAACAGGAAGCAATGCAAGCACCGTCAGCCCAGTTGCTGCGTGCATCTGCTTCGCAGTAGCACTACGCTTTGTGGGCTGCCTGTTTCCGCAGGCGGGCATTTTCATAAGGGTACATTTTTTGCCATCCGCAAACATCGTATTTTAAAAATACAGTTACTCTTGGCGGTTTCAGTAAGAACTCTTTTTGTATAAGCCGACAGCGTTTCTTAGTTCTACAAGTTGACCTTCAAATGAAAAATGAAGCAGGTGAGTGTCGCAACTTAAAATAGCGGGCACGCAAAAGTGTTCCCCCTTTCCCCCCTAAGAACCCCTCTTTCCCCCTCCCAAAAAATAAAGAATGCTATTCTAGCTTAGGGGGGACAGGGGGCACCCTTTTACTCAACATTGCAGTTGTCCCGCTATTTTAAGATGCTCAGCTGGTCTTACAAAGTCGGCTTTTTGGGAACTATCTTTGTGTGGGAAAAATGGTTGCCTCAATCGCACAGGGGTCGGCATAAACGCCACCCCTGCGCTCAATCGGCAAGGCGGCAACGTCCGTGTTGCCGCCTCTTACGCCGTTGAGTTTTTCTTCCAAAATGAATATGTCTCTTACGCAGGTCGCTCTGGTCGCGCGTCCGTGCGCTCCCGTCGCTCAGCGGAACGAGGATTCTTCCAGCTCCAGTGATCTGCACCCCTAAAAAGTAACACATTTAAAATCGACTGGTGGCGAAAAGGTGACAGATTTGGAGGCAAAAATGGAAAGCGGAAGCGTACCAGTCGAGACAAGAATCAATGCAATTGTTGATTATGAAGTGAAGAAACTGAGCAAAAAGGCGATAGCACGAAAATACGGAGTCAGTGATTCAACCGTAAGGGGCTGGATGCATACAAGAGATTATTTTGTGAATAAATGCCTGGAAATTGCTAAAATAGCCTCAGAAGGAAAATTGAACTATTTTCTTGGTGAGGAAGCAATGGAACAAGAAGAAGAAAATCCCGTAGATCTTGCAAAACAGGTAAAATACCTGAAGCAAAAACTTGCATATTATGAAGCACTTGCAGAAGAATGCGGGATTAAAGTTGACAAAGTATCAAAAAAAAACGGTGCAGGGCAATCAAGCGGGCAGCCGAAAAAACAGGAGGGAAACTGACAGTTTACTGCAGGATAGCAAACATAAACCGAAAAAACTACTACGATTTTCTGAAACAAAAAGATGAACCGGAAGATGACGAGATTCTTGTATTCATTAAAGAAAAACAAATCAGTCACAATTATGGAATCGGCTATAGACCGATGACTAATCTGGTACGCCAAAAGTTTGCAATAGAAATAAGCGGGAAGAAAATCCTCAGGCTTATGAAGGAAAACGCACTGCTTTCAACAGTCCGAAGAAAACGTTTTACACCGGAAGAATACAACAGGATGAGGAAAAACAAGGAAGAAGTCCCTGAAAACCTTCTTAAACGTAATTTTTTCGCCTTAGAAAGCAACAAAAAGTATGTTTCAGACCTGACATATCTTTACGGCAGAGAATGCGTGAAGTACCTAAGCCTGATTGAGGATCTGTTCAACGGAGAAATCGTAGCGTGGAAAATTTCTGATCATCCTGATGAAGAACTGTGTGAGAATACATTGGACTTACTTGCAGCAGAAAGAAATCTTAAAGGAGCCATTTTTCATACAGACCAGGGGTCAACTTATCTTTCTCCAAAATTCAAGGAAAAGATTAAGTTTTTTGGAATGATTCAAAGCTGTTCTGCAAGAGGAGTCTGCTGGGATAATGCATCAATGGAAAGTGCAAACGGAGTAATAAAAACCGAATGCCTTTACAATAAGTTCGGCAAGTCAAAGTTCAAAAACAGACAAATTCCCATTGATGAAGTTGTAGCTGAAATTGCGCCATTTATTGAATATTACAACAACGAAAGACCAAAGCAGTCTTTAGGCGGATTATCACCAGTGCAGTTTCGGGAACACAATCCGAAAGGGACATATCTGATGGTCATAAAAGATTGACAGAAATCAGAGTATTTGCAATTATAAAAACCTGTAACTGTTTTGAAACAGAAGAAACACTTTTGTCTCTCAAACGGTTACAGTAAAATAAATATGCTGTATTACAGCTGACTAAAAATAAGAAAGTGTCACCAATTCGACACCAGTGACTTTTAAAACTGTCACCTTTTTTGGGTGCAGATCACAGAAGCAGACTTGCCAAAAGATATGGACGCTTCGCGCCCTTGAATTTGAGGCAAGACTGCTTCTTCCGAGTTTATTTTCCAAAGTGTCAGTCCTCGTACAGTCCGCCTGCGGCGGACAAGCTGATTTCATCTACTCATCCATTCACCGAGAAGCTACGTTCAGACAGCTTCCAAAAGCTGCGGATGACTAAAATCGAAGAGCCGTTAAAAAAAATGCAT
>SFOB01000112.1 GCA_004554075.1 Treponema sp.
TAAACTCATATAATATAATATGTATATAAGTAAACACTACACATGCGAGGAGATTGACCAAAGACTTCTCCAAGGGTACTATGATGATGCTGTTGCAAATGGCTACACCGGTACCTTAAAAGAGTTTTGGGCAATGGTACTCTCCATCACTAATCTGGTGGAAAAAGAGCCTGGGTACGGTCTTTCTAAAAATGACTTTACCGATGAGCTTAAAGAAAAGCTAGACTCCATAGATGCTGGTGCTAAGTTGATTGAGAAGGTATCTCAGTTACAGAATGATGCAGGTTATCAGACTGCTCAAGATGTAGAGGATGCTATAAATAATTTGATAGCTGGAGCTCCTGAAGCTCTTGATACTCTTAAGGAATTGGCTGAAGCATTGGCTGATAACCCCAACTTTGCTACGGATATCACCAATAAGCTTACTGAACTTAGTTCAAAGCTTACTCAGGAAATAGCTGACCGGAAAGATTCCGATGTTAAGCTGAATGAGAAGGTAGATAACAATGAGGCAAAGTCTATTGCTGCTGACCAGGCTTTGGAAACTAAGCTTGACAGTACCAAATCAGAACTTACCCAGAAGATTGAGGATGTTAGTGCAAACGTCACTGACAATGCAACCGAAATCAATAAGTTAACTCAGAAGCATACGGAGGACATTGCTGCTAACAAGGAATATGCTCGTACCTTGGTTGATACCGAGAAAGACCGAGCTATGGCAGCAGAGAAATCAAATGCTGATGAGATATCTGCTCTTAAGAGTTTACATACCACTGACAAGGCTGAGTTGACTTCAGCTATTGCTAAAGAAACCTCAGAACGTAAAGCTAAAGAAATCCTACTGGAAAATGATTTAGCTACTGAGGTTCAGTCACGTAAGGATGGGGATGCTACAAATAAAGCTTCTATCAATCAAGAGGTTGCTGACCGCAAAGCTGCAGATGCTGCCTTGGAGACCAAACTCCAGAATCAGATAGATGCTAATAATACCGAACTGTCAAATAAGCTGAATAAAGAAATCACTGACCGTCAGTTAGAAGCTTCAGAACTCCGTACTGGTTTAATCACTGAGACTTCAGAAAGAAAGACGGCTGACCAGATATTGCAGCATTCAATTGACGATATAACCCAAAAGGTAGAGGACAATTCTGATTCTGCCAAAGAAGGTTTGGCTCAGGAGAAAGCTGCAAGGGAAGCTGCAGATGCTGCCTTAGAAGATAAAAAGGTAGACAAAGTTTCAGGTATGGGTTTGTCCCATAATGATTATACAGATGCAGAAAAGAATAAACTAGACGGCATTCAAGACGGTGCCAATTTAGTAACTAGGGTATCAGAGTTGCAAAATGACTCCGGCTTTGTTACTGAGGCAGACGTTAATCAAGCTATCAACGATTTGATTGGAGCTGCACCCGAAGCTTTGGACACTCTTAAGGAGTTGGCTGATGCTCTCGGTGATGACCCAGATTTTGCAGGTACCATCACTCGTAAAATAACTGCTCTTACTGAGCAGTTAAATGCAGAGAAAGCTGCAAGAGAATCGGCTGATACTTCGATTGACACTAAGATTAATCAGGAAATTGATAACCGACAGCAAGCTGATGACCTGGTCAAGGGTAGGGTAGATGCAGAGATTACTAATCGTACTTCTGCAGACCAAGTACTTCAAGTTCAGATTACCGACTTTAAGACTACCCAAACTGCAACAAACTCCCAACTGTCCCAGGCAATTGAAAACCTGCGTACTCAGTCAGAGAGTAATATCAATGAGCTCCGTACTCTGGTTACTACTAATACGGGTAACATTCAGAGAAACCTTGAACTTATCCAGGCTCAGATTACTCTGTGGGCAGAGTTTAAGACTTCAATCACTGAGTCTCTTACCACTGAAATTTCTGACAGGAAAGCTGCAGATGCTGCTCTCGATAAAAAGATTGACCAGTCAGTATCAGCGCTTAACAATAAGATTGAGGCTTTGAAGACTGACTCAGAGGAAATTATTGCTACTGAGAAGGCTGAACTTCAAGCTGCAGACCAGGAGTTGCAGAATCAGATTGACAATGCTAACAATGACATTGCCACTGAAACTGCTGCAAGGGAAGCCGGAGACACAGCTATTCAAGAAGCTTTAAATAAGGAAATATCTGATAGAGCAGCTGCAGTAAAATCTGTATCTGATAGCCTCACTAAGGAAATATCTGATAGAGAAGCTGCAGATACTCAGTTGCAGACTAGCCTTAATACTGAAATCGCTGACCGAAAGAAGGCTGTTCAGGATGAGGCTACTGCAAGGAGTAATTCAGATACCCAGCTTCAGAACAATATAGATACTGTAAGTGCTAGCTTAGCCGAAGAAACTACTCGGAGGAAGAATGCAGATACTACTCTTCAGGCAAATATCGATGCTGAAGCCAATAGTCGTCAAACCAAGGACGAAGACCTTCAGAATCAGATTGATGCTTTGAAAACTAACCTTAACTATGAGCCTATCACTTCAGAAGAGGTAGATTCAATGGCTGAAAAGGTATTCGGTTCTACTTTTGACCCTGATGCTCCAGACAACCTGGTTATTATGAATGAGTCAGAAGTCAGTGAAACTTTCCAAGAGGTTTACAATTAACCTCTTGGAATTATCAGTTTAATAAACTTAAAATAAAAAGATATGTCTAAATTTGCAAACCCTCAGACTCTGGAACGGCTGCTTACTTTGGTAAAAGGGTATGTAGATGAGAACGTCCTTAAAAAGATGGACTCATTTACTCTAGGAGAAGGCTTATCCTTAGAGAACGGTATTCTTACTGTAACTCTGAGTACGGACTTGTTCAAAGTAGTAACTTCTCTACCAACTACTCCAGCTGCTTCAGACGCTAACAAGATTTTCATGGTCTTAGATAGCAGTAATCCTGACCCTGGCAATATCTACATCGAATACCTGTATACCGAACAAGGTTGGGAGGAAATAGGTAGACGACAAGTAGAAATGGATATGGAGCCTTACCTGAAGAAGGCTGAGCTTACTGCTACTGTAAGCAGCACTTTTTTCGCTATTCAAAAGGGCTCTGAACAGTTGGGAGTAATTGCATTCGGTTCAAATGACTTTATCTGTAGTCCTGGAGAAAAGAATTTGAACGTTTCATTAAGAGATGTTCTTTCTGCAACTGTTTCATCTGGTCTGTATAAGATTGCCTTAGATAAAAAAGGCAGAGTAACTGGGTATACTGCAGTCCAACTTTCTGATTTAACTGCTCTCGGGGTAGCTAAGGAAGCTGACTTGCAAACCACTAATCAGAACTTGGCAAAAGAGGTAAAAGACCGACAGGATGCTATCAAAGGAGTAGGTGATACTATCACTGCTACTAAGGAAACTTTGGAAGCAGCTGACCAAGCTTTAGGAGGTAGGATTGATACTGCTAATTCTAACCTGGAAACAGAACAAACCGCTAGAGAAAATGCTGATTCTGCATTAAATACTAGAACTACTGCATTGGAAAATGCACTAGCACAGCGCCCAATTATTACCAGCGAAGAAGTTACAACTATCTTCAATGAAGTATATTCTTAAACCCATTAAATAAATAACAATATGACAAAAATGGTAGACCAGGCTGCCCTGAAAACCTCTATGGCTCTGCAAAAGGGTTATATTGACCAAGGGGACCAAGCCAATGCAACTCGTATTCAGCAGTTGGAGAGTACTACCGCACAACAAGGTAACGACATTGAGTCTCTTAAGGAATCAGTCGGAATCTTGGAGACCGGTTCTCCTTTCTATGTAGCTGCTTATGCTCAGGGTACCAATGACAGTGTACCTTTGTTCAGTCATGGTAATCCTGAAATCTGTAAGAAGTTTGACTTCTTCCTTCTCGACATCTCAGATAATGCTGGTGAGTACACTACTCCTGTAGGTAAGCTGATGAAGAACAACCTTCTTCGCTTTGCTAACGGCAGTTATGCTCCTACAGTGGGCATTACTCAGGCAATGCACGATGAGTGTATGACTCGGGCTATTTACACTAAAGATGCTGAAGGTAACTACACTGAAGCTTATGCTGCAGGAGCATTTGACCCTGATGCTCAGTGGGAAATAGACAAGGCTCTCATTGTAGGAGGACAAGAGCCTACAACTTTCTACAAGAAGGTAAGTGATGTTGAGTATCAGCCTGTATCTCATGTGCTTCGTCCTTGGGAAACTACTGAAACCAAATATACCATCGGTATAGCTGCTGCTCAGGACCTGTACTTGCTCGACAATGTAAAGGGTACTTCCGGTCGATATTGGAAGGGAATCTTTACTGAGCCACTTACCTGGGACGGAATTGACCTCAGGAAGTTTAAGGTAGCTCGTACTGCTATGGGACCCTGTCCTATGACTACAGTAGTAGAGGGCGGTGTAACCAAATCCCGTTGCTTCTTCTATCTGTACGAGGCTGCTCATGACAACTGCAAGCCTAGCCCAGGATTGATTCCTAACAATCCGTTCTACAACAAGGACCGCCATTATCCTCGTACTAGTGTTAAGCGGGTTGACAATATGAATTGGGCTCGAGCTAACAATGCAGATACTACCAAGAGCTATCCTTTTGCTGAGGGTGGTTGGTGGGTAACTAATGCTCACATCATTGCTCTTGAACTGCTTGCAGAGACTCGTTACCTGCATCAGGCAAATCTTTTCGGTAGTGGAATCTCTTCTAACGACGGAACCAATGCTACCAACTTCTACACTTCCGGTGGTGCTCGTCTCAGAGTAAAAGGTGATGAGGCTTGGCTCTACAAAACCTTTAAGGATGACTGTGCTCCTTATTACTACAATGCTGAAAAGGGGGCAACCGACATGTCCAACCTGCTTAATAAGTACAAACCTAAGGAAGCTGCTATGGAATCTCAGCTTGCTGCTTCTATGGCTACTGAATTGGGCATTGCTCCCACCGAAAGTGCAGATGTACTTAACACCTTCAAGTTTTACGGTGATACCTACTACTATATGAACGTTCCTGGCTTTGCCGGTCTCCAAGATGGAGATATGAACGTCAGAGTATACAAGGTACTCAAGTCAGACGTAGAAGGTTTCAATACTGCCGGCGAGGCTACTACCTTCGAGTTCGAGATTATCTATCGTATGTCGCTCTTCAATGGAGCAAACCTTTCGGGGGATACATGGGTATACAACGGCGGAGGCCTTGAGATGGTATATATCGGAACTAATGGTTTTCCTGTACATGTATATCTTCAGCCTGACCAGAAGCAGTGGCATCATGATTCTTCTGATGATATGAAACCTATCGAAGAAACTTGGGACTTTGAGAAAACCTATCTCAAGGTTGGTGAGTCGGAAACTAGGGGAGATAGCTATACTCTTGAACGTATGTCTAATTCACCTGTACGTATCAAGAAAGCTTCGAACATGTCTCAGGGAGAGAATTACTATATGGCGGACCGATACGTGGGGTTTAGCCCGAGATATCGCAAAAGGGCGATGTTTTATTTCCGTAGCAGTTCCGGCGACAATCAATGTTCTGCTCGTACCATGGAAGTCATAGACATTTCTATGTATCCCGGTGTGGTCTACGAGGGTTCTTTCCAGGCTCTTATTGAGCCGCAGGCTTAAGCTAGTGCAACTCAGTGCAACTGGCCGCTGGCTGCAAGCCGAATAAGCGGCATTAGTTGCACTGAGTTATATAATGAAATAAACGAATTAACATAACCAAATCCATGAGGCTGTATACAAGTGCAGCATTTGGACTGTACCTCTGAAACTATACATTGGGGTTGAAATAAAGGTAGGCAATTGGATGAAGTCTTTGTTCCGTAGCAGGTCCCACAACGCTGACTGTTCTGCTCGTCACCTGTCTGCCTCTGGCGATGTTCTGTCTGCGGGTGTGGTCCTCGGGGGTTCTTCCCATATTCCGGAGAGTTTATACTCAAACCAGTAGACTGTAACAACGCTTGTCTTCACACAGTAGTGGGGATAATATAAGACCAAGGGTACAGATTATGAACTTAAATTTATGGGGTACCTCAAAGTTCTTACCTATCGCTCATGCAGAGATTGTTAAGGACGGAGAATATATCTTCAAAGGTAGTACTAACAAACAAAGGTTTATAAACTCTAAACAAGAATAAAAATGAAAGAGCTCAACAAAATCGAAATCCCTGCATCTGTAGCTCAGGACTTTAACTTTGCCAACAGTGTATGGAAGAACGGTAAGCTGATGATTCAGCGTGGTACTGTAAGAGACGTATACTTCATCGGTCATGAGACTAAGACCATTACCGAAGTACAGAAAGGTTCGGAAGAGCCAGTTACTCGCCAGGCAGTATTTGCCTTCCCTATCGAGGTTAAGAAACCGGCAACTTACGGGGATGTAGTGAATGCTGCTGAGAGACAGGCTTATGCCCTCTTCTCTGATGAGGCTGCAATTTCTTTCACTGCTTCACTTAGCCGTAAATATCGTGAGAACAATCAGGATGCACAGGTCATCGAGCATGACCAGTTCATTGCCTATGTAAAGCAAGAGCTTGCACCAATATTCAAATAACTAAATCACTATGGCACAGACGATTAACATAACCCTGTCAACTGTACTTGGTAATGTGAAAATCTGGGCTAATCCTAGACAGCAGAGGAAAGCCGAAGAACTTCTCAAGAAAACCCCAGAGATACTTCATCAAGCTTATCTAAATACTGCTAAAAGGTTTGGTGAAAGGTTAGCAAAGATGGCCAAGACATGCCTTAGGAAGGGGATGCCGCCCCCTAACTCTGGAGTGTCTTGGCCTCCTCACGCAGCTAGTACGACAAGAAGATTAGGAGAACATACACTACTGTATTGGTCATCCCAGTATTATCATGCTGTAGGTGTATATACCAGAGGTAGGAATGTATTCGTAGGTGTAAAATCAGGTGTAAATAAAACTCGTCCCGATGGGCATAATTCCGGATTAACCCTACTTCAAGTAGCTAAGATTCTTGAGTTTGGCAGTAGTAAGATACCCGCTCGTCCTCTATGGATTCCTTTGTTTGAATCAGTTGGAGGAAAGGCTAAATTTAAGCAAGAGCTAGTAAAAGAAATTAGAAAACAAATAAGAAAATACACGCAATAATGGGATTTATACTAGAAAAATCCTCTGGCAAGGGAAAACAGACCATAAAAATCAATCCCGATTCCAAAAATCCTAACAAGGTTGCTGTAAATAAAAACCTTCAGGTTCAGGTTAATGGGGTTACTAAAGCTGTGGTCCAATTGATTCAGAGAGCTCGTACTGCCGTAATTAAAGCCCTATGCTCTTGCGACAGTACTTCAATAAGTGGTACTGGTGATGAGATAAAAATCTCTTACTGGGCTACTCAGGACAGAGAGATTGTA
>SFOB01000113.1 GCA_004554075.1 Treponema sp.
AGTCTCTTGGTCTTAATATTACTGGTGCTACCCTTGCCGGTTTTGCATGGGGTGAATATTTTGATAAGGTTCATGCAGACCTTCCTTATAAAAACTGGATTAAGCCTCTTGAAGGTGTAATTGAATGTACCGTTTGTGCAGACAGCGGAATGATTCTTACAGATTCCTGTGAACATTCAACAACTCAGTGGTACCTTGAAGGAACCCAGCCGACAGAAATTTGTCCTATTCACTCAAACTCATCTAATTCTGTAATTTCAATTATCCGTCTTGAAAAAGAGATGTATAAATCTGGTCAGCGCATGAACTTTGAGTTTGACACTACTCCACTTTCTTTTGATTTAAGTGCACCATTGACTGGAGAATATTCATCTGATGATGAGGATGAAGATGATTTTGAAACATCAAACTCAGCTTCAAAATATGATTACAATTATTTAATGGAGTAGCTTACAATCGAACGGGGGTTTTTGTGTTAGTTCAAATTAAGGACATTAAGATTAAAAAACGGGTTCGCAAGGATCTCGGAAATCTTGAAGATCTCAAAGACAGTATGAGAATCTACGGACTTATGAATCCAATTACTCTCAACAGCCGTTATGAATTGATTGCCGGAGAGCGTCGTCTTCAGTCTGCAATTCAGCTGGGCTGGACAAGCATCAATGCAAATATCATAGACAATCTTACAGAAGTAGATCAGCTGGAAATGGAAATTGAAGAAAATAACCAGCGCAAAGAGTTTACCGAAGCAGAATTGATGGAAGGATATAAGAGACTCCAGCGTCTTAGAAATCCAAATATCTTTTACAGAATCTATCTCTTCTTCAAACATCTCTTTGAAAAAATTGCTGATTTCTTCCGCAATAAATAAATTAAAACAGGAATCTGATATGAAGAATTATAAAAAAATAACATTACTCTCACTCCTTTTTCTTTTCTGCTTTTCAGCAAAGCTTTTCGCCATTGGAGCTGGCGTACAGGTAAGCGGTAACCCGGGGCTTTTGATAAATGAAGAAGGAGTAAAGTTTGACCGTTTTTCCGGCAGACTCACCGGCACTATCCGCTTCAGCAGACTTCCTCTTGCAATAGGCTTTGGACTTGAAGCTGGAAAGAATGCCTCAGATTTTTCATATGGATTTTCAGGCTTTGCAGACTACAATGCTATAGATTATCAGATTAAAAATACCTGGAACTTATATTCTGGTTTTGGTGCAGAAGGAAGCCTTCTTACCACTAATTTTGATAAGTGGACACTTACTGCCGGAGCAAGATTTTTTGTTGGAATGAACTGGCTTTTTTATGATAACTATCTGGAGATTTATTGCCAGCAGAATCTGGTTCCATCTTACATTAAAAACCTTAACGACACAGCTTCTAAAGGTGGCTTTTTACTGGGTCTTCCTTTTGAGGCTGGCATCCGAATGCATTTCTAACAAAGTCAATTGCAGCTCCAACCTCTTCTTTAAGCATCCATGGTGCATTTAAGACCAGCATACCACTGCCATAAAGACGAGGTGGATTCTTTCCTTCACTATTACGGAACTCTTCAAGAGTAACTTCCTTGTGTTCTGTCTTATCAAAAACTTCCAGTCTTAAATCAGCAATTTCAATATTAGGATTTACAGAATGTGCTCCCTGGCAAATCTGTGACAGCATATTATCAATTTCCTGCTCACGATGGGCCAGAAGCGGATACCATAACATGATGATTCCGTTACTCCATTTTTTATTTACGGCTGTAATTGTTTTTGCAGCATTTTCATAATCAGATGCTTCTTCATAACTTGGATCAATTAATACAGCGCCACGCTTTATCTGAGGAGGAGTAAGGGCCTTCAGCATTTCCCAGCCATTACGATTATGAATCTGAATAGATGGAGATGAATCACAAGGCTTATGCATATTCTCCCGAAGATTTTCAATTTCCTGAGGATGGAGTTCGGAAAGAATAAGATTATCCTGAGTTCTCATAAACTGGCGCTCTATTTCAGGCGACCCCGGATAGCGGGATTCATTAAGGTATTTTTTTACAAAATCAAGATAAGTTTGCAGAAGCCCGGAAGCCTTTCCTGCAGCATCATCCAGCGCCATTATTCCTCTTCCCGCTTCACCTGTTTTTAAACTTCTTCCATCAGTGAGGTCATAAAGGCCGCTGGCTGCATGAGTATCAAAAAAAGTATAAGGCTTTTCTTTTTTATTGAGGGAATTCAGAACATATATAAGAGTGCAGTGTTTAAGAATATCTGCATGATTTCCTGCATGGAAAATGTGCTGGTATGAAAGCATGTTGTTATATTATCACAAAATAGATTGCTTCGCTACGCTCGAAAGCGCAGCGAAGTGGCAACCCGTTTATTTTGTGAATATAAGTTTTCCACCTTCAGAGCGGACTTTAATTGTATCACCGTCGAGCACAGTGCCAGCCAGTAATTCCCTAGCCAGTGTATTTTCTACATAGTTCTGGATAGCACGCTTTACAGGACGGGCACCCATTGAAGGATCGTAGCCCTTTTCACAAAGGAAGTCCATGGCAGTCTGATCAAAATCCAGGGTAATCTTACGGTCTGCAAGACGAGCCTGAACACGTTCAAGCTGCAGCTTAATGATAGAAGCAATATGCTCTTTTCCAAGCTGCTGGAACATTACAATCTCATCAATACGATTGAGGAACTCAGGGCGGAAGGTCTGTCTCAGCAATACATTAAGCTGATCCCGGAGACCTGCCTGCTTTTCTGCAGTATCCGCTTCCAGAATAAGATCACTACCCAGATTACTTGTCATTATGATGATTGTGTTCTTAAAGTCCACTACGCGTCCCTGCCCGTCTGTAAGGCGGCCATCGTCGAGAACCTGCAGCAGTACATTAAATACATCCGGATGGGCTTTTTCAACCTCATCAAAAAGAATTACGCTGTAAGGACGGCGGCGAACGGCTTCTGTAAGCTGACCACCTTCGTCATATCCAACGTATCCCGGAGGTGCTCCAATAAGGCGGGTCACGCTGAACTTTTCCATGTACTCAGACATATCAATTCTGGTAAGAGCCTTTTCATCGTTGAAGAGGAAGTCTGCCAGAGTTTTTGCAAGTTCTGTCTTACCAACACCTGTAGGTCCAATAAACATAAAACTGCCCAAAGGTCTGTTAGGATCATTCAAACCGCTGCGGTTTCTGCGGATTGCATCACTTACAACATTAACAGCCTCATCCTGGCCGACTACCCTTTTGTGAAGAACGTTTTCCAGTTCAAGGTACTTCTGTTTTTCTCCTGTCATCATTTTTGCAACAGGAATTCCAGTCCAGGTTGAAACAACCTTTGCTATATCTTCTTCTGTAACAGACTGACGGAGCAGTGAATCTCTGCCACCTTCAGCACGTTCTTTTTCTGCGGCAAGAGCTGCATCAAGTTCCTTCTGTAAAGACGGAATTATGCTGTATTTAATTTCTGCAGCTTTTTCAAGGTTACCTTCGCGGGTATTCTTTTCTTCTTCAAAACGGGCCTGTTCCAGCTTTTCCTTGATTTTACGGCTCTTGTCTATACTTTCCTTTTCATTCTGCCACTGCAGCTTCATTGCATCACGGCGGCCGGTTACTTCAGAAAGTTCTTTTTCAAGCTTTTCAAGTCTTTCGCGGCTTGCCTCGTCATCTTCCTTACTCAAAGACTGCTTTTCTATCTGCAGCTGAAGCATTTTACGCTCAACCTGATCGAGTTCCGTAGGCTGGCTTTCAATTTCCATCTTTAAGCGGCTGGCTGCTTCATCAACAAGGTCTATTGCCTTATCCGGCATAAAGCGTGAAGTTATGTAGCGGTTGCTCAATGTGGCTGCAGCAACAAGGGCTTCGTCTTCAATACGAACGCCATGATGTATTTCGTACTTTTCGCGAAGACCACGCAGGATTGCAATAGTATCTTCTACACTAGGTTCGGCACAGTAAACCTGCTGGAATCGTCTTTCCAGGGCCGCATCCTTTTCAATATACTTTCTGTATTCATCGAGAGTAGTTGCACCAATGGCACGAAGTTCTCCACGGGCCAGAGCAGGCTTCAAAAGGTTTGAGGCATCCATACTGCCCTCAGAAGCTCCGGCACCAACCAGAGTATGAAGTTCATCTATAAAGAGAATAATCTGCCCTTCACTCTTTGTTACTTCTGTAATAAGAGCCTTAAGACGCTCTTCAAACTCACCGCGGAACTTTGCGCCCGCAACAAGAGAGCCCAGGTCCAGAGCCAGAAGTCTTTTATTTTTAAGGCTTTCCGGAACATCACCGCTTGCAATACGGCGGGCAAGCCCTTCTACAATTGCAGTCTTTCCAACACCAGGCTCACCAATAATTACAGGATTGTTTTTCGTGCGGCGGCAGAGCACCTGCATAACACGGCGGATTTCTTCGTCACGGCCGATTACAGGATCAATCTTATCCTGGCGGGCAGCTGCTGTAAGGTCACGGCAGTACTTTTCCAGAGAACGGGTTTTAGCTTCAGGATCATTTGAATCTACAGTCTGATTTCCACGAACTGATTTTAAGGCTTCAAATACAGAGTTGTGATTAATTCCAGAACGGCGAAGCAAGTCGCCGGTACGGTCGTCTGCCTCTGTCATTGCAAGAAGAATATGCTCTGTAGAAAGATACTGGTCATGCAGGGCATTCATCTCGTTTTCTGCTTTTGCAAGAACCTTCTGCATTGCAGGAGAAAAATAAACCTGAGCCGCACCGGAAACCTTAGGGTTAGAGGCAACAAGTTCACGGACTTTTTTTGTAAGTTCTATAGCAGGAATACCAACTCGTTCTACTACAGGCGCAATTAAGCCATCCTGCTGCTCGAGCAGGGCCTGCAGAACGTGTTCTGTTCCTATTTCTGAGTTATCGTTTTTGTTAGCGATTGATGAAGCCTCTTGTATGGCTTCCTGAGTTTTGATTGTAAAATTTTCGTAATTCATAATCATCACCTTCAATTTAAAAAATAATAATGAAAAATGAATAAGACAAGTGTTTTTTTAATCATCGACTTCTCAAGATTTTGTTCTACCATGAAAAAAGCCTGAAGCCAACGGGGATGATGTTGTCTTCAGGCTTTTTTTCACTACGAGCGTAATCTAATAAAACGTCAAATTATTTCATAATATTTTAAAACTCACCCTCTTCTATATGGCCGAACTCGCAGAATACCTTGGCTAGGGTGGCGTGTTCAATCTGCTCGAGGGTGTTTCCGATGTGCTTATAAAGTTTGATTTCACCGGTGCCGGTGCCGCCTTCAAGGAGATTCAAAACCTTTCTCTGGCCTTCCGGCAATTCTATTGTGCGGTTGTTAAGCTCGCGGATTTTGCAGAATACATCAATATCAATTACCCATTCCTTACTGTTAAGACTGGTAGACCAGTGAAGGAGATTCTCTTCCGGATTATCATTTTCAGGCATCTGGGCACAATCCCAGACAACAGAAAACTGGCGCTTTGAACCGTCTGCACAAAGTTCTATATCAATATCTTCAAATTTACCTACAAAAGAAACGCGCTCTTCAAAAATACCATTAACGGCAAATGAAGATTCAAAAAGTGTTTTTCCAGAAATAACACTTGTAAGATTAGCAGCAGAAATATGAAAATATGGCTCTGGAACTCCCTTACCCCAGAAACGTTCTGAATAGCCGCAGCAGCGCTTAGGATCTACCGCATATTCATCTCCATCAAAATGAATTGTACCGGAAAAATCAGTCTGCAAACCAAAAGGAAACCATCTGATTAAGTCTGATTTATATCCATTGCGATAATCTTTTTTTACGGTATAAGTGATATCCCATTTTGCATAACCGGCATCACACAAAAGTTCAGGATGAGCCGCAAGCTCTTCCTGAGGAACATTTATAAATCCGCCGATTTTATTTTCATTAAAATATTTATTATCTACGATTATTTCAAAAGGTTTATTATTGAATTTAACCTGCTTGGCAGGATAGTAAGAGCAAAACTGTTTTCCCTCTTTTCCAAAGGAACCAACTCTAACAGCACAATATGAAGGTTGAACGATAGCTTCTGTAGAAAGATTTTTTGCCGAATCTGTACCTGCCAGTGCATACTGCAGATCCTCAGCTGAAATATTAACACGAGGCTTAAAGCCTAACTGAACAGCATCACTTGATGTCCATGGATTAAGCATTTCAAACTCAATATAAAACATCTGCTCTGCGCCGGTAGAAGTATTTACGGCATTAAAGACAAAGCGCCAGTTGTTAATTCCGAGTTTCTTTTTGGCTCCGGTTAATCCGAATTTATAATCATTTGATATCTTTGTAGTCGACTTCATTCTTAAAAACCTTCTGTCATAAACCGTACTGTCCTGCACAGAAAGGCAGAAACAGGCCTTATTAGGACATGTATATACTTATATTGTCGGAATTTAAACGGAAAACTTAATAAAGATTATCGTGTCTGGCCCGATAATAACAGATTTATCATTTTAAAAATTAAAAAGCTGCCGAAATATCAGCTATTTCTGACAGCTTTCTCTATGAATCAATGACTTTTTTATAATTTAATCAAACAGAATTACTTAAACAGCTTATCGATAGACTTATCAAGCTCTTTCTGCTCTTCCGGAAAATTGTCGTTCAAGTACTCAAAGCACTCTACGGCTGCACGCTGAGCATGCTCATACCAGATTTCATAAAGCTCACTCTTAAGCTCTCCACCTGGGAAAGGTGCTCCCTGAACATCAGATACCAGGTCTCTCAGCATCTTTACGCACTGTTTTGTTTTTTTATCCATAAACAATTTCTCCAAATTGATACATCAATGTAAAAATTATAGCGGAATTTTTATAATATTTCCAGCAAATTTTTCTGATTTTTCTGTAAAATCTGTTTTACTGCAGAAAACAGATTTTGAGCATTTTCTGACAGAAGCCTCGTAAAGGCGGTCTGCAGCTTTTTCAACATCCTCTTCTGTAACTTCAAGAAGATTATCTACCCTCTTCTGCTTAAAGTCCTGAGGATTTGCATAGAGCATTCCTTCAAAGCTTCTGGCGCCACGGTCCTTAGGGCAGGCAGGAACGATTGCATTTCCATAAGCAGAAACAATCGATTTTTCTACTTCTTCCTTTGGAATCGGTCTGCTGCAAAGTTCTTTGAGGGAATCAAGATATACCTGAAGAGACTTTCCAGGACTTGGATCGCGGTAAGTTGTCATAAGG
>SFOB01000114.1 GCA_004554075.1 Treponema sp.
AGGATGCGCTTTTTAATCTTGCAAATGCTCTTGTAAAAGCCGGAAAGCCTGCCGAGGCTGTTTATAATTTCAGTAAAATTACAGGCAAAAATCCGGAAAATCTCGAAGCCTTTGTAGGTCTTGCAAAAGCGCAGCTGCAGGCAGGAGACGGACAGGGTGCCTATAAAAATCTTTTGTATGTGCGAAGCAAAAATCCGTCCTTCCGCAAAGCTGAAGTTGACAGTTTAATTGCTGTCCTGGAAAACTAGGTGCAGGGCGCGGTTAAGTTCGCTTTACAAGTTCAAAAAGTTTTTCCCGGCTGATTACTGTATAAATCGGACGTCCATGCGGACAGTGGGGGTCTTCAAGAGTAAAGGCCTCTTCTGCGAGTCTTGCTGCAGTTATATCATCCAGAATATAGCCGTCTTTTACTGCGGCCTTGCAGGCTGTCATTGCGGCAATGGAACGGATGATTTCTTTAGGTTCAACCTGTTTTACAAAAAGCAAAGTTCTGAGGTCGTATTCTGTTCCTGTCCATCGTTCAGGAATTGTTTTAATTTCCCAAAGTCCGTCCGAAGTATGTTCAGTTTCAAAACCAATTCTTGTAAGTTCTGCTTTTAGTTTTTCCAGCTGATTATCCTGGCTTTTTGATTCAGTTTTAATTTTATATGGAATAAGAAGAGGCTGACGGGCAGAGTCTCCTTGAGATGCCATAAGTTTATCAAAAAGAATTCTTTCATGCGCAGCATGCTGGTCTATAATGTAAAGGCAGTTGTTTTTTTCAACCAGCAGGAAGGTTCCAAGGCAGGGGCCTATGTAGCGGATTTTAGTTTGAGCAGGGGCTGTTACTTCTGTATTTTGAGATGAAGCTGCCGCAAGTGCTGCTTCGGCAAGAGACTGTGTTCCTGAAGCTTTGGGAGTCCATGTAGTATTTGAAGAAAGCCCGTTACCACTTTTTATTCCAAGATATTTAGAGCGGAAATCAGAAAGATTTTCCGACTTAGTTTCTGAAGCTTTGTAAGAAATGTGTTTTTCGTAAAAGGAATCAGAAGGAGCTGCAGTTCCTCTTTGAACAGAAGCTGGAATTGAAGTTGAATTGTTAGCTGATGATTCTGAAGGAAATGTGAAATCAAAATCCTGGGCTCTTTCCTCGTCTGCAGGTTTATCTTCCGTAAAATTAGAGTAAGTGTACTGATGGAAGAATGTTCTGATAGTAGAACTTAAACCATGGTGAAGGGCAGAAATGTCTGAAAAGCGGGCCTCTCTTTTTGCCGGATGAATATTAAAATCAATGAGGTCTGGACGAACCTGGGCAAAAACTGCAGCAACTGGATAGGTTCCGTTTGGAAAAAAGCCCTGGGCTCCATATTCAACTGCTTGAACAAGTGAATACTCCTGAATGCGACGGCCGTTTGCGTAAATGAAAATTTCTTTTTTATTAGTACGGCTTACAGCAGGTTCTCCTATAACAACATTAAAAGACCATTCCGGATTTTCGCCTCCGGAAGAATTACCGAATTCAAAAAACAGATCCGGACCTTCGCTGTAACTGTTTGCCATAACAAAGCGGTCTTTTTGTGACTGGCCTGCAGGAAGGTCCAGCTTTGTTTCGCCGTCTGCAATAAAACGGAATGCAAGGTCTGGTCGGGCAAGAGCTTTTTCTATAAAGGTATTGCGGCACATTATGCCTTCGGTAGCCGGGCGTTTTAAGAACTGGCGGCGGGCAGGGAAGTTTTCAAAAAGTCCCTCTGCCTGAACAATTGTGCCTTTTAATGGGGCTGCAGCTTCTATTATATGATCTTCTGTAATGCTGGCTCTCATTTTATAGCCGCCACTCTGGATTGAAAGGCGGGAAACTGCGGCAATGGATGCAAGTGCTTCTCCGCGGAAGCCTAAAGTAGAAAGATTCATTAAATCTACTTCGCTTTCTATTTTACTGGTGGCGTGAGGACGGGCACAATTATCCAGGTCCTCTTTTGTCATACCTGTTCCGTCATCGATTATTCTGATTTTGTCTATGCCGCCGCCGCTGATTTCTACGGTAATGCATGTAGCTCCGGCATCTATGGAATTGTCCATAAGTTCGCGGATTATAGCATTTGGGCGGTCAATTACTTCTCCTGCAGCAATTTTTCTTGCTACTTCGGGGTTCAGAGTGCGGACAGGTCTTTCTTGGCTCATTTGCGGGTTCCGTTTACTTCGCCGTCGTCACTAAAGAGATCCATCTGAGGCGGATTTTCTTTTGTCATAGGATTTGGCTCGTTCATGAGAATCTGGATTTTTCCTTCAATTTCATCCAGCTGCTTTTCCATTCCGGATGCAAGCTTTATGCCTTCTTCGAAGTCTTTAAGGGCATCTTCGAGGGAAATATCAGTGCGTTTTATATCTTGTGTAAGTTTTTCGAGTTTTTCCAAATTTTGTTCGAATGTGTTCATAATACCTCTGCTGCAATCTTACCCTTTGCAGGTGTGATTGTTAATTTATCTCCTTTTTTTATAGTTGCTGCATCTCGCACAACTTTTCCATTCTCGTCGGTTACCATAGAATAGCCGCGGTCGAAGATTGTCTGCGGGCTGGCGTTTTCCAGGACTGTGCGGCTTTGTGCTATGCGGACTCGAAGGTCGCGGATTTTGTCCTGAAGATTCTGTGGCAGGGCTTCTCGGGCAGCAGCAAATCTGTTTAAAAGCGGCTGCTGGATATTACGGAAGCGCACTTCAAGGCTTTCGGGATTAAAGGCCTTAACCATAAGCCTTGTATTTTTGATTCTGGCAGAAATTGTATCGTAAAAGCCTGACTTATAGTCTGCCAGGTCTTGTTTAAGGTCTGCCAGTAGCGGAACTGCCATTTCTGCAGCGGCAGATGGGGTTGGGGCACGGCGGTCTGCTGAATAATCACATAAAGCCCAGTCAACTTCGTGGCCAACAGCACTGATAGTTGGAATTTTAGACTCAGCTACAGCCCTTACAACACTTTCTTCACTGAAAGGAAGCAGATCTTCAAGAGAACCTCCACCACGCCCAACAATCAAAACATCGCAAAGCTGATAAAAGTTTGCAATTTCAATCATTTTGCAGATAGTCTGGGCGGCACCTTCTCCCTGAACGATAGCCGGAAGAACTATAATATTCATTCCCGGATTTCTTCGTTTAGTTACATTGAGGATATCGCGGATTGCTGCTCCCGTAGGACTTGTAACAACTCCGATTGTGCGGGGAAAGAGGGGTAGTGGCTTTTTTCGGTTTTCATCAAAGAGACCTTCTGCTGCAAGCTTTCTTTTTCTCTCTTCCAGCATCTGCAGAATGTTACCGGCTCCTGCAATTGCCATAGTATTTACTATTATCTGGTAATTTCCCTGAGGGGCGTAAACTGAAAGACTTCCTGTACAGCGGACTTTATCTCCATCCTTAGGGAGGAAGTTCAGTTTCATTGCGGCGCCGCGGAAAAGTACAGCCTTTATCTGGGCATTATTGTCTTTAAGGGTAAAGTAAATATGGCCTGCCGCACTTGGTCTCCAGTTAGAAATTTCTCCTTCAATTGTGATTGTGCGGAAGGAAGTCTCTAAAATTTCTTTGATTAAGTCTGTAATCTGCGAAACGCTGAAAACTGTGTCCTGTGGTAATCCCGGTGCGTTCATTTTTCCCCTCGTTTTTCCTTAATGTCAACTTACCTTATTTTATTAACTTATTCAATGAAATGCCGATAAAGAATTTGATGAAAACCATAGTAATTTTTTATGAAGAAGAGTCAAAATATGCCGAAGAAAAGGCTTTTAATGGAAAATCAGCTGTAGAATCAGCTGAAAAATGGGCTTCTTCCCTGAATTTGACTTCATATACAGTAAAATCTTCAACTTTATCAGATCTTTTAACAGATATGAAAAAGCTCTGCGATGAAAATCAGGCAGAAAATGTGCTTTTTTCTTATAAGGATCTTCCATATCTTAATAAAGAGCTTTCTCAGAAAATTCTGGATTCTCAGATTGAATATAAATCAGAATATACCTTTGCAGACGGCTATCCTTATGGTTTTGCGCCGGAAGCATTGAATGCCGGTACTATCGGAATTCTTGCTGAGCTCTCAAAAACGACACAAAAAGCCCTGGGCGATGAACCTGTAAGCCGCGATGGCATCTATAATCTTATAAAAACTGATATTAATTCCTTTGATGTAGAAACAATTATTGCTGATTCAGACTGGCGCCTTTTGCGTTTAGCCTTCCATTGCGGTAAAAAAGACAATTTTATGCAGTGCAAGGCCCTCTTTGACCTTGCTGCTTGCGACAATCTGGCTTCAGCTGATGTAGAAAAGCTTTCAGAGCTGGCTTCTAAAAATCCAGCCTGTTTAAAAACTGTCCCTGGCTTCTATAATATTCAGATATCAGATAAGGTGAACTTTGAATCTCTTTATCTTCCAGAACATGCTTATTCACAAAATAATATGCCATACGAAAAGTGTGCAGAACTTATAGACCAGATTGCAGCTTTCAGTGAAAAAGCGGTAATCAGTCTTTCAGCCTTTGGTGAACCTCTTTTGCACCCGGATTTCCTTAAAATAGTTGAAAAAATCCTTTCTTACGAGGGATTGTCAGTATTTTTCGAGACAGACGGCCTTTCGGTCACTCCTGATTTTACCGAAAAACTTGCCCAGTTTGAAAAATCAGCTGCCCCACGCACAAATGGCTGGCAGAAAATCATGATTGCAGTAATTCTGGATGCCGCAAGCGAATTAACTTATCAGAAAATCCATAAAAAGGCCGCTGCAGCAGCCTTCCAGACAGCTGTAAATGCCGTAGCGCTTCTGCAATCAGCTATTCCGGGCAATGTTTACCCTCAGTTTGTAAGAATGAATGAGAACGAAGCAGAACTGGAAGCCTTTTACCGCTACTGGAATGAAAAAACAAATCCTTCGGGTGGAAATCTAATAATCCAGAAATATGATGATTTTGCAGGCCAGCTGCCACCATGCAAACCGGCTGACCTTTCGCCTTTAGAGCGCGACCCATGCTGGCATCTCCGCCGCGACATGACAATTCTTTATAACGGAGATGTACCTGCCTGTCATTCCTGCTGGAATCAGAATATCAGTGGAAATGTATTCAATCAGAAACTGGAAGAAATCTGGCATAAAACAGATGATCTTCTTGAAAATCATATAAACAAAAACTACTGCTGCACCGGAAATTCCGGAAAATGCGCTGACTGCGGAAAATGCGATGAATGGTATACCTTTAACTTTTAGTGAACATCAGATAAACAGAACAATTCTCGGCGGACCAAAGACTCTTGATCCTAATGCCTTAAATATTTCTGTAATCCTTCTCAATAGTAGTGGAAGCCACTTTAAGCTTCATGTTTTTGAGAATCTTTTGCAGTGCAATTTTCAGACAATAGTTTCTGTTGAGCATGATTCAAGCAATTTTACAGATGATGTAGTAAAACGCTTTCCAATGATAAAATTTCTGGTGCCGCTTGAAAAAACAAGCGACGGAGATCTTATAAATCTTGCAATGAGCGAAGTTACATCTGATTATGTTCTTGTAATCCGCGACAGTATGAATATCCCGGCCAACTTTATTCCTTCTCATCTGGCAGAAAGACTTACAGCAGATTCTCCATATTGTATTGTTCCCCGACTTTTAGATAAAAACCGCAGCGCCTTGCCTTGCGCCTTCAGTCCAAGCGCAGAACGTACACATTTTGTAATCGATTCTTCATCAGAAATTGCAAACGGTAAAAAAACTCTTTTTCCATTTGATTACGTTGCTTTATATAATAGAAAAAAGTTCATAGAGCTGGGCGGTTTCGACTGGACCATTACATCTCCATACTGGCAGAATCTGGATCTTGCCCTTCGTTCCTGGTTATGGGGAGAACAGACAGTACTTACATCATTACTGCAGTTTTCTTATATTGATGAGCCTCCTGTAAATGATACAACTTATAATCTGGATTATTTAAGATATTATCTCAAAAACGAATTGCCAAAAATCAAAATGGAGCAGGGCTATTTAAGAAAGTCCTCTTTCCTTGTCTTCCTTGGTCATTCTTCATGTGGAATTATGGAAGCAAGAAGGCAGTTTAATGCTGCCAGAACCTGGATAGCAAAAAATAAGTTCCGTTTTAAAATGGATTTACAGACTCTTGTTCAAAACTGGAGCAATACGGATGAAGACAAATAGAATTGTAATTGTTCAGTGCAGATTATCCTCTACAAGACTGCCGGGAAAGGCTTTAAAAGATCTTGCCGGCAAGCCTCTTTTAGCCTGGGTTCTTTCTTCTATGAAAAAGGTCAGGGCAGACTATTATTATGTTGCTACAGATAATGATTCCTATGAGCAGCTGCTTCCGGTATGCCGGGACTGTGGTTTTGAATGTTTTGCAGGTCCTTTAGATGATGTTCTCTCCCGTTTTACAATGCTTCTTGATACTGTAAAAGCAAAAACTGTAATTAGGGCAACTGCAGATAATCCTTTCCTTTTTTACGAAGCGGCAGAAGAAAGCGCTGAACTTTTTGAAGAAAAAAACAAAGGAAAAAGTTTCTGCGACTATCTGACATATTCAGGACTTCCTCATGGAAGCGGAGTTGAAGTATTCAGTGCAGATTCACTAAAAAAAGCAGCTTCAGAAACTACAGATCCATATGACCATGAGCACGTAGGGCCAGCCCTTTATAATCATAAAGACCGTTATAATTGTGAATTTATTCCGGCTCCAAACCGCTATAATTTTCCAGATTTCAGAACAACCATAGACACTTATTCAGATTATCTCAGAGCCGTTTCAATTATGAATTATATGAAGGCTCATAATTATCAAGGACCTTTTACTACAGAAGAGATAATGGAAGCCAACCGTTCTAATACAGTAAAATATCCTGTAGTTCTTGTTCCATCAGTTGTAAAAGGCCATGGTACAGGTCACCTGAGACGCTGCCTTTCTGCAGCCCTTCAGGGGGGCTTTTTTGTATATATTCCTGATGATAAAAGCCTCGCAGAAACAGATTCAATTATAGAAGAGTATATAAACGAAGGACTTTCTCAAAATCAGATAATAAATTCTATTCCGGATGAATCTTATCTGCCTGCAATTATTACAGATACTTTTGAGCTTACAGAAAATCAGCTTAAAGAACTTTCTA
>SFOB01000115.1 GCA_004554075.1 Treponema sp.
GTTGCTTAATTCATATTTTACAGTCACGTTTGAAGTGATTGTTACGTTTCCTTCTGTTATTGGTGTAGGAGTTGCACCATTTGACATAGAAGCTGCTTTATAAAGCATATCGTTGCCACGGCCTGCGCTTGTATAATCTTCACGGATTTCAAGAACACCGTTTACCTTACAGCCGCTTGCTCCTGCTAAGAGTGAAGCTGCATCCTGTGCATTTTTAATTGCAAGAGTGCGGGCTTCGCGTAATGCAGTTGCCTTATCAGAAACAAGATATTCAAAAGAAGTAATTCCATTTGCACCTGTATTGTTTTTTACAGCAGCGTCAATTACTTTGCCGGTAAGGTCTACATTTCTGATAAGAACAGCAATTGTGTTGCGAACAGTATATTCACCAGCATAGGCATGAGTGTTATCCTGAGTAATCGAATAATCATAGGTTGAAATATCAGATTCAGGAACTCCTGCTTCCTTAATTGCATTGATTGTGTTTGTTGTATTGATTGCATTACGCTCTGCAGTCTGAGGGCAATTCCATCCTGTAGTCTTTACAATAAACTTCATCGAAACCATATCAGGCTTTACCGAAACGCTTCCAGTGCCCGAGACAGTAATTGAGCGGACAGGAGCTTCTTCCTTTGCAGGACGACCTAATACACAGGATGATAAAAGGGCAGAGCCCAATCCGATAATAAGAATAGATTTAATTGAGTTTTTCATAGAATCTATCTAACCTCCAAATAGAATCTTTTTAAATATATGATACGCTTATTTGCACTGTCCCAAAGTTTGCTTGCAGGATAGTTTTTTGTAAGCGTAGTATATGCATCAATTGCGCCCTTAATGTCGCGTATCTCAGATTTAGCTTCGAGAATCTGGCCTTTAAGATAGAGGGCTTCGTCACCCTTATCTGTTGAATATTCAAAGAAGAGATTAAGTTTGTTCAGAGCTGCAGAATATTCTTTTTCATTATACAGCAGCTGAGTTTCCTGTAAAAGTGTAGCAGGATCTGAAGCTTTTGTAGAACTTGTATTTGTCTTACCGGTATCTGATTCTACTGGCTCAGAAGCTATTGTTGTTGCAGTTGTTTTTTCAGTTTCTGTTTTCTTTTCGGAATCAGATTTTTTTACAGGCTCAGAAGTTTTTTTAGTTACAACCGAATCTGCCCCTTTTGAGCTTTCTTTTGCTTTTACTGCAGCTGCTTCTTTTTTGAATAGGAAGCTTATATTCCGGTGCTTCAACATGTGTTTTATTTGAACCATTTTCTGCTGTAATGATTACTTCAATATAATCATCCAGATACTGTCCTGTAAGAGGATCGTTTCTGTAGAAGTGAATGATTTTTGTTCCAGCAGCACGTGCCTGCAAAGAGAACTTTGTATCTTTTGTTCCAAGCTTGCGGCCAAAGTATGCAATATCCTTTGAGTTATCTGTAAGCCCCATGTAGATCCAGCCGGTTCCAGGATAAGTTACATCAAGATATTCAAACTTCTTAAGAGTTACAGAACGAGATGGTGTAATATCTTTTTCAATGTCAGAAAGATTTACATCAGAATCATCATCATCTGTAATATCAATTCCACCTGAAATACCGTCAGAATCCTGATTAGAAGCAATAACTACGTCATTTGTTGTTATGTCATCTGCAGCGTTTACATTGTCTGCATCATCAGCATCAGGAGTTGCAGCTTCAGTTACACTGCCTTCAGCTTCTGTCTGATTTTCAGATTCATTTTCTTCATTGCTGTTTACAATTGTGATTTCCGGTGGATCTTCCTTTTCTACTTCTTCAGGAGCAGGTTCGCTTTCAGACGCTTCTGTTTCTTCAATCGGCTCAAGAGTAATTACTTCTGTTTCTTCAATTGTTTCAGGTTCAGGGAAATCTTCTGAAGTAAGAGGCACTTCATTGTCAGTATCTTCTAAAGATTCGCTTGTATCAGCTTCTTCAGAAGAATTTTCTTCGTCACCAGTCTGATTATTTACAACTGAAGACTCTTCTTCTTTTGTTTCTGAAGTGTCTGCCTGTGGAGCTTCAATTTGTGAGTCATTTTCTGGAGCCTGTTTTGTTGCACAAGAAGTGAAGCAGAGCAAGATTGCACATGAACCTGCTATAAGTATTTTTTTCATGGAGCGGCTCCTGTTATTTCGTTTATTAAATTATCATTTGCTTTTGAAAGCGAATCAATTTCTTTTTGAGAAGGGATTGTAAACCATTCCTCTGATTCTTCCTGACTCCATTTATCTTTTGGTGCACGGGAAGCAGTATATTCTTTAGGAAGTTCCGGACCATCAGGAATTGCAAGAGGTTCTGTAAGTTCAAGAACAGTACCTGGAATAATTTCTGCTTCCTTTTTCTTTCCGGTTAAGGCAATCAAAAGAATAATACATAAAAAGAGAAGTGCTACCAGACCCACAATGATATACGAAAGCATTTTGTTTTCTTCGTAGAACCCGCGGGCTTTTTCAACGAGTGGAGAGAGCTTTTCTTTTATGTTTTCCCAAATCCCTTTGAAATCCATATATTAAACCTTAAAACTACCCTTCGCTAGTCTAAGACTTATCCCTTTTTGGAGGACGAGGTGGAAGTACAACACCTTCTTCATCAGGAACATCTTCATCAACAAAGTTATCCTGATTATGATCCACAACTGCTCCCCGCTTAATATCTTCATCAAGACGGAGGGCAATAATCTTACTTACACCAGACTCTTCCATTGTGATACCAAGCATTGTAGAAGCACCCATTACAGTTTTCTTGTTATGGGTAATTACAATGTACTGACTGACACTTGCAAAACTTTCAAGCGCAGTTACAAAAGAAGAAACGTTCTTATCATCGAGTGCGGCGTCAATCTCATCGAGAAGACAGAATGGACTAGGGCGAACCTGATAAGTTGCAAAGAGGAGGGCAACCGCAGTCATTGTCTTTTCACCACCGGAAAGGAGGGCAATATTTTCCAGTTTCTTTCCAGGCGGCTGAGCGTAAATATCAATACCTGAAGACAGGATATTTGCAGGATCTGCAAGCTTGAGTTCGGCACGTCCACCGTTGAAAAGACGGCGGAACATGTTGTGGAAGTTCTTCTTAATCTGATTGTATGTTTCAAGGAACATCTCGGCAGACTTAGATTTAATTTCTTCACTAACGCGAACAAGGTTTTCAAGAGACTTCTGAGTATCTTCGTAGTTTGTGCGCTGGCGTTCGTAGCGTTCCTTTACTTCGTTGAACTCTTCCGGAGCCATAAGGTTTACAGAACCAAGAGACTGGAAAGCCTTTTTAGCATCTGCAAGTTTTTCACGAAGGTCTGCGGCAGGAGTTGTAATTTTATACATGCGCTCCTCAAATTCCATAAGGTCTCGTGAATACTGATCCTGGAAGTTCTGCTTAACGTTACGGATATCGTTATCTGCAGAGTTGAGGGAAAGAGAAAGACGCTCGTACTGCTCCTGATATTTATTCTGTTCTTCGCGCTTTTTGTCGAGGGTATCGCTCTTGCCTGAAACGCTCTTGTTAGCCTTGGCTATCTCTTCGTCCAGCTGGTTCATTTCGTCGGCAAGCTTTTTACCGCGGTATTCAATTTCTGCAAGTTCATCCTGGTAGGTTTGAATCTGCTCATTGATTTCTTCAGCGCGTTTATTTTCTGCAAAGAGTTCGTCCTCTGTTTCACCCAGGGTAGCCTGTTCACTTGCAAGCTGGCGGTTCAAAACACCAATCTGATTCTGGCTTGCAGTAATCTGCTCCTGCATCTGAATTTCATTAAGCTTGAGCTTCTGCAGGGTATCGCGGTATTCGTTGATTTTTGCAGTAAGCTCGCTGTTTTGAGAATTAAGCTCTTTAATCTGATTATTGATGTCATCAACTTTAGCACGGTTCTGATTGATTTTTTCATCAATGCCGCGCTTCTTTGTCATGATACCTTCTGGAGAAAGGAACTCTGTAATAAAGGCAGGAGATGCATCCTGATATTTTTTGAGGCTTGCTTCAAGGGCAGCCATCTGGCGGCCGGCTTCTTCAAAGGCTTCAACTGATTCAGCAATTGTTTTAGCGGCTTCATCTGCATTAAGTTTTTTTGCAGCCTGGTCAGAGAAAATATTTTTACGACCTTCAAGATAAATCTTAAGCTTTGCAAAGTTCTGTTCAAGTTCTTCTTTTGCAATACGAAGTGCACCTTCGGAAAATCCTGCATCCTTGAGCTTTGCATCCAGCATGGAAACAATGTCTTCTGTAATTGCAGCAAGCTCTTTCTGAAGTTCAGCGCGTTCTTCTTCAAGTTCACCAATCTGCTGGCGCAGCGTTTCTGCCTTGCGGTCATTGTCTGTAATCTGGCTGCTTGAAGTTTCAATATTTTTATTAAAAGATTCAATGTTTGCTTTAATATCATTAAGCTGCTTATTCTTCTCGTGAAGAACAGCATTGTTTTCGTCGATTTCTTCCTGAACTGTATCAATGCGTTCCTGAATTGCTGCACGGCGTCCTTCGAGGGCATTGAGTTTTTCCTTCATCAAAAGGGCCTGCTGGTTCTGCTGTTTGATAAGTTCAAGCTTACCGTTTTTCTCCTGACCGATTGCAAGAAGATTTGCCTGCTTTGTATAAAGCTCATCCTGCATGGCCTTAACCTTGTCCATGTTTTCAGAAATCGTATTATTGATTTCTTCGATTTCAAGACGAACCTTGTCTCTCTTTTCCTGAACTTTCTTAAGTTCTTCTTCGTGGCGGGCTTTGTCTGTTACAAAGTTCTTAAGGCGAAGGAGGGTAAGATCCAGTTCGCAGCTGTAGATTTCTTCCTTGAACTGGCGGTATTTAATTGTTTTTTCAGACTGAACTTTAAGAGTGTCATACTGGCGTTTAATTTCGCCCATGGCAATTTCAATCTGAGTCATGTTCTGGCGGGTTCTTTCAAGCTCGCGTTCTGCTTCTGCAACCTCTGCTTTTGAACGGCTGATACCTGCAGCTTCCTCAAAAAGGTAGCGGCGGTCTTCCGGCTTGCTGGAAAGAATCTGATCGATTTTTCCCTGCTCCATAACAGAGTAGGCTGCCTTACCAACACCAGTGTCCATAAAGAGACGGCGGATTTCTGTAGGTCCTGCCGGTCTTTTATTGATAAAATATTCCTGATCACCCGAACGGTAAAGTCGGCGGGTAATGGCAATTTCTTCTTCATCGAGAGGGAGAAGTCCCTTGTCGTTAGCGATAGTGAGAGTTACCTCTGCAGTGTTGAGGGCCGGACGACGTTCAGTACCGTTAAAAATAACGTCTTCCATTTTTTCTGCACGGAGATTTTTAGAATTGCGTTCAGCAAGTACCCATTTGATTGCATCTACAACATTAGACTTTCCACAACCGTTAGGTCCGAGCAGGGCAGTAATACCCTCTGCAAAATCAATATGAGTTTTATCCGCAAAAGATTTAAATCCATGTATATCAAGACTTTTTAAAAACACATTCGTCTCCAAATTATAGTCTTATAATTATACCGAATTTTGCATTTCATTTAAAGAGAATTTTATATAGTAGATTTATAATTGTTTTATGACTAAAGAATGGTTTTCAGAGTCTGATTTACTGTTTCTTCCCAGTTAAAGTCTTTAGCCCAGACAATACCGTCTGTAATCATATTGTCGCGGAGTTCTTTGTCTTCTGTGACTTTCTGCATGTTGAGGGCAAGCTGGTCTATGGCATCTGGCTTGTCGGGATCGAAATAAAGTGGGGCAGTGCCGCCGATTTCTTTAAGGGCGCCCTTGTCACTGCATAAAACAGGGATTCCGCAGGCCATTGCTTCGAGAATTGGTAAACCGACTCCTTCGTTTACTGAAGGAAAGAGGCAGGCTACAGCTCCACCATAGAGACGGGCAAAGTTTTCGTGAGGGAAAAAGCCAGTAAGGAAAATGTCGCTTGCGTACTGAGAATCAAAAGCTGCCTTATGGATTTCTTCTGCGTATGGACCATCATTACCAGCTAAAACAAGGCGGTGTGGAGCACCGGTATTTTTCTTAAAAAGTTCAAAGGCTTTGATGAGTTCTATATGCTTTTTTTCCGGGCTTGAAAGTGTAGAGCCATAAACAAAATAAGGCCTTTTTATAGCAAAAGGTTTGATGTCTACAATTTCATCTTCAAAAATGTCAGCCATAGGGAAGAAAAGTTTATGATCAATTCCATTGTGGATTACTGTGATTTTCTCTGCTGATACTCCAAGTTTTACTAAATCATCTTTAATAAAATTAGAAGCTGCAATCAGTTTATGAGCGTGAATAATACCTTTCTTAATCTGACGGCGGGATTTTCTGTCCATTTCTGAAATATCAGAAGACATAATGCTGTTGATTACTGCAAGACCAGTATGGCCTTTGAATTTTCCTGGCAGCATTTTGTTTGCACTTGGATAAATAACAGCATCGTAGCCGTGTTTTTTGATAAAGCGGTTTGCGTGATATTTATACCAGCGGCGAAGTGCCTTTGGAGTTTCAAGCAGCTTTATTGCAGAATAAGGAATGTCTGTTCCTGATGTGTAAGTGTAGCGGTCTTCTTCGGTACCGAAAAGTTCAATTTCAAAATCTGCATCTTTTGGAAGGTTGGAAATAAAATATAGAATGTATGAGCCAAAACCCGATTTTCCGTGGTCTCCGCCAAGGGTATCTATTGCAATTTTGTTTTTTTTATTTACTGACATTTTTTTAATCCTGATTTACTTCGTCGTCTATGACAGGGCTTACAACCTTGCCGCCACGAATTTCCTTAGGGAAAACCTTTATACCAAGCTTTTTTTCAAGCTGGGCAAAGTGTCTCATTTCCCATTCGTCTCCGATTACTACATTTATGCCTGATTTTCCGGCACGGGCTGTACGTCCGCTGCGATGAATGAAGAAATCTTCATCTCCAGGAAAATCCATTTGAATTATATGAGAGATTTCTGGAATATCCAAGCCCCGGGCTGCAAGGTCACTTGTGATGAGGATCTTTTCCTTGCCGCTGCGGAAACGGTCAATTGCAGCCTTGCGTTTCTGTTTGTCTGTTTTTGCATGAAGGGCAGCGCAGTCTACTTTTTTGTAAGTGAGCTTATTGTATATATTTTCAACCTGATCTGCGCGGGAAGTAAAAATAAGAGCCTTTGCAGGATTTTCTGCTGCAAGGAATTTTCTGAGGGTGTCGATTTTGTCACGGTTTTCTGCGTAAATTGCCCAGTGGGTAATGCGCTTACGAAGTACATCTTCCGGTGGCATTACAATATTCTTTGCATCTGCAAAAAAGATTTTTGTCTGCTTGCTGAGAGTTGCAGTGCAGGCAATGATTTGAGTTCCGGCTGGCAGAAGGTTTCTGAAATTAGAAGTGTCTTCAAGAGATTCCTTTTTTACCAGGCGGTCTGTCTCATCAAAAACTGCAGCCATAAGACCTTCAATCTTAAGCTTTTTAAGATGAATAAGCTCAACAAGGCGGGCTGCTGTTCCAATAATGATTTCAGGTTTTTCTTTAAGAGTTTCAATCTGGCGTTTAAGAGGAGCACCACCAATCATAAGAGCTGACTTGTGCGCAGTAACTGATTTACAGGCAGAGTTGATCTGCGAAGCCAGTTCAAAGGTTGGAGCTACTACAATAATGCGCACCCGCTGGTGATCGTCTATACTTTCCAGCTTATTTATAAGGGGAAGCAGATATGCAAAAGTTTTTCCGGTTCCGGTCTCTGATTCAAAAAGGACATTTTCACCTTGCATAATACGGGGAATTACTTCTGCCTGCACAGGGGTAGGAGAAGTAATTCCGAGACTTGTGAGACTTGCTTTTAAGTTTTCTGAAAGGTTAGAAAAAACGTCTGCCATGGAGGGAATCCTCGACAAGCTTACCGATTTATGCGCTTTCGATAGACGCAGTGTCTGTCTTTATGAGCGCTTCAATGTTCTTTTCTTTACCCTGAACGATTTTCTTTGTAACGGTAAAGGTTTTCTTTCCCTTGATATCAGGAATCTTGAACATTACGTCCATAAGCATTTTTTCTACGATAGTACGAAGACCGCGGGCTCCTGTTTTCTGGCGGATTGCTTCGTCTGCAATTTCTTCGATAGCGTCTTTTTCAAACTCAAGTTTTACATCATCAATATTGA
>SFOB01000030.1 GCA_004554075.1 Treponema sp.
TTTTTCTGTCTTTTTAGGAGCGTATTCAGGGAAGTTTTCCGGGTGCTCTTTATAAAGCATTCCTTCGATTGTTGAGCCTGCCGGAACATGGTAGTCCATTTCGATAAAAGGAATACTTGTGATTTCATCGAGAGCGGTAGAGCTCCATTCTGACATCTGAAGGTCGCCGTTCAGGATGTTGTAGCCGAATCCGATGCCGTCAGAATCAATCTCAGAAAGAAAAATTTCTGTGCTTCCGAGAAAGTAGCGGAAACCGACATTGTGAGTTCCGTCTTCATTTACCAGCTCTTCATCTACGTTGATTCTGCGGTAGGTGTCTGCAATTTCCTTGAGCTTGTTCTTGAAGAACTCTCCTTCTTCTCCCTGTGTAAGTTCAAGGGTAAAGTTGTACTGGCTTGGAGGAATTACTTTTTTGCAGATCGCAAGGTCTTCTTCAGTAAGTTCTGCCACCTCAGATGTAACAGTTCTGTTATCCGTATTCTTTTCAGGTGGGGTAACAGGATTGTTGATTTCTGCCACTGCGATTCCCTTTGAGTTGCATTTATCCTGGAGCATGGCTTCTGCATACTCAGTCATGTTTACGTTTGCAGGGAACTGTTCCCAGATTTTACGGAGCTTTGCCCAGTCAACGCTGTTATAGCTCTTGTAGTCTTCTGCATTCATTGCTTTCTGGGCATCACGGCTTGGAAGATAGAGTTCAGAGACAATCATCTTCTTTGCTTCGTTTGCGGTGTATTTGAGGAACTCAGAACCGGCGACATCACCTGAGGCAAAAGGATATTCGTCGAGCACTTTTACAAAGATTTCTGCCATTGATGTGTCGTAGGTTGTCTTTATAGCTGCAAGGGCATTTTTCAGAAGTTCATCAACTCTCTCTGCGTCAGAGCTTTCGATGAGCCACTTTTTGTGAAGTTCCTTGTATTCTTCCTGAGCTTTATCAAGGTCTTCCATTTTTGCCTTGAGGTTCTTCTTGAGAGTTTCCGACTGCTCTTTTACGGTCTTTTCTACAAACTCCCGTTGAGAATCTGTTACTCCAGGAAAGTAAAGCTGTGTCTCAAGTCTGTTGAGGGCTTCAATGAACTCGTCATGGCTGCAGGTTGAGCGGACATAATCAAATACAGAACCGTTTCCATCACCGATGTCATAGCGGCTTGGCTCGTACGAGAAAGTGTCCTCTGGATTTGCAGGATTCGGAATATTGAAGAACTTGAAGTTGGTCTTGTCGTAGCCGAACTGGATGCCCTTGTCTTCTTCGGGAAGCTTTCCTTCATTTTCGAGGTCCCAGTAATTGTCAGCAGAACCGTATTTCTTTTCTGCGTATTCCTTGCGGTTATGAAATTCCTTGTCTGCCTGCAGAATCAGCTCGTTGAATTCTTTTACGGTGTAGACTTTGTTTTCAGAAGGGAATACAGGACTTTCGCTTGAGAACATGACGACATAAGGAATCTTCTTTTCGTCGTATTCAGCTTTGATTCTGTCCTGAACTTTCTGATAAAGGTCCGGAAGCAGCTTATACTGAACGTCACGGCCAAAGGCTTCTTCTGCGCTGTACCATTTGTTTCCTTCTGTGTGATTTTCTTTGTTGAGATCAAAGTCATTTACCGCCTTGATGACTTCAGCGTTTCCGGCTTTTATTTCCTCAATGATTTCATCAACCATAGAGCGATACCATTTGTCATAGCGTTTCTGGCGTTCTTCGGGAGTAGTTTCCTTGTCATTTTCAGGAACTTTGAGAAATGCTTCCCTTACGATGTCGCCGAGCTTTGTTTTGGCTGCGTTTACGTCGTCCGGATAAATGTTTTCTTCTACTTTTGCAAGTTCCTCGTTCATCTCGCGGCTTTCTTCTTCATCGCGGGCCTGTCCAACTCCGTTGTCGTGTTCTTCCCATGATTTCTGGATGTTAGAGACAATCTTGTCGTAGGCTTCTGCCTCAAGCTCTTCAGTTTCCTCCCTTGCTTTATCAAAAGCTTCATGCATGGCATCTTCACCGTACATGTCGCTGAGTTTTGAGAGAATATCCTTTAAGCTGGAGCCGTTCTGAAGCATTGAGACAAGCTCATCCTTTTCTGAGGCTTCCGTAATGATTCTTGCTTCCCCGGTTTCCGGGAAATAGGTTTCTTTGATATGGTTTGCGAAGTTAAGGCTGTTTTCTGCAGCGTCGTTCTTCGGATACCATACGTTATGATTTCTTGAATAGAACCAGCCTTCTTTTTTGAGTTCTTCGCGAATCTCTTCGGCCGGTTTTCCGTTAAAGCGAATGTTTGCTCTTTTGTACTGTTCGCTGTTGATGATTTCCATCGTTACTGGCTCTTTGTTATCTGCCATAAGTGCTCCTCGTGTTGTTGGATAAGGTTAGTAACTTAAACCTTCGCTTTCCCTTCTTTTCAGCTTTTCCTTTTTGATAGACTGTTCTTCCCTGTTTTTTCTGATTTCCTGATTAAAGTCCCTTGAGGTGCAGGCTTTAGCGTATTCAAGCCCTGCTGTCATGGCTTTAGTAACAGCTTCTCCTACCACCCATTTACAGCCTTTGTTCTGGTTTGTGTCGTTTATGATTTGAGAAAAGAAATCATAGCAGGCGTTTTCCATTGCGGGATTTGAAGAGTTCTTCAGTCTGGCACCGGTATTCACCTGGCACATGTGTCTGATTTGCGCGTTTATTACCGGAGCGAAGTTCATGTTCTGGTAACAGTTTTGATTTCCTTTCTTTAAGACTGCTTCTGAATTCTTAGCTGCGGTCTTGAGAGCGCTTTTCATTGCTTCAAGGCGTGGCTGAACTTCAGTCTTGGACTTTTTGAGGTTATCGAGATAGTTCTTGAGGTTTTCTTCTGTATGAACCTGATTTACCTGAGTGGCGTTCTTAAAGTACTTATCAACTGCCTTTTTGGAACGTTCATTCAGGGAATCATAGTTGTAGAGGTACTGGGCCTTTGCTTTTGAGCCGCCTTCTGCTATGTAAAGCTCCGGCTTGTTCAAGTGAGTGTAGTTTGCATATTTTGTGAGGCACAATACAGGTTCGGCATCCCGCCGTAAGTTCAACGGAATGCCTTCTTTCTGCATTTTGTCCAGCACATCGCCATATATCCACACATTTGATGAATAGCCTTTCTTGGAAGAAATCTGCTCAAGGGCAATCAAGTTTTCATCATTTATGATTTTTCCCGTAGAAAGCTCTACAGGAACAGTTTTTGCATCGCTGTTAAAGAACGGCAAGGTTCTGTTTGCGACGTTTACTTCCAGAGCGTTGTAAATCTGGTTATAAAAGAACTCTTCTGAGGTAAGACCTTTGTTTAAAGAAGAACCGTCTCGCCAGGCGGTCTGAAAGTATTCCATAGTTCTCCCCGGGCAGGCAGAGTGGAATATCGGCTATTGTGCGTTTATGCTGCTAAAAGCACATCTCCATGTCCTGGGACTGTGTTTTTTTCTGCTTTGGCTGCATGGACTGTCCGTTTTCCTGCGAAAGAGTACGGATAATCTCCGTGCTACGCTTGTCAGCATCAAAAAGTACGTTGCTCAGTGAAGGAAGTGCTTTGTTGCGTTCTTCCGGCTTTTTGAAGTCGTTTTCAAGAACAGGCATGAGCTTTGTCTTCAGTTCCGAAGCAATCTGCGGAGCAACCGAAAGCTTCATTCCGGTTCTGCAGGCTGCAATGTAAGAGCCCAGATATTCTTTTGGTTCGCTTGAGGCAATGGCCATTGAAACATCGGGGAACTGAACTGTGCCTTTGAGACGTTCCTGTGATTTCTGGATGAAGTCTTCAGGATTCTGAGTCTGTTCGGCGAAGAACAAAGACGCGGTATGGATTTCACCCTGTTCGTCCTTGAAGTTGTAGAAAACGCCTTTTTCATTTTCCTTGATGTTGTTGTCCATGCTGCCGATGGTAGTGCGTGTTCCAACGAAGTTTGAATTGAAGCCGTTCTCCATTTTTGCAAACTGAACCGGGATAAGGCGGTTTGCAGGGAGACAGTAGCCTGTAGCACTGTTGTAGATTGGATCTACCTTGATGTTTCCCGAAGCGTCGGGAAGGAAAGGTGCTTTGTTGTTTTCAAAGCCCTGTTTCATCACTTTTGCATTGTGACGGGGAATCCAGAATCCGTTGAATTCGTTTTTGGATACTGGATTTTCAAGTGGATTTGTGTTTTCCATAGAATCTCCTCTGATGTAGTTCAAAAGTTGCTTAGCTGGGAGTCTAAACGCTGTTGAAATTAAGATATATACATTATCTAAATAGAAAATGTACAAATATAAATATAATGGAAGTGCTGGATAAAATCAATATTTCTATCTATACATTTTAACTAAAAATAATATATAATTAGAAATTATGAGACAGGATTTGCTAGTTTTTGTACCCCAGGAAGGCGGAAATTCGCCTTCGGTCTCGTATTCAATGTATGCTTGCGGAGTAAAGAAAGAGAAACCCGTATATTCTGCGGACGGAAAGAGTCTTGTCTTTAAGTTTGACGGAAACAGCGTTGCTGTGCTCTTCTATTACTTCAGCGGATTCAAAAGGGCATATGTTGTGACCGGCTGGAATAGTGGCTCTGGAGAATTGAAGAGCGTTCTTCCCGGAGTAGAGGGCGACTTGTTTGTTCTCTTTTCTGCAACAGGAAGAGATTTCTGGTCGCTGGAATATGTGATTAATTATGTAACGAAATACAGTGAAGAGATGGTCTTTAAGCTTCCGCTTACTTTCTGGTTCAGGCTTTGTGCTCTGATTCAAATTCGAAAAGGAACGAAAAGCAACGTACTCCATCTTATTCATACGACAAAAGAGGCTATGGATTTTTATGGCAGAGAAAATGACACATGCACAGAAGTTTCTGCATGATCTGGTAATTTCAAGACAGTTAAAGAACTGGTGTCTGGAGCGAGAGCTTCCTCATATCACAATCTATAAAATAGCTGCGGGAAACACAGTCCCTACTTACGCTGTAATCTGCCAGCTGCTTCCGTACATCCCGTGCGTGGACTGGTTCTTCTTTGAGGATGAAGAGATTCCATTTCTAAGAAAGACTCTGGATGAGTGGCAGCCAGATGATGTACCTTCCTTTGTTCGCCGACATAAGCATGATTATCTTGAGATTGGTGAAAAGTACGGCACAACTGAAGCCTTTGCAAGAAATCTCTTTGTAAATCACCGAGCCCGACCTTCAATCAATCTTATTCGAGCCTGTGCATTGGACGGAATCAACCCGGTTGAGTTCTTTACAGAAGGAGACGTCAGCGACGACGGCAAGTTCTATCCTGACCGTGGGGACATAGTTCAGCTTTCAGGAAAAACGATTCTGGTTTTGACTAAGGAAAAGCATAACCGGGAAACTCATTCTCTGACGGGAGTTACTCTAGTAGATGGCAAGCCTGATATTACTACGCTCTCGACAATCACTTATGTGAGAACTATTCCTGAACTGGTGGAGAAGGGTAGTCGTGAACTGGTGGATGATGTGCTGAAGGAAGTGAAGGCGCTGTTTAGATAATTCCCTTGGAAAAGTGCATAAAAGTCTTGAAAACTCCCTTGAAAAAGTGTATCTTAAATAAGAAAAGTCAATTGAAAAAGTGTAGTAAATAGTGAGAAACTCTCTTGAAAAAGTGCTAACAGGAGACTTATATGTTTAAACGAAAAATCATGGCTGAATTTGAAGCCTGGAAAAATTCAAGCGGTAGGAAAAAAGCTCTTGTTGTAAAGGGACTCCGTCAGATTGGAAAAACTTACAGCGTAAGAGAATTTGCAAAAGCAAATTATGAGAATATTGTATACGTAAATTTCAAGGAAAACGAAAGCGCTAAAAAGATTTTTGATGCTGATCTTAATGTAAACAGAATTATCATAGATTTGTCTGCCCTGATTCCTGGTATCCATTTTGTTGAAGGTAAAACTGTAATTATATTTGATGAGATTCAGGAATGTGCAAACGCTCGTTCAAGTATTAAACCGTTTTGTGAGGATGGACGTTTTGACATTATAGCTACAGGTTCTCTGCTAGGAATCAAAGGATACAACAAGAAGAAAAGCAAAGGAGTTCCTACAGGGTTTGAGCGTATTGTTTATATGAAGCCTATGGATTTTGAGGAATTTCTTTGGGCAAAAGGAATCGGTGAAGATGTTATTCAATATCTTCGTGATTGTTATAAAAATAAAACACCTGTAAGTGACGCTACTCATCAGGCTATGCTCAGATACTTTAAGGAATACATTTGTGTTGGAGGGCTCCCATATATTGTAGATCAGTTTATTTCTACAAATGATATGAATGTAGTCTGGCAGGAGCAGCACGATATTATTGAAGAATACAAAGATGATTTTGGTAAGCATCTGGATGAAAATGAAAACGAGGAAATTGACCTTGCACTTCTTGCCAGAATAAACAGAGTATTTGAATCAATTCCGGCTCAGCTGGCAAAAGAAAATAAGAAGTTTGTTTTCTCTGCTTTAGAGAAGAAAGCCCGTACAGAAAATTATCTGCCAGCAATACAATGGCTATGCGATTTTGGGATTATTACGCTTTGTCATAATCTTAATAATATTACAGATCCTCTTGAGGGGAATAAGATAGATAATATCTTTAAGATTTACATGCAGGATTCTGGTCTGTTTATTTCTATGCTTGACCGTGATTGTGCTTCCAAAATTCTCTTGGGTGAACTTGGATGTTATAAGGGGGCAATTTTTGAGAATATCATTGCCGACAGTTTCTCTAAACAGGACAGAAAACTTTATTATTTTCATAAGGATTCCGGTCTTGAAATAGATTTTGTTTCAAAAGTTAATAATGATATTTCTCTTATTGAGGTAAAAGCTACTACGGGGAATACAAAATCAGCAAAAACGGTTCTGAAAAATTCCCAATATGATGTAAACGTTTGTTACAAGCTTTCAGAGAATAACATTGGAATTGCAGAAAATATAATAACGATACCTTATTATATGACATTTCTTTTAAAATGATAACATTTACATAATGAGAAAAATCAAAAGAAATTCAAACGAACAGTGGACGTTTTGCTTAATTTTTATTAGATTGAATACAAGAGAAACTTAAGGAAGAACCTTAATTTTCTGAAGAACAGAAATACTCATATAACAGCACTGATGTGTCTGAAGAACAGGCAGTCGGACGATTTATCCAAATTGCATCGTCGATTTAGGATAATTATGTCTGATTGCCTTTTTTTTTGATTTTTTTTGCAAATAAGTTACAAAAAGAGGCAGAAAAAAATGACTATAAGGATAAGGAATTAATCAAAAGTTTTTTACTAATAAAATAGTTAATAGTTTTAAAAAACTAAAATAACTATATTAGTGAAGAATTCTTAAAACAAAAATGACTATTACTAATAGGGAGGAATTATGAAAAATAATGAATTGGAGGATAAACTCATGGGAAATGCTTTGAGTTATCAGGAAACATTATCAAAAATATTAGGCCCATTAAATGAAATGAGCCCGATTGCAAAAGCTGTTGAGGAGCAGCAAAGAATCTCAAAATCGCTTATTGGTCCGTTAGAGCAGATGCATAAGCAGTTATTACCCGTGCAGAATATGGCAGACCAATTAAAGCCTGTTCTGAATGGATTATCAGAAGCGTGTAGAGAAGCGACAATGTCCGCACGGAATTTATCTTTTCCTAAAATAACAGTTTCTTATCCAGAAAATGACGATGAAATACCGCCTCCTGTAAATAGGGAATTGTTTCTTGCAAAGGAAAGTGAAAGGCAGATTTCAGATTTAAAAGAAGAAATAATCAGTCTAAAAGCCGAAATAAAAACAGAGCGGGAGGAAAGAAAAATGAATGGTTGTATAGAGTATCCTGAGATGTACAGAAATCGCCCGGATCTTGTTGAAAAACTCTTTGAAAGGGCTGGTATAAGTGTAAATAAACACGAATCAAGATACGAGTATTCTCCGCAGGAACTACAGGTTTTGTCATATTCCGCACAATTTCGAAAAGACTATGCCAAATTGATTGAAATCGGATATATGCGGCGTAAAGAAGATGGATTTCTTGAGTGGTTAAAAACCAAACAATCACTTGCTGAATATTTTGGAGCTCAAGAAAAACATGGTAAATGGTGTGATATTGAAAATTTGTTCCAACAGAAAGGATTAAATCATTTATTGTCTGTTGCCAACAGTAAATCGAAAGACTTTGAAAAACTCGAAAAACTATTAGAAATGTGAAAATTTACACTTATTGGTCAGTTTTTTACTGTGTTTTGCCAATTAATCTTTTATTTTTTCAGTTGTAAAATTGAGTTAGAAAAATAAAAGTAACTATTTATACAGGAGGCACGAAAGAAATGACGTGAACAAAAATTATCAATGTGAAAACTTCTGTCATGGTACTGGTAATACCACTGACAGAAGTCGGTCAGCCGATAAACGGAGACCAGACAATAATCTCCAAACCATTGTCTACTCTAATTTATCGGCTTTGCATACAGAAATCAACATCATTATTGCAAACCCTCCTTGTCAGGCTTTTTGCAGGATGTTGTTTAGTCTCTAACTATTTTCATAGGAGCAAAGCTGATTATGAAAAAGACTATTAATTATGGTAAACGTAAGGGCATCCGCGATATATGGAATGCCTTTATGGTGAAGGAGTGCAGTAAATGGAATGAGGGTGACATCCCGCAATGCCCTACTGCAAGAGTTGAGATTCCTACAGACCTTATAACCTGGGTTGAAGCTGTAAGAATTCATAACAAAATGAAAAAGCAGAATGCAAATTATAAATATGATGCTTATATCTGTTTCTTTTGTGATGACTGGCTATTCGATGGACCCCGTGGAATATGGAATGATTACAACAAGGCCATTGAAATAATAAAGCATTTTTCAGGTATCATAAGCCCGGATTTTTCAACTTATAAGGATTTTCCAACACCGTTAAAGGCATGGAATATTTACAGAATGAGGACCTTCGGTTTCTGGTGCTCAACACAGGGAATCAACGTAATCAACAATGTTCGTTGGAGTCCTGATACAATCGATATCTGTTTTAAGGGAATCCCGAAAAACAGTGTCGTGTGTCTTGGCGTTATAGCCAGTGACTTGAGGCATTCTGTAAACTGGCCTGAATATGAGTATTATCTGAAAATAATGGTTCAGGAACTCCAGCCAAAGATTATTCTGGTTTACGGTTCTGCCCGGTATAAGTTCTTCAAGGACTTACAAGCACAGGGAATTGTGGTAAAATCTTATCAGACTGCAAGGAATAGAAGAAAGGCTACTGCCGGTGATGCCAGATGAGCAAGGAAAGCAGCGGACTTTTTTCGGGGACGAGCGGAAGTTCAGGCAGTTCTTCAGCTTCTACTATCAATTCGTTGCCTACGAACCCTAGTCAATTAAGCCATATATTCAGGCGGGCAAGTGGGCATTTAGTTGATACTGCGAAAAACAGAGCAACTTTACAACGGATTGCAAATAATTCCTCCTTTTTTATGGGGACGGATAAACATGGTAATGATTGGTATGTTGAAACTTGTCGGAACGGTGGTCAGCACTGGGTAAGTGTAAGGCGTGGAGTTATTCAAAATGGTGGTTATAATCGTACACCAATTGAATGGAATCCAAGTACAGGTCTTAGTGCTCCTACTAAACCGAAAGGGCCTAAGAGTACTACAAAACCAATGATTAAACCTAAAAAAAGGAGTAAATAGAGAAATATGAATAATTTTGAATTTTTTTCATTGATTTATCTGATGCTTGATAGTTGTTGGGAGGAGAATAAGAATGAGACTCTTGGACAATTTTTGAGCGAAATGAATCCGTATATGTGGGCAACGGAAACGTCTGCAGATCCTGCCTGGTATGAAGAGTTCAAGAATTTTATGAAAGATAAATCTCTTGGAGACGATAATGGATTCCAGTTAGCAAAAGACTATTTGAAAACTGTTGATTTTTATCAAGGGCTTGAAAAGTATCTGGATGAGTATGACCAGGACGGCTGGAATGATGCAATGAAGCAGCTTATGAATCAGCCACATAAAGGAGATGGAAAATCATAATTGAACGACTCACAATAAAGAGGCTAACATGCGTTGCTAGCCTCTTTATTGTCTATTCACTGGCCCTTAAACCATCTGTCAGCTTGTCGCCGAGGCTGGTGTCTTTCTTTTTGGCCTGTTCTTTCTTTTCTGCGGCGGTCATCATGTTGAGGGCGACTGTGTTGCCTATGTTTCTGCCCTGGTCACGCTTCTCGTCGTAGAATTCTTTTCTTGTCATATTTACGTTGCTCTGGGTTGCAGTATCGAACTTTGTTGCTCCCTGGAATGTCGGATTTGAAGTGTTGTTCAAGGTTCTTGAATCTTCTGGCCCGAGTTCGCGGGATGTATTCTGTCCGCTTCTCTGATGTGCCTGAGCTCCGCCTCCAGCTCCTCCGCCGTGTCCTTCAGGACCTGCTTTACCGCCTCCGTGGAGGAAGTTGTTTCCTGCACTTCGCACTTTGTCCTTTAAGTCGGTTGAGGCCGCTGCAAACATTCCCTTTGCACCTGCCATTCTCTGCTGTGCGGTTGTGGCACCAAGGTCTTTTGCGGCACTTGAAGCGGCTTTTCTTGCGCTGTTCATCTTTGACGCAGTTCCATGTGCGTTTACAGCACCCTGTGCTACTTTTCTTGTTCCTTCTTTTGTAGCGTGTCCTGCGAGTTTTGCGCCTTTGACTGTTCCCATTGCAAGAGAGCCTGCTGCAGTAACCAGTTCACCCATAGAAAGCTGTGGCTGACCTGTCATCAATGTCTGGGCAATCTTTGGAGCGTTCTGTGTCAGAACAAATCCGATTACACAAGTAAATACGATTGTGACGAATGAAACCCAGTTCATACCGCCGTTGTCCGTCATAATATCCACCGTTTCTTGAATGAAAAGGTAGAAAACGAAGAACATACAGATGGTAATCACGATGATTTTAATCAGGAAACCTGTGAATACTGGAACCAGCTTTTTGGGCAGTTCCTTAGTCCCGTCAAAAAGGATGAACGGAATAAAGAAAGCTCCGATTCCTACTACAATCGTATATTCCAGAATCGTCATAAGGTACTGGATACAGGCAAAGATTGCGCAGAAGACCAGTACCAGACAGCAGAACATCGTCATAATCATGGTTGGAACGTGGGCGAATGTAGCCGTCATCTTATTGAAGCCTTTCTTCATAAAGTTCACGTCTTCTTCGTCAATCTCATCCATGTTGATGGCGTAGGCAATCTGGTTTTTCTCCCACATTATCTGACAGCCTAGAACTGCGACTCTCATGATTGCACCTGGCGAAAGATAATAGGAATCATTTCCCTTGTCATCTTTGAGCCAGATATTCAAATCAACGTATTCTGGAAGAAGATTGTCTCCATCCGTTCCATCGGGAAGCTTTTCTACAAGAATGTCCTTTATAGCTTTCAAGGTACGCTTGCTGAATAAGCTATGATACTTATTCTTTTCGCGGTACTCGTTTATTTTCTCCAGAGCTGCCTTCTTAGCCGATTTTGAATTAAAGGTTGCGTTGTTTACTTCATCATAGTACTTGTCTATGAATTCATCGTAAGTGTTCGAATCTCCAAAATCAGTGTCGAAGGTAATAGTCTCCGTTTTAGCAGTAATCTGGCCGAGTTCCTTGTTCAATTCACTTTCAAGCTGATAGCCGACCTGAATATCGTATTCGATGCTGTTTTTAATGCTTGTAAGAGAATCAATGATTGCCTGCTTTCCGTGTCCGGCATTGATACCAACCTTATTTCCCATTACCGACATGCCCATTGTTACAAGCGGGTATATGGACATGAACAGTATGAACAAAACCCATTTGTAGAGGGTGTCCCACCAGAAATCCCTGACGGTAAAACGGCTGTTTGCCAGTTTGAAAGCAGACCAGCAAAGCCCGATTGTTCCGATTGCCACAGCGTAATGAGTTCCCCATTTGTAGAAGGTAGCCATTACGCCAGAGAAATATTCAATTGCCTGTACGACTGGAACATCAATCCAGCCAGTAAATGCGTGTTCCATCTGATGGTCTCCTATTTACGGAAGGAATCAGGGACTTTGTAATCAAAGGCTTCCTGTTTTCTCTGTTCAGCGGCCATTTCATCAGCCTCTGCCTGCTTTTCGTTTTCTTCGTTTATCATGCGGGCTGCGCTAAGGCTTGCCATCTGATCCATTGCTTCTTCAAGGCTCATAAGACCGTCTACAACCTGCTGTGATAGATAAAGGCTTGCTTCATTTGCGGCTGCTTCGGTCATGTTTCCGTTTGAATCGGTCTGAGCATAAGCAGCTTGAATGATTGCATTTGTTTTAGCAATCTTTTCTTCTCTCTGAAGCTGAACGGCCTCATCCGTTGCTTTTGCCATGAGCTTTGAAGCCTGTGTCTTTACCTGGGCTACGGACTGCTGAACGAAAAGGTAATTCTTCGGGCTGATACCGTACTTCTTCCAGATCATCATCTTCTGCTTTTCGGTCAGGTTTCCTTCAATAGCATCGATTGAAAACTTCATGCTGTCTGTCATATAAGATTCAACGTCTTTGCAGGCACTGAAGAAGTTGTGGTCTGGACTTCCCATTCCACAGAGGTCAGCAAGTGAATAGCGGCCGTTTCCGCAGTCTATATTCGGGGTTGTCAGTGTGTTCTTAATCTGACGAGCCTGGTTCAAGAGCTTGTTTACGCGTTTGTTGGCATCCTTGATGTCGTTACGGATATCAAAGTCACCGTCAAAGCGGATATTGTCCCAGTCGATGGACTTAGCTCTTTCTACAGCCTGCTGAATCTGCTGATACTGGTTTTCGATTTGAGTAATGGTGTTCATAACCATGTCGTACTGCTGATATAACTGGTCGATGGCCGTAAGCCAGCCGGAAATATCGAATACGGGGTAGCCGGTTGCACTTACGCTGCTTACGGCTATGCTTGTACTCAAGAAAATTACGATAACTGTTTTTAGTCTCATAGGTACTCCCATAAAAAGTCAACGAACAAGTCGACTTTCTTAAATTACTTAATTTATGGCAGAGAGAGCTTCATCAGCAAGAATCATAGGTTTGTAAACGCCTTTCATCCTGTCTGCATTAAAATCCTGTTTATCGCTGAGCATCGCCCAAACAATTTCTGCCATTTTTCTGGCAGCAGCCACAATTGATTTGCCGCTGCCTTTATTCTTTTTCATATATTCATAACGCTGCATCATTCTCCATTCTGAAGTGTCTTTGCAGCGACGAATTCCTAACACCAATTGCACAAAACAAGTTCTCAATTCCTGAGGGCCTCGTTTCGTTATCTTTCCATGATGAATGGTCTCATTTGAATCCTGCACCCAAGGTACAAGTCCACAGAAAGCCGCATACTTCTTTGCAGTTGCAAATCTTGATATGTCTTCTGTGTAAGCCCTGATTGTCCATGCTGTGATTTTTCCACAGCCTCGGATTGTCATAAGGCGGTTTACCATTTCATCATCTTTTGTCAGTTCACTGATCTGTTTTTCAATCGTCTTTACGCTTTCTTCAATACGCTCTATAATTTCAAACATCAGTTTTACTGATTGTGCCTCGAGCACGTAGTCGTTATTCGACTCAAGGGTGTCCAGAATCTTCTGGCGCCCTTTTTTACTTTGTAGGCTTCTAAGCTCATCAGAAAGCCCTAAACTCACTAACAATGCATGAATTTCGTTTTTCTGACCAACCGTTGAACGAACAAGTCGTTCCCGTGATTTCAACAGACGTCTGATATTCTCAGTTTCTTTTCCACACAAATAACTTTCAGGAAGCATATCCTTTGAAAGAAATTCTGAAATTGTCGAAGCATCATGCTTGTCAGTTTTCTTGGTTGATTCGTTGATAACCTTGAATTTGAGAGTGTTAATTACAGTTACTTCTGCTCCTGCCTTCTCAACCTGGTTCTTGAAGAATCTTGTATTTCCGGTAGATTCAACTCCGATTTTTACAGCCGCACCAGTTGCTCTGTAAGTTTCAATTCTTGAAAGAAACTCAGCGTAGCCGGCTACTGTTGTCGGATACTGTTTAATCTGATCCAAAGACTCAACTTTTTCTTCTGTACGCACATGAACAGTAAACTGTGTCTTGTGCAAATCAACTCCAATAAAAAATGTCATGATGACCTCCGTTTTGATTCGTCTGCGGAAAGTCTAATCGGTATAGTGTTCCAATCTCCCATTCAGTCTTAAATGACTATAGTATGATGCGGCAAAAGCTCTTCATTCTCCTCGACAAGGATCTGAGTCCTTACAAAACATGACGAACTATCGCCTGGGTTCCGCTGAATCACTTCAGCGTATCACAATACCGCTTGTTCGTTTACTTTTTTATCATGCCTCCTCATGTTGTGTTTCATATTTATTCTTCCAGCATCCTCTTGTACTTTTCGTAGTCGAGGCCTCTGGTATCCCGTCCTAAATCTGCCATCTTCTGTCTGGTTGCTTCCAGAATGTCAAAAGCTAATGGCACCATCGTGTTGCGTCCTTTCTGGGCTTCAATCTTATCCAGCATTTCATGGTCTGGAGAAATCAAAGCGAGCTGAAAGGCATCCAAATCCAAAGTGAACATTCTGCATCCGTTAGGATTCTTAAAGTAGTAATCCCGTTTCATGGTTGCATTGCTCAGGGCAAGAATTTCGGAATCTGTAAGTCCGAAATAGCGGTAGCTTTCCATAAGTCCAGGTGAGGTGGCACTTTCATCAGCAAGGTAGATTTTTGTAAGGCACTGCTGGGCAATTGTGTCGCTCAATGAAGATTTAGCTGCAGCGGCTACTTCCTGGGTTGCGAAAATACAAAAAACCTTTTTCTTACGGAGGGTGCGAAGCCATTCCTGCAAGAAGCCCGCAAAAATCGGATGCTGAAGATAAAGCCATGCTTCATCAAGGAAAAGGAAGGTGAGAGGTTGTTTCTGTCCTGTCGGTACGTTCCAGAGCTTTTCGAGATACCGGAAAATGTACATAAGGGCAGGGGCAACGGCTTTTTCACTAAGGCGCATTAAACTTCCCATCTCGATTGTTACCAGTTTTGAAAGCGGCATGTTTGTTTCATCTGCATCAAATATGGAACCGAACTGACCACCGGTACAGTACGGGTCTAATCCGATTCGGATTGTATTTGTTCCGTTTTCAGGGTCTGCATATGTTGCATACTGCTGGAATGTAGTCAGGGTACGGCGGCTTTTCTCCTTAAGGGAGATAAGACGGAGCGTTTCCGAAATTACCTTACTCATCTCTGGCGTGGTCTCTATGTTCTGCTGGCTTAAAAGTCCTTCGATGAACTGCTGGCACCACATAAGGCTTTCTGTGTATTCAGCTTCCGTTCCTTCATCAGGGCCTTTGAGCTCACTGAGGGGCTGGAACGCTACTGCATCTTTTCCAGGTTCTACATAGATTCCTCCGCCACCTACCATAAAGGCACGGCTTGAAAGCTGCTTATCAATACAAATGATGTTTGCATCCTTGTACTTTGTGGCCGAAGCCATAAGAAGGGCGAGAAGGGTAGACTTACCCGCACCTGTCGGACCAAACACAAAGGTGTGTCCTACGTCACGGACATTCAGGTTCAAAAAGAACGGGGTTCCGTAGCTTGTAGAGCAGGTACAGAGAGGAACGGCACTTCCGCAGGTCTCTTCCGTAAAGTCGTTGTAGAGCATTCCCTGCCATGCAGAACTCAACGGAATAATGTTCGAAAAGTTCTTTGTGGAAATGAGCGGACGGCGGATATTTGCATATACGTTGCCCGGCATCATTCCAAGCCATGCCTGACAGTTGTTAAAAGTCTCCTCTTTTACAGAAAATCCGCAGGCACGAACAACCTGCTGCAACTTGCGGGCTTTTTCCTTTGCGAATTCCAGCTTCCTGTCCCAGACCATAAGGTTTGAGGTGTAATAACCAAGAACGTATTCTCCAAGGGCAATATCACCCTGAATATCAGAAGCCTGGGCTTCCATTTCAAGGGCCCCTTTGTTTTCCTTGTCGATTTCTACGTTCATCGCCATTTCTGTAAACAGCGTCATTCCAGACTTGCGGGCAGAATAGAAACGGTTCTGGTATTTTTCTGCTTCCTTTGCAGATTTATCCTTTGAAAGCGGAATGAATCTAGTCGTCCAGCGGAACTCCGTCATTGTACGGTTCAATCCGTCAAAAATGGCAGGGTAAGTTTTATTTGGAAAATCCATAATCGCCATAACAGGTACATAGAACTCCCCAATTTTAAGCGGCTGGGAATTACGTACATCCATATCACACAGATAGTTGTCGAGAAAGAAGAAGGTATCTTCCGGGTAGACCAGCTGCTGATTATTTAGCGAGACTGAGTTTTTGATGTAAGAAAAAAGTTCTGAGTTATCGAGACGGTGAATCCAAAGCTTCACAGCCAGAGTTCCCATTACCTTTTCGCATTCATCCAGAAAGTTCTCAACCTCTTTCTGAATCTTGGGAAGATTTTCATGCTTTACAAACTGAGATTTTGCTTTTGTCTGCTTCTTCGTGTTTTTGAAAAAAAGACCATTTGTCTTTGAATCAATATCACTTGGAAGCTGATACACAAAGGTTATGTAGTATTCAGTCGTAAAATGTTCACCGAACTTGTGATAGTTTTCAGCCCTGCGTTGATCAATCAGCCAGCCTGTAAGGTTTGAAAACTCTCCTGCAGGATAGTCCTTTGTTTTATATCGCTTTACATCAAAGAAGAGAGCCCAGCCTTCATTCTGTGCAAGTGTCATAGCTGTTCTGTTAAAGAGAGACGCCATGCTTGCAATTTCTGGAGCAGAGGAAGATTCCAAATCAGGATATTCCACCTGATAAGTCGTCATGATTGCTCCGTTTTTAAGAAGACATACTCCTGGCTGGATAATAAAGCTCCAGGGAAGTACGTACTTGAGCTGGTTCTGAGGTTCTTTGAATTTCTGTAAATCTAAATGTGGTATTTTCAATCTGCCCTCCAGATATCCGGTGCCATAAGCCGGTCAAAAATTACTGTCAGCGCATAAGGGTCGTTTTTACAGACCATTTTTGCTGCGACATATAAAATCACGCCGATTGTTACGCACCAGATACTTACGACGTTCATAAGTACAATTGTCAGAACCAGAATCAGCATGGCAGGCATTATTCCAATGCCCAGAAGCAGATTCGGTTCCAGCAAAACTCTATGAACGGGTGTTGAATAGTCATAAACACTGATATCGTTCATGCTGACTCCTGTGCATCCGGCAGCTTTTCCACCGGATGCCTTGTCTTACGCCATTTCGGAAACAGTTTCCTGTACCACCGGAGCCAGAGAAACTTCGAACGAAAGGTCGCCAAGGAAGTATGAACAGATACTTGAAGCCGAAAGAAGGATGATAGTACCGATAATCCAAGGTGCGAACTTTTTGATCATCTGACCACCGCCACCCTGCTGACCAGCGAGAACCATACCGATTGCTTCAACAATCAAAGCAACCAAAAGAATTGCCTTTACCCAAGATGACTGGAAGAGTTCAAGAATCTTGTCTGCCCAGTTATCAAGCTCAACAATTGAGTCACCGCCAGAAGCGGCGAATGTAGGAATTACACAAAGCGCAAATACTGCTGCGACTGTCCAAAACTTCTTAGATGTACATGTCTTTTTCAAAGACTTAAAAAAATTAGATTTCATTTGTTTCTCCTGTGAAAATCTTGTAAAAATGAAATCCGTTTTTATCGTTAGTTCCCTTTTAATTCTTCGATAGTTGTTTTGTTTCCAGAATTTCATCTACGACCGGGCCGTTGTTGGTCGGTTTAAGATGAACCAGAAGCTGCACGCTCTGTGCAATATCCGGTAATTCGCCTGGAATTACTTCTCTCAGCAAATCTTTGATTCTGGAAATCATGGTAAGACAGCTGTCGGCGTGAATTGTACTCGCGTTGCCCGTGTGTCCGGTGTTCCATGCTTTAAGAACCTCGTTCGTTACATCTCCGTAGCGAAGCTCTCCAAATATGATTCTTGAAACATTACAGCGCAAGGCAATTCCGACTGCCTTTAACGTGTCTTTACCTGCGGCCCAGATGTTTACTCTGTCCCGCGCGTGGCACTGAATCTCACCTGCATCTTCTACAATGTAGAAGCGGTCATCCGGTGTAAACTCGCGCATTTTATCGATAATGGCGTTGAGCAGTGTTGTTTTACCCGAACCTGTTTCACCTCCGATGATGATGTTGCTTCTTTTCTGGATGTGTTTTACCAGAAGGTCATACTGTTCCTGAGTCATTCTTCCGCCTTCCACATAGCTTTCCATCTTAAAGACGGTTGCCGGTGGGCGGCGTATAAAGAACATCGGGTTTTCAGTTGCTCTTGGTGGAAGAATCCCTTCAATACGGATTTTCCAGTTAGGAAGAACACCTTCAACAATCGGGTTATCAGGGTCGATTGTAACTCCCAGAACTGCGGCTGAAGCATAGATAATGCGGGTCGTTGTAGCATCATCGAAGTAAATACCGGTGAACTGCTTACCCATGCCCATGCCTTCAACAATCAGCTCTCCGCCAATTCCGATAGCAATGTCGGTAACACGTTTGTCTTCAATGTAGGGGATGATCAGTTTCATATCATCTTCCAGGTTACGGAACCATTTGTCCTGTTTAACCTGCTGTTGGAACCCGTCAATCGAAGCCATCAGTTACCTCCTGTTGCGCTGCGCTGGTAAATATCCAGCACCATTGATTCGATACTTCCTCTGTCGCTTTTTCTGATTTCAGACTCTACAGCCTCAATGAACCGATGGAATTCAATGGTGGCTACTTCATCTGGAACCGATTTGCGATTTGGAAGTACCTGTATCTGCCGTTTTGTCTGCTCAAGTAAAATTACCATTATCAGATTCAGACGGCGTTCTAATTCTTGGACTCTCTGTTTTGTGTCGTTTAAGGACGCAAAGATGAGTTCCGGGTCCTGAACTTCTTTATCAAAATAGCAGTCCACAATGTATCTGATTGTGTCTGACCTGCTTTTACCAAGTTCCTTTTTCTTCATCTCCAGAAGGGTCTCTGTATGCGGTTTGAATCTTACGGACGCTGTTGAACCAAGGCGGCCGAGTTTTTCATCTTCTTTGTTTTCCATTGCTTACCTCTTAATCCTCTGCAAAAACGTCGTAATTTGCCGGAATAACCCTGATTACATCGATTGCTTCAACCTTGCTGATTGCTTCCTGAATACTTTCCTTTGGAGCGGGAGTCGTATTCAAAAGCAGGTCTGGTTTTGAGCTTTCAGAATTGACCTTTGTTTCTGCTTTGTTGTCCGTTGAAGTGCGTTTAGCAGTTCTGTTACTCGGAAGCTTTTTCAAGTCATTCATAATCAGCTTGAAATCAGGAACCGGCATAAATGCCTTTGTCTTAAAGCGCGGGTCTTCGTAATAAACGACCTTTTTACCCTTGTAAGGCGGCATTCCCTGATTCATGATGATGGCCCGGCTGAACTCCAGTTTCATAAGCTCGTCAGGATTGATAAGCGAAGTACTTGTTTCCTGGCTTGAACGGGATATGTTGTTGAATCCCACCTGAAATTTATTTCCGCTTGCGCTGATGTTATCCAGAAGCACCGAACGGTTTCCGATTGATTCACTGAAAGTCCGCGCGTCCTTTAGAGAACCAGGCGCATAAAGGATGATTGTCTTACAGTGATCCAGAAACGGATGATTTTCACCGTATACATCGATTATCTGATTCAAGGCCTGACAGACAATGAAGAACGTGACCCCATAACCTGCTAAAATTCCAGCGTTTAACGCGATGTCAGGAAAAAATCCTAGGACAGGGAATTCGTCGAGAAGGAAAAGGCAAGGAATCTTGAGTTTTACTTCATTTGCGTTAGTTTCACCTGCTGAAAACTTCTTAATCATGAAGGTGATAATCATTCTGAATACCGGACTGATTCGTTTGATATGGTTGTAAGGAACAATCAGATACAAACTGATTCCGTTCTTGGAATTAATGAAATCATCTACGCTGAAATCAGAATATGCAGTTGCCTGAGCCAGAAGCGGGTCCTGAAAAAGCGAAATCTTACTGAACACTGTAGAGTAGGTGGATGCCCGCTCTTTAGGGGTTTGGATTTTGCTGCGGTTTGCAGCTTCTACAATCAACTGATGGATTTTGCCGTTTCCATGGTCAGCGTTAATCATTGATTCAAGCATTTCCCAGCCTGGACCTTTTGAATTCTCTTCATCACCTTCTTTTTCATCTTCTTTTGTTGAAGAAGAGAAGATATGAAGAACGGTGGCTAGGTTCTTGTCTTTCCAAGGAATGTCTTTTGAAAAACGCACGTGCATTACAACTCCTGAGAAAATATCGCGGGCAGTATTGTTGAAATACTGTGTTGCTCCGTCACTGGCAGCCTTTGCCGTATCTCCTCCAAAGAAGATTTCGCCGATTGTATCTGCCCAGCTGAAAGCTTCGCTTGGTGAGTCCGGGATTTCCCAGATTGGATTGTAATGAGCAGTTTTATTATCCGGGTCCAGAGGACGGAACGGAATTACACGGCTGAACTTTGAGCGATAGCCTGCGGTTGCTGCCCAGTTTTCACCTTTCGGGTCAAACACAACTACGCTTCCTCTTCCGCTTACTTCTTTCTTTGTCTTGATTTTGAAGAACAGAAACTTTTTCTTAATCCATTTGTAAACAGGAACTCCGTAATTCAGCAAAGTCGGAATTATGCAGGAAACGCCTTTTCCTGAACGGGTAGGAGCAATCAAAAGCGTGTTTGTTCTTCCCGAATGGCATACAAGAGCTGCCGGTTTCTTACAGTGAAGGGTGAGGGATGCTTTTTCTGCATCGATTTTGTAATTTACGTGTGCTTCGGAAAGCTCTCCGCATACAACACCGTGCTGCTGAAGCATTCCGTACTTTTTAAGGTCTTTACGGGTAGCAAAGCGTGCAGTTCCGTGAATGTGCTGGTTTTTCTGATGAGCGTTTACAAAAATGCTTGTGAGAACAAACAGAACAATAGCAGAAATCAGACAGATGAATGCAGGAGGAATAGCCTGGAAGAAGTATTCCGAATAAGTTTCGTTAAACGCATACTTCATCATGCCAATTATGAATACAAGAGGGTTGTACACTCTATATCCGTTTTTGAACGTGAAGACAGGATGACCTATAACCGCAGGATCATAGTTCATCATCGGTGCAAATTTCTGTGTGGTGATTATTAACCCTATAAAAACAAGGGTAATCGGCACGAACCAGTTTAAAACTGCGAGCCAGTAGAATTTTTGAGACTTGTCCGGGTCCTGACGGGCAAATTCTTCTTTTTCTTTCAAAACAAAACCTAACCTTGGGCAGGCGATTTCGTTTGTTACATTTATAATATACAGAATGTATACAAAAATATCAAGTATTACACGAAAGAAAAGTAAAATGTAATAATATAAAAATAAATTGCGATCTTTGAAAAAATTAGTAATATTTTCATTGACAAATGGACAGACTGTGCTTATATTATACTTAGGTTTTGAAAAAGTTACTAACTATATCAAATATATATGAGGAGGAAGATGATGTCAGAAGATAGAAGAGGTGGAGCTCGTCCTGGTTCAGGAAGAAAGCCAACCGGAGCAAAGACAAAGCACTACACGGTGAATCTTCCAATCGAAGAAGCAGAGCTTTTGGAGAAACATGCAGCAGAACGCGGCATGTCTGTGAATAAATACCTACGTGAACTTATTCGTCAGGGAGGTCAGTACGGAAACGTACATATAGTCGGAGGTTTTGTTGATGATCAAAACACTGATTAAAATATTCGGCGGTATTTGCCTGTTCTTTTTGGTAAGTGGTGCATATTTCTTATTGAAGCCGTCACCAGAAGACAAAGCACTTGATGCCCAGTTGAAAATGTATCCGATAGGATTTCATTGTACTGATGATTCAGACGGAGAGCAGGTAATCAAGGTTGATATGAAATCTCAGCTTGCAATTTATAAAGACATTTATAAATACAGCATGGAAAAGGCAATGTATCGCGCCGGGGACAAAAATCCGTTTGGTTGTGAGCTTCTGATTACAGGTAACGGCATAAAACGTGTTGTGATGATTTATGTTGCGGATGCGCCTGTGAATCTGGATGAAGTTCGTTTTGAAAACTCTACCGATAAAGATTTGATTTATCAGGTGGTTTCAAAATCCGTGAAGAAGGAAAAGAACGACATTCGTTACAGAGTGGTGGAGGATTTATGAGCAAGGAATATACAGAAACCTGGGCTGAGTTCCTGGACCGTTATCCCGACCTGGTGTTTGTCAGAACAAAAAAGCAGATTTATGCTGCGGACGAAATTGATGACAATATCGTAATGGAAGAAGATACACTCCCTCTCGTAAAAGGTAAGAGCGTAGTTATTCCGATTGATGAATCATCTTTTCCGCGATGCTTCAAGACAGGAAGTGCAATGGAGCTTGGAATCTGGGCAACATTCATCTGTGAAAAGAATAATTGGAAAGTAAGTCCTGCAATGGTAAGGGAAATTCTCACCAAACAGGAAGAAAAACTTGAAGCTGAAGAGAACAGTTAGTTTTCTTCTATATATTAGCATCTTTAGAGGAGTATTTGAAATGAAAAAGCTAATTAAAACAATCGCAGCATTAGGAATGCTGTCTTTATTTGCATCCTGTCAGATGAATCCTGCAGACGATGGAAATCAGAATGATAATCCGGCATCTGGAAATACAACAGAATATACGGTTTCTTTTAATTTGAACTTCCCGGACGATACCGATGAGTTTATGTACTGTGATTATACACAGAACACAGCACCTTCGGCAAAGAAAGCGAATGGCGGACAGAGTATTACTCTACCTTCCTTTGCATGTGAAATGACCCGTTATCCAAGAAACAGTTATGGAGAAAACGGAGTAGGGTACGAGTTTGATAGCTGGAATACAAGTGCTGATGGAACAGGTACTTCATATGAAGCAGGAGCCTCTTACTCAGTGACTTCAACCAAAACTCTTTATGCAACTTACAAGCAGAAAACAGTTTCGGGGTCTGAGGGAGAAGAGGATAGTGCAGCTTTGGATTTCAGTTCTGTAACGTCTTATTCAATGAATGTAGGAGATACAGTTAGTCTTGCATCGCTGATTGGAGGAAGTTCTGTTTACTACGAGATTCAGAGTGGTTCTGATGCAGTTGAACTTGGAAGCGGAACACTTACAGCAATCGGGCCTGGTTCAGCTATTGTAAAAGCAATCGACTGGGATGACAGTTCAAAAAGCTGGTCATGCAGTATAACAGTAATTGTTGAAGGTTTTACCGGTTCTTCTCTGGATTACAAATTGATTGGCCGTTGGGAAGACGGAAACTCTTATCTTGTTTTTAATGCAGATAAGACTGGTGAACTCAAAGTTTATAAGAATGGTTCATTACTGCAGGAAAGTACCTTTGAATGGTCCAGTTTTGAAAACAGCTACGGTAAGTATCTGACACTTTCAAAGTGTAGTGCAGACTATCTTGAAGGAAAGCAATATACAATCACAAGTATATCAGCTAATTCATTAAGATTGCATGGCTATCTGGCATTCGGTACAGCTCAGGATACCAGCTGGACAAAACAATAAATGAAGGAGCAGAAATTATGATAAAAATGCGCAATTTTCTTCTATATATAATGGTTATTTTCGGAACAATATCATCTGTGTCAGCAAAAGGGCTTTTTTCAAATAGCTATGCAGTGAGCTTTGATAAAACTCTGGAGCAGGTACAGGTTCGCGCAGAACTGATGGATAAAGATAAGTCCTATCAGAAACGCTTTACCGCAAAAGACAAAATGGGAAACCTTCATACCATTACAATTTATGATGATGAATACATGAAAATTGACAATGTGTTCTATGCCTATAAGTTCAGAAACCTTATGCATTACGGACTCACTCTAAATGTAATGGGAGACATAAAAAGTGTGAATGGCTTCAAGAAGTTATGGGGACTTCAAGGTTATGCTACTGCCGTGAATAATCCTGATACAACAATCAGCTTCATCTTCTGTAAGGATATGTATCCGATGAAAAGCTTCTCAAGCATGTTCGAAGCGAATCAGATTAGCGGAGTTTCATTTTTCGGCCGTAATCCAAACGACGGTTATGTAGATGACTTCGGTTACTGGCGTAGTTACGAATGGACCGATTACTTTGAACGCATCTTCAATACCAGAAACAAAGATGTTAAGATGAGAATGTACATGGCGATGCAGGTAGCAAAGTAGTATATGAAATTCAGAGTACTAGTAATAACAGTCTTATCAATCTTTCTCATTTCATGTAATAACGGGAGTGAGGATAATACGTCTTTTACAGAAATAGATGCTCCTGCAGAAATATCAGAACGAGCATATAGTTTTGCACAATTATATAAGCAGTCAGATACAGAATACCATTTGGGCGGCCAAGATCCGGTTCGTGCTATTCAGATAGATTGTTCTGGTTTGATAATTATGTGCTACAAATATGCTCTGGTAGATACAAAGTATCAGCTTCTGGTTTCTGACATGACTGCAAATTACATGTACAGAAATGCTTCGACGCATATTACTAAGTCAGAGTTGAAGAAAGGAAATCTGATTTTTATGGGAGAGTCTGATAGTTCAGAAGTTACGTACATAGCTCTCTTTGAAAAGCTGGAAAACGGAAGAATCTATTTTATTGATAGTACTCAGAAAGATACCAATGGTGATGGCATAAATGATATTGATGGGGTTACATATCGAAATTATTCAGAAGATGATTCACGGTTCAAGGCCTTTGGTCGAATGAGAGTAAAGTATTAGGAGCAGAGATGACAAAAAGCATTTTACAAAACGGCGATCTGCTCTTTATGAGTGATGAATCAGAGCTGTCAAAAGTTATAATTGAAACAACCGAGAAATACAGCCATGTTGGAATATACTTCGACGGATACATTTATCATGCCTCAATAAAAAGGGGAGTGGCAAAGCAGATATTAGAGGACTATCTGACTGAAGAAAAGCGCGATATCTATATTTACCGCTATCCAATGATTGATGCTGAAATCGTCAAGGAACGTGCTGAAAGGTATTTAGGCTGCGAATATAATCATAGCTTCTATCCTAACAACGGACAGTTTTATTGTTCTCAGTACATTGCAGAAATTCTTCCGATTTTCGATATAATCCCAATGAAGTTTGGTGATGGAGAACAAGAGATTTCTGATTACTGGCAGAAATACTATGAGGAACTTGGAATGCAGGTTCCTTTAGGCCAGCCGGGTACTAATCCTGGTCAGCTTGCAAGATCAGAAAAACTTCGGTACATCGGTCGGAAAACTTGATTATTAGAAGGGAACAATAGGATTACTTCCCTGAATAATAATCCAAAACCTTTCTTGCAAACAGATATGCGTTTTTAATATCAATATTACCTTCAAAATACTGCTTGCGGTAAACCATGCGCCCATCAAAGAAGTCTTTAATTTCTTGTAACGTTATCTCTTTGATTTTTGGGGAAGAAATCAGCTTTGTGTAAACAGAAAGCATAACGGCAAAATCATTAAGGAGCGGAACTTTCATGCAGCTGGAGATAGTTCCGTTTCCGATTCCGATATTTCCGCCTAAAAGCTCGAAGTTTGTTTCAAGATCTGATTTGAATCCCGGAACAGACTTAAATGATGCGAGCATACATACATTATGGGCACAAGCATTCCGAATGCGGTTTGTTTCAAGATCTGATTTGAATCCCGGAACAGACTTAAATGATGCGAGCATACATACATTATGGGCACAAGCATTCCGAATGCGGCGTACAGATTCGAAGTGCTTGGTGTATTCACATTGCATACGCATATAGTCATAGTAGAAGGCATAAAAGCTGATAAAATCAGCGAATGAAATCATTTCAACAAAGTTCCATACTGCAGGAGCTGCTACATATCTTTCAAAAGAACTCTCCCCATAAGAAGTGTTTCTATTTACTTTTGAAAGTTCATCCTTGATTTTAAGATGGCTTTCCAGAAATTTCTCGACAACTTCATATCCATCATCAGCTGGATTATTCTGACAGTCATTTACCAGTTTGACCTTGAGATAGTGTTCCAGATCAATGGTCATTTTTAAAAGAAGCTTGCGCAGGAACATATCAATAGTAGAAAGCTCCACCAGATGTCCAAAATCAAGCCCGATATATTTTCCGCTCTTTGTTTGTTCGGTACAAGTTGAGCAATACTGTTTCAGTCGGAAGAAGAAGTTATTCTTTTTTAGAAACTCTTTGGCCTTTTCCTCATCCATCAGGTTGAAGGTGATTCCAAGCTCATTCTTGCAGTATTCAATAATCTCCGGAACAGTCAGTTTTTGAGATTTTATCGGGACAGGCTCTTTTTTAGACATCATTTTTCTCCCATAAAAAGTCAACGAACAAGTCGACTTTCTTAATTAATCCATGGCAACTAAAGCTTGATCAACTAAATTCATAGGTTTATATTTTCCCATCATC
>SFOB01000116.1 GCA_004554075.1 Treponema sp.
AGGAGGTGTATGCATAATGGCAGCAATTCAGTATTATGACGTAATCCTCAAACCGGTTATCACCGAAAAGAGTATGGCTGGTATGAGCGAAAAGAAATATACTTTTTTGTGTAAGAAGCAAAAATCCATAGATAGAGAAGGGCAAGTACAATCCACATAATTGTGACGCTGTTACTCAGCCCGCGTCTAATAATGCTCATTGGAAGCTGGGTTGCAATCGTACAGAAAAAGATTACAAAAAGCGGAAGCATTCTGCCACGGAAAATGCGGCGGAGCATATCAAGGCGGGACTCGTAATCGCAGAAGATTTCGTTTGTACCGTCTGCTTCGCTTGAAGTTAAAGCTTCAGCAGGCTTTCTGAAATAGCTGTAGCCCATGCAATCTGTTATATATTCCCAGCCGCAATCCTCAAACATTTTTACATATTCAGGATTACTGCCGTCCTTGTTGTAATCAAGCTGATATACAAAATCCTGTGGTTCACACTTCTCAAAGTGATAGAAGAAGGGCATTGTAACGCCGCTAAACTTCCATCCCTGCTTCTGCATTTTTCTGAGCCAGACAGCCTCTTCTTCATATTGAACTATTGTAAAAAAATTAAGTTTTGTCATAACTACTTCTCCTCTGCCTCTAGAGCATTCTTATAAAGTCTTTTGATACGTTTAAGTTCAAGTCCAAGAACTTCGCGTCCAAGGTCTGTGATTTCATACAGGCGGCGTTTGTCTTCTTCGCGTCTGAATTCAATCAAACCATCCTTTTCCATTTTGGAAAGACTTCCGTACATTGTGCCTGGAGTAAGATTTATTTCTCCTCCAGTCATTTCCTTAACCTTCTGTACTATTCCATAACCGTGATTTTCCTTTTGCAGACAAAGCAGAATGTAAAATCCGGTTTCGGTCATTGGTACATAAACCTTTTTAATGTGATTATCCATATGCACCTCGATATATCGCACTACGTAGTATATAAACTCAATATATCGCAGTGCGTTATATATGTCAAGATTTTTTTTCTGCCTGTTCTTTTTTTTTTGATTTTATGAGCCGGAGAGGGACCCGGAATAAAATCCCCAATCTTGCGAAATTATTTATAGAAATTCTGTTATTCCTGTGTTAAAATATTAGAACTATGACTGATATAAAGGTTCATAACGGAAAGCCTATGGGCTTTGGCGCGGTGCTTACGGAGGGCGGCCTTAATTTTTCGATTTATAGCCGCGATGCAACCAAAGTGAGCCTTGTGCTTTTTGACAATGAATACGATCAGAAACCGGCAAAGGTGGTGGATTTAGACCCGCATGCCAATAAAACCGGCGACATCTGGCACATATATATAGAAGGACTTGGGGCAGGGACTCTTTATCTTTACAAGGTAGAAGGCCCTTATATTCCGCCAAAGGGACTTCGTTTTAATTCCAACAAATATCTTTTTGACCCTTATGCAAAAGCTTTTACGCCTGGTTCGGTTTTCCGCTCTTACAACAAGCAGTGGAAGCAGGGCTTTGACGGCAATATGGGCGGCGAACTTCAGGATCTTTCTGATTTTCCAAAATGCGTTGTAGTTGATGATGACTGCTTTGACTGGGAAGGCGACAGACCTCTTAACCGCCCCCTGGAAGAGACTGTAATTTACGAAGCTCACGTAAAGGGTTTTACTGCTTCAGAGACTTCCGGAGTTGCCCGCGAGCAGGCTGGTACTTACAGCGGTTTTGCCCAGAAGGCTTCATATCTCCACGACCTTGGAGTTACTGCTGTTGAACTTCTTCCTGTTTTTGAATTTGATGAAAACGAAAATGCCAATACAAATCCTCGTACCGGCGAGACTCTGGTAAACTACTGGGGCTACAGTACAATAGGATTCTTTGCACCTAAAACTTCGTACGCTGCGGACCGTTCGCCAGGCGGCCCTGTGCGCGAGTTTAAGCAGATGGTAAAAGACCTGCACAAGGCCGGCATTGAAGTTATTCTTGATGTTGTTTATAACCATACAGCCGAGGGTAACGAGCGCGGATACACTTTTGAATTCCGCGGCTTACAGAATGATGTTTATTACTCCCTCCCTGCCAGCGACAAAAATTACTATATGAATTTCAGCGGCTGCGGAAACAGTATGAACTGTAATCACCCGGTAACAGCTCAGTTTATTCTGGACAGCCTGCGCTACTGGGTTTTGGAAATGCATGTAGACGGTTTCCGTTTTGATCTTGCTTCTATATTAACACGTGCTCAGAATGGTGCTCCTATTGCAAATGATATGCCGCTTCTTACAGCAGCCATTAATGACGATCCTGTTTTATCTCATACAAAGATTATTGCAGAGCCTTGGGACTGCGCCGGTCTTTATCAGCTGGGTGGCTTCCCTGGCGGCCCTAATAACCGCTGGAGCGAATGGAACGGCCGCTTCCGGGATGATATTCGCCGCTTCCTTCGTGGTGACGAACATTTTTCTACTGCTGCGGCAACCCGTGTAAGCGGAAGTTCAGACTGCTACAATCACGACGGACGTTCACCTCTTGCTTCTGTAAACTTTATAACTGCCCACGACGGCTTTACCCTCAACGATCTTGTAAGCTACAACGGTAAGCATAACGAAGAAAACGGCGAGTGCAACCGCGACGGTTCAGACGATAATTTCAGCTACAACAACGGCTTTGAAGGGGAGTGTACAAACCCTAAAATTGAAATGGCCCGCCTGCGCAGTATCAAAAACTTCCTTATATATCTTATGGTTTCGCAGGGAGTTCCTATGCTGCTTGGCGGTGACGAAATGCGCCGTACCCAGAGCGGAAACAACAACGCCTACTGTCAGGACACAGCTCTCAGCTGGTTCAACTGGAATCTTGCAGAGCGCAATAAGGGCTTGGTTCGTTTTACTTCTCATCTTATAGAACTTCGTAAATCTCATAATATTTTCAGCAGAATCAAGTTTTTCCGCGATACCTACGAGGAGAGTGCAATCCCGGAGATTTCGTGGTATGATATAAGTGCTAAGAATCCGGACTGGGCTAAGATGAATCACTTCCTTGCCTTCAAGCTTAATGGGCTTGGAATTGATAACGACTTTTATGTTGCAACAAATCTTGACCAGTACGACCTTACAATTACTTTACCGTCATTAGCAGGAAACAAAAAATGGCACCGCGTTGCGGACACAGCTTTTGAGAGTCCTGATGATATATTAGAAAAAGGAAAAGAGGAGCTTTTAAGGGAGCAGAAACGTTATGTTCTGATTTCCGGGGCTACCGTGATTTTAATGAGTAAATAAATTCCGGAGGTTGATTTTATGGAATTTGATAAGGAACAATTTAAGGCAAGCCTTTCTGCCAGACTTCGTCGTCAGTACGGAAAGGACATTTCGCAGGCTAACAAGCACGACCTTTTTGATGCGGTTTCTGCTTCTGCCCTTGAGTTAATTATGCCTAACTGGATGGCAACTCGTAACGAATATGATAAAAAGCCAACAAAACAGCTTTACTATCTTTCTGCAGAATTCCTGATGGGACGCGCACTCAGCAATAACCTCATCAACTGTGGTATTAAAGATTCTGTAAACGAAGTTCTTAAAGAAATGAACATAGACTTTAATATGATTGAAGATGAAGAGCCAGATGCAGGTCTTGGTAACGGTGGTCTTGGCCGCCTTGCTGCCTGCTTCCTCGACTCACTTGCAACCCTGGACTATCCTGGACACGGATACGGAATCCGCTATGAATACGGTATGTTCGAGCAGCGCATTGAAGACGGCTACCAGGTTGAATATCCTGATAACTGGCTGCAGCACCGTGATCCTTGGGAAATCAAACGCTCTGACCTTGCAGTTACTGTAAAGTTCGGCGGAAATATTGCTTACGGAAAAACTCCGGACGGACAGCCTCGCTTCTTCATTGAAAATGCAGAAGAAGTAACAGCTACTCCTTACGATATGCCAATCATCGGTTTTGATACAAAAACTGTAAATACACTCCGCCTCTGGCAGGCATCAAGCCCTAACGGATTTGACCTTCAGCTTTTCAACAGCATGGATTACAACCGTGCCGTAGAGCGTCAGAACAGCGCAGAAAATATCAGCCGCGTTCTCTATCCAAACGATAACGGTCCAAGCGGAAAGGCTCTCCGCCTCAAGCAGCAGTACTTCTTCTCTTCTGCTTCTTTGCAGGATCTGGTTCGCCACTACGTTGCAGACCACGGAACAGACTTCTCTAAGTTCGCAGATCTTCATGTAATTCAGCTCAACGATACTCACCCTGTAGTTGCTATTCCAGAACTTATGCGTATTTTGATTGATGATTACAGTGTAAGCTGGGATGAAGCATGGGATGTAGTAACTCATACATTTGCTTATACAAACCACACAATTCTTGCAGAAGCACTTGAAAAGTGGCCAATCGAAATCTTCCAGGGCCTTCTCCCTCGTGTATATCAAATTGTTGAAGAAATCAACCGTCGTCTCGTAATTGAACTTCGCCAGAAGTTCCCTAACGACTACTACAAGCACGAGCACATGGCAATCATCCATAACAACATGGTTTACATGGCATGGATGGCAATTCACGCCTGCTTCAGCGTAAACGGTGTAGCAGAACTCCATACAGAACTTTTGAAGACTGCAGAACTTAAAGACTGGTACACTTTGTATCCAGAAAAGTTCAACAACAAGACAAACGGTATTACACAGCGCCGCTGGCTTTTGAACGCAAACCCTAAGCTTTCAAAGTTTATTACAGACCGCATTGGTCATGGCTGGGAAAAAGATCTTTCAAAGCTTAAGGGGCTTGAAAAATTCCTTGATGATGATGAATCAATCAACGAACTTATCCGCATCAAAACAGAAAACAAGGAAGCTCTTGCAGACTACCTCAAACATGCTCAGAACGAGTTCCTTGATCCTGAAAGTATTTTCGATGTTCAGGTTAAACGTCTTCACGAGTATAAGAGACAGCTTTTGAACATTCTCCATGTTATGTACATTTACAACCGCCTTGTTGATGACCCAAGCTATAACCCACCGGCTCGCACTTTCATCTTTGGTGCAAAGGCAGCTTCTGGTTACCGCCGTGCAAAGTCTATCATCAAGCTGATTAATACTGTTGCAGAACGTATCAATAACGACCGCCGTGTTCGCGGAAAGATTCGTGTTGTATTCGTAGAAAACTACCGCGTTTCCGTTGCAGAAAAAATCTTCCCTGCAGCTGATGTTTCTGAGCAGATTTCTACTGCCGGTCTCGAAGCATCTGGAACTTCAAATATGAAGTTCATGCTCAACGGTGCCCTGACCCTTGGTACAATGGACGGTGCTAACATTGAGATTTTCGAAGAGGCTGGAAAAGAAAACGGCTTTGTATTCGGTCTTCTTACAGAAGAAATCAAGAAGATGGAAGCAGAGCACTCTTATAACCCACAGGAATATCTGGACCGCAATCCTGCTCTCGCAAAGGTTGTTGAGCAGCTGGTAGACGGTACTTATGATCCAACTCATCAGCTTTTCAAGGAGCTTCACGACTCTTTGATTTACGGTGTAGAAGGTCAGCGCCCGGATGTTTACTACGTTCTGGCAGACTTCGATTCTTACTGCAAGGCCCGCGAACGCATTGCCGAGGCTTATCAGGATAAAAAGGGCTGGGCAAGAATGGCTCTCAAGAACATTGCCAACGCCGGTAAGTTCTCTTCAGACCGTACAATTGAAGACTACGTAAGAGATATCTGGCACTTGAAGAAAGTAGAGTTCTAGTTATAATCCCCCGGCTTGACCGGGGGTTTCTTTTTTAGTATACCCATTGTATGAATCCAAAGTTTACATCTGTTCTTGCCAGTGCTGGTTTGCTTCTTGCGGCTACAATCTGGGGCTATTCCTTTGTTACAGTAAAAGACAGTCTCGATTATATCGGGGCTTTTTATATGGTAGCTTACCGCTATACAATTGCGGCCGTAACTATGTCGCTGATTTTTATTAAGAAATGGAAACTTCTTTCCTGGGAATATATCCGCCATGGAGCGCTTACAGGGCTTTTTCTCTTTCTTGCCTATGCAACTCAGACTGTCGGTTGTGACTATACAACAGCCGGTAAAAACGCCTTTCTTACAACCTTCTATGTAATCATGATTCCGATTTTGACATGGTTGCTTTTTAAAAAGCGTCCACGCTTTTATGTCTTTATAGCCGCTGCCATGTCGCTTACAGGAATCGGTCTTCTGGCCCTAGGTTCCGGAGATAAGGGAGTAAATATTGGTGATATACTCACACTGATTTGCGGCGTCTTTTTTGCCCTGCATATCATTTATACAGAAAAATACAACCGAGCCGGCGGCGACCCACTTTTTCTGACTCTGCTTCAATTTATCTTTACAGCCATTGCCGGCTGGATATCAGCTCCTTTCTTTGACGGAACCTTCCCAATGGCAACCGCCTTCACCGGCAGAGTAGTGGGCTCCATGCTCTACCTTGGCCTCCTGAGCACAATGGTAGGCTTCAGCCTTCAGAACATAGGCCTGAAATACGTTCAATCCTCAATAGCCTCCCTCTTCCTGAGCTTCGAATCCGTCTTCGGCATCCTCTTCAGCACCCTCATCCTCCATGAAGTATTCACAGTAAAAATGTTCTTCGGCTGCTCCCTAATCTTCCTTGCAGTAATCCTCGCAGAAAACGGCGACAAGCTTTTCTCCTTGCGTGCAAAGTCCTAATATACATTTTTTTGTATGTGAACTTGACCCAAAGGATAGTTACGGAGTGAAAAAAAGTGCGAAGACAACATCATCCCCGTTGGATTCGTGCTTTTTTTCACGGGAGTAACTATCCTTTGGGACATATTAAGATTGCATAAATATACAAAAAAATGTATATTAATGCATAAGAGGTGTTTTATGAAAAAATTGACATTAATCTCCGCTGCTCTCGCAGCACTTCTCG
>SFOB01000117.1 GCA_004554075.1 Treponema sp.
AGAAATGTGGAGAGTTATTTAATTTATGCCGTTGGTCATACACCGATGTTCACAACGCTGACAACAATACGTCTGGAGGTATCATAGATAAGTATCGTCATCTGATAACCAATACTAATGATGAAGATTTTGTTGATTTAGAATGGAATTTCATAAATGGTTTTGACGCAAATAAAGCCGTTCGTGATTATATAGAAAATAGCGTTGATGATCCTCATGCTATTGCAACAATAGCAGTCTGCTTGAACGAAACCCACAGGTCATTGCAAGCAGCAATGAATTTGCCCAACATAGTATATGAGAAACTAATCCCTGTACTTGTAAATCAAAGACAATCAGATTCAATGATTCAGGCTCTTAAGGTTGGAGCACGATATGCACATTTGTGGCCTATCGGCATCTTGTCAGAGGATCTGGAGGATCAACTAACCACTCTGATTCACTATGGCAAACGTATTAATTATATCTATAACTATTATTATACGAATGGTAGTTCTCCAGAGTCTATTGACGAAAGCGTTGCATCAGATCAATGGGAGGACGTTAGAATATCAAAACGTTGGTCAAATATCTATTCTGCAGCATCAATATGGACAAAGTTGCGCAGTTTAATGGGGTCTGACACTATTGAGCCAAGAAAACCTCAGATTGAAGAGCATATAGAAATACTTGCCCAAATGGAACACAACCGATGGGTCGTTGAAGAACTGTTACTTGGTTACAGACCTGTCAACCAACAAGAAGATCTTGCAATTGATAATAACAAGACTCTCAAATCCGTAATGAAGCAACAGTATATTCATTATGATATTCGTCCTTACGAAGGATTAAAAACTGATGAGCATGGAAATGATGTTCGCGAGAATGACAAATTAATAGTGCGTAACATACATCTGATTGCTTCTTCAATCAAATGATTTCTATAATCCATCCACTATGCATAACATCTATATTAGCGGAATAATAAATGACAAGGTCTATATTGAAGCAATAAAAGACCTTGTTGAGAAAAGCTTGGACAATGTCAAATGTTGGGTTGACGTTGTTCAAGATAATTCGTCTTTATCATATGGGGTCGCAGCAAAAAAAGAAATGCCAAGCCCTAATGAATATGAGATAGCGATTTATGTAGCATCAAAGGAGTCAAGACAGTCCGAATGGGTTTTTAGAGAACTTACTTACTTCATGAAGATGGAAATACCTCTGTTTGCTGTCATCGTTGATGATCTTGATTTTCCAACTACCTCACGAAGTAGATGGTTCAAAGGATTTTGCTCTAAAGACAATCATAATTCTCTATTGTCTTTTGTGCGCCAAAATATCAAGAACGAAGAAGAGTATGATGTATTTATAAGCTATTCACGAAAGGACTCCGAAACAGTGAATGGCTTTAGGCAAATGCTGGAAAGTTATCTTCCAGGATTAAGATGCAGGTTTGATTTGGATGGTATTGAATCTGGGGATAAATTTGAAGGGAAAATTGTTTCTGCAATTGAGAAATCGAAAATTCTTCTTTTTGCAGTTTCAAATAATTCTATGGAGTCAGAATATGCACAACGTGAAGTGACGTTTGCACACAATCTTGGAAAACGTATAGTTCCTGTTGTCATTGATGGATCCAAACTTTCAGGCTGGTTCCTATTCCGTTTCGGAAATATCAGTTATACTGACATCCAGGTTCCTGAACAACTTGCTCAACTCCTACAAAACTTGGGAAATTGGTTTAGACTTGAACCGAACGTTTCATCTTTCAATGCTGCAGCTAGCTATAGTTGTGCATCACGAGACATTGTACCAGAGGACTCGGAGCAAGTAGAATTGCCGCCTCCTCCCGCAGAAATTATTGTTAATTTAGATTCCAATTATGATGGTGATGCCTCTTTTGATGATTGGGATGGTGATTGTTGCGCAAATTTCGATGCAGAGGAAGACAGTGACTATGACATCTCGATGATTGACGTAAACGCTAATGGTAATATAGACGATTTGTATCTTGAAACCATTGAAAAAGACTCACATTTGCAAAGATATGAGGAACAGGAGCGTCGTTATAAGATAGAGAAAGTGTGTCGTATGGAAGAAACTCATCCTAAGCAATCAATAAATCTTAGACGTGGTCAGTCAATTTCTTTCTCTAAGACCAAAGAAGATACTGAGTTCCTAACAGCAGTACATAATACAGAATTTTCAGGAAATCTTGTTAAGCATGATCGTGGCTTCTTTAGTAATTTTTGCGGTAAACTAAAGAATGTATTTGGTCATAGTGAATCAGATTCTGTCCATTCTTGTGTATATGCTCCAGCACAAGCAAAAGTGGGTGATGAAATCCTCGTTCAGGTGTTTTTACATCTTCCTTCAGAGGTGGCAGATGTAGAATGCCAGGCAAAGTCTGTTGATGCATCAGCAAGAAAAAGAAATTCCAAGCAGCTTTCTATCGCATTAAAAAATGGAGATATTTTAGATATTGTTCTTTCAATACCTACAATCAATATAAATCAGATATGTAAGTCAATATGTTGGAAAGGACGTTTTGAAAGTGTTGAATTTGCATTTTCAATACCCGAAAACTGCTCAAAAGATTCCTTGCTATCTACGATTGTACTCTTAAAACAGCATATTCCTGTAGCTGAAATGTCTTTCAAAATTGAACTTGTGTCGAATCCAAGTAAAGCATATGCGGAAATCTTTGGACACATTTTCAGAAGAACATTTATCTCTTACTCTCACAAAGATATTGCAACGTTTGAGCCGATTGCTAATCAGCTAAGGAATAATGGTATTGACTACTTCTTTGATAAACATACACTCAAATCTGGAGATATGTATCGAAATAAGATTAGGGAATGGTTGGAACTTTCAGACCTTTTCATCCTCTGTTAGTCTAAGAACAGTGAACAAAGCAAAGAAGTGGATATGGAAAGGCACCTTGCACTTGATATTGCACAACGTGATGGTTCTACATTGAGAATTTGCCCATTTGTGTTCGCACCCAAGGCACCAATTCCTGTAGATATGATTGATATTTATAATTTTACTGAGATTTAATATGAAAGAATTCGATATATTTATCAGTTACTCTCGAAAAGATTTTTCTGAGGTAGAGGCATTAAAACAATCAATCGAACAGCATATATCAAATGTGAAGTGTTGGTTTGATTTAGATGGTATTGAATCTGGCGAAGAATTTACAGATAAGATTATCTCATCTATTGAGAAATCGCAGATTCTTCTTTTTGCAGTGTCTGAAAATTCTATGGCATCACCCTGGACTCAGAAAGAGGTTCGCTATGCTTCTAATGTTGGAATTAAAATCATACCAGTACTGCTCAAAGACACAAAGTTGTCAGGATGGTTCTTGTTTGAATTTGGTAATATGGATTGTATATCAATAGATAACCCACTACAATTCAAGAAGATGCTTAAAAATCTGTCAGACATTTTTGGAAAATCGATGATAGAGGATGACTCCGCTGAACCTCCTGTAGTATTAACAAATCCTCCGTCTATTAAGTATTTTAGCTATCCAGCAGATGCTGATATGCACGAAGGAAGTGAGTTCCCCTTGTCATGGGAGGTTGAGAATTGTACAAAAGTACAACTGAAATTCGGAAGGAGTACGCCTATTGATGTAGAATACAAAGGCGAACATCCGTTTAAGGTTCGTTTGTCAAGATGTACAATCATCCTGATAGCTTACAATGGCGCAGCTAAAACGGAAAAGAAGCTTACCATAACTAAAGAGAAAGGCATAATGGGTAAAATCTCGTCTTGGATGTATAAGAAGACGAAAAAGATTCTCAAATAGTCTGCGTATGTATACACCTAATCCAATAGACACGTCTGATGTTATTTTGCCAGAAGAACTGACAAAACTTGCAGAGTTGATAGCAGAAAATGTTCATGAAGTATGGGCACGGAATAGAATTTCTCAAGGTTGGACACTTGGAGATGTGCGCGATGATGAGCTCAAAAAGCATCCTTGTTTAATCCCATATGTTGATCTGACTGAGGACGAGAAGCATTTCGATAGAGAAACTGCATTTGAAACAATAAAGTTTATCAAAAAACTTGGATTTAATATAATCAAAGAATAATGGCTACTTGGAAAGATAAAATAGAGGTGACTCGTGAAAATGGGGAGGTATGCATGATGCCAGCACCCCAGATTGTTTCATGTAGTCGTAGCACTGATATACCAGCATTTTATGCTGACTGGTTCTTTCATAGATTGAAAGTAGGCTATAGTGCCTGGACAAATCCTTTCAATAATTCAACCAGTTATATTTCATATGCCAATACACGGTTTATCGTATTCTGGTCTAAAAATCCTGCACCTTTACTTAGTCATCTATGTGAGTTAGAGGATAAAGGTATCAATTGTTATATCCAATACACACTGAACCAATCTTTATTCGACATGGCTATGGCTGACGGCGTGTTGGATAGCAGAGAACAAAAAGTATTAAACTTTTACGCTTGAAGTATTGAGTTTTTTCAATATTATACCATATTAGCATTTTCAAGACAATGAAAATAGATATATACAAACAATTGCTGAATCTAAATACGTTGAAGATGGCATTCACAGGTACAGCCTGGCTCGGAAAGGCTTTCTTTAACAGAAAAGGTGACCCTTCTAAGTATCTTAAAGCCGTTCCTGATCACTCAACTTGGGCAGAAGAGAAGGAGGATATATTAGAAAGAGCCAATTGGCTTGTAACTAAGGTTGTGACTTCCCCTGAACTTCTGATGAAGGAGAGTCCCAAAATAATTGGCGATGAATTCGCTGGAGAGTGGGCTATTTATTCTTGCTCAATGCTGACTCATGCTTTGGCAAATATATCGTGTATTTATCCCGACAAAAAGGATTCTTGCCCTGGCCTTATTGCTAAGATGATAGATATTGTCAACACTCCAACTATTCGTATGTATGATACAATACAATGGAAAGAGGATGCAATGGAATCGCTCAATGGCCCCAAGCATCACATGACGTACCTTAGTATTTTATCATGGATGATTACAAATTACAAGTTCGCTGGTGGCGACAATAGGTATGATTCCTTACTACATACATTGACTGATACTCTTGTACGTCGTATGCATGAGAGCAAATATGATTTAAACCTTCTGTCTTTCCCACGTAAACCTATCTGGCTGACGGATATGTTGGTAACGATTGTTGCACTAAAGAATTACACTCGTCTTTTCAATGGTAAACATTCTGATACGTTAGATGCATGGTTGAAAAATGCGAAAACAATTTGGATTGATCCGAAGACCCATCTTTTGGCAGGACTCTTGCCTGGAGCAAGCTATCGTCAGAAAGGAATAAGAATGAAAGGTTCTTGCACGGCTTTGAATTGTTCCTATCTTTCAATTGCTGACGAAGACTTTGCTAGAGAACAACATAAGTATATGAAGCAGTTCTTTACAAAAGAAACAGATTTGATGGGAACCACAATATATGGAATTAAAGAATACCGAAATCGCTCACCTAAATTCAGCCTTGCTGCAGGTGATGCCGGATTGGTTATTCAAGGAATAAGCGCAGGAGGTACTGCTTTTGCGCTTGGAAGTGCAACTTACTTTGGTGATTGGAAGATGCGCTATGAACTGTTGAGAACTGCAGAGATTGGCGGCTGTACAATTACAGATGGACGTATGAGGCATTATAAACTCGGCGAATTTTCGCTTGTTGGAGAAGCTACAGCACTTGCAATGCGCACAAACATTAACAGATATTGAAATCATGAAATTATTAAAACAAGTAAATATAGGCAAATTTGGCGTTCGTCCTGCTAACTATAGTGGAATCACCCCCATTATAGGTAATCGATATGCAGTTGTCGATGACAAGGAGTTTATTGATGGTTTTATGTTTTTGGACATAGACGTTAATCCCCAAACAGGCAAAATAGAGAATGTCTCATACGAAGAGCCAAAAGGTTTTATTGAAAGAAAGAGAACTATAGACAATCCTGAGTCTGTTTATAGAGACTGCGAAGGTTGTGCTTTTTGTTCAGACACAGACACCATATTCATTTCTGGAGAAGAGGATCAACGAATTGCGGAATACGATATGGATGGTGTTCCAACAGGACGCGAACTTCAAGTTCCAGAATACATGAAGCGTCATAACATTGACGAGAATTATGGGTTCGAGGCTCTTACATATAATAATACAACAAAACTATTTTGGACAACAACCGAAGCAACTCTGGTTCAAGATGGCTTGCGTTCCAATCTTGAAAATAAACACGTTCAGAACAGATTAAGACTACAATCTTTTGGGCTTGATTTAAAGCCTGGTAAGATGTTTGCTTACAAGATGGATGTGCCTGAAGCCAAACAACGAAAAGGAAATCATGTTCATGGTGTACCTTCTATGTTAGCATTGGATAATGGCACTCTCATCGTCATGGAGCGAGAAGCTTTTATTCCCAAAGTGTATTTTGGCAGCTTCTGCCGAATCAAATTGTATATTGTGCAACCTGAACAATATCAAGAAATAAAAGAAACCACGGTGTTGTCTGAGATTCAAGAACACATTTTCCTGAAGAAAAAATTGCTCTGTGAATTTACTACTCATGTCAACCACATATGGAATTTCGCAAATTACGAGGGTATGTGTCTTGGACCAAAATTGGATAATGGTAGACAAACCATCTTGCTTATTAGCGACTCGCAAGGCGGACATGGCAATGCAGTATATCATCTAAAAGATTACATAAAGGTTATTATTCTTTGATATGTGGGTATTCTGGCTAGGAAATAAAATTCAAGACTTCAAGGTTAAATACCTTGGGAAAGAGATTCGCATTCCATCCTCCAAAGCCTCCAAAGGCGAACGAGCTGTTATCCTTTTGGGTATATGCATATAGATTTCTGTGTAAAAAATGAAGAAAAGCTCTATTTTATTGAGTATGATGGCCAACAACATTATCGTCCCGTGAAACATTTCGGTGGCAAAAGGACGTTCTTTTATCAACGTCTTAGGGATATTGTCGAAGGTTGGGAATGTAAAGATAGGGGAATCCCTTTATTAAGAATCAAGTATAACATACCACTATCAAATATAGATTCTATTATACTTAATTTTCTCCACACTTAATACATTTCACTTAATATTTTATACATTAAAAATTTCTTTGAGATTAGTACTATAAATATGGATTCAAAAGTTTTTCTGTCATATTCGCGAAAGGATAAATCTCAAGTTTTTGCACTAAAAGATGAAATCGATAGTTATCTGGGAAGTGGTTCTTGCTGGATAGACCTTCATGGCATCGAAAGTGATCAGCAATTTGCAGATGTAATAATAAACGCCATTAATCATACTCCTATTTTTTTGTTCTTATATTCTGAAAACAGCAAAGATTCTGTTTATGCGAAAAAAGAATTGGAATTTGCAACAAAAAAGAAGAAAAAAATTGTATTTGTAAATATTGATGGTTCAAGATTAACAGATTGGTTTGAATTTCATTATGGTTCACATGACATTATAGATATTTCAAAGTCGGCAGAAGTGGAGAAACTCTTTAGGAATTTATCTGACTGGACAGGAGCCAAGAATATAGAATATCAAGAATCAAAATTTTCTAAAAGTAAAAGTGCGAAAAAAATTATGATGTCATTGAGTGGTATTGTGATTATTTCCACCTTGGTTGTACTAGGATATTATTATTGCAAAAATTATTCTCAGAAAGATTTAACACCTGATCAGATTGTAGATTTAGCAGATTCACTCTCTACCATAGAATCTGAATTGCCAAGAAAGTTGGTGTCACGTGGAGAAAAGACGAAAATTATTGATTTATATAGGAAAGGAGCAGAAGGTTGTGATCAAAAAGCTTGGGAAGCAGAAGAAAAATTTAGAGCTCATCCTTCGTATGAATATATTAATGTTGCTGCATTTTTATTTCATACAGCAGGATATGCTTGGCAGTGTATAGAGCAATATGATAAGTCTATAGTATCATACAAAAAGGCAGTAAGATGCTTTTCTATAATAGTGTCAACATATCCCGAAAAAAACAAAGAGTTCTCTGTTGCTCATACTTTGAATAACTTATCATATTCATATTATTGCAACAACAATACAAAACTAGCTTTTGAAACAATAGATGAAGCCATCAAATGTAATCCAGATTTGAATTATTACGATTCTAAAGGCGAACTTCTATATTTATCAAAAAGATATAAAGAAGCTAATGAAATATGGGAGTATATTGTTGAACAAGATAAATATTTTGAAAGAAACTATTGGGTAGATTCTTGTAAAGTGCATTTATAATACCATATAGAGAATATCATTGGCAACCAAATGATTGCCAATGATATTCAATCTATCAATTACTTTTCTAACCAACTACTTATTGCTGCCTCACTAATTCCAACATAGAGCATTCCGTTTACAATGTCCGTGAGTTCTCTATTTTTTAGCTCTTTTATTAATTCCTCCTTGGAACATCCCGACAAATCAATACAGTCATCACCTAAAAGAGTTTCTATGACTTCTATATTTCGGCTTGCAAATTGCTGACGCTCGTAAGGTGTCAATGAATCATATATTTCCTGTATACACATAATCTTTAAATTTAATAAGGAAAATCGTCGCCTGGCTCAAATTTGTTACTTGTTGCGGGTGTCGAGTAATACTCATCTTCATTAATTATATTATCCTCGCACTCATAATCGTAGATGGCTGACTCTACCATTATATCACGGAGTGCTTCTACATCTTTTACTACAGCATCAAGTAATTCATCGCATGTTGCCATGCCACTATCTAGGGATTGTCGTTTAATTCCCAGAATTCAATGTTGATTTTGATTGACGAGGGTATGCCTTCCAAGGCTGCCCTCGTCAGCCTTTTCACTGAGTTTTGTCGTTCTTTTGTAACCATTCGATAAATTACACGTTGTAGCAGTTGTCGAACAGCTGTACCTTTGCACCCGCAATATTGCAACAGAACTACAACTGCTATTATTATGACCAAAGAAGAATTTGCAGCACTACAACTTAGCCACCGGGAAAGCGG
>SFOB01000118.1 GCA_004554075.1 Treponema sp.
AATAAGAAGAGCAAGACAAACAGAGCCCGAACAGTCAGCTTCCAAAAGATTTTCTTTACCGCTCACATAATGCAGAAACTGCATCCGCCCCAGGTAATACTGGTAACGCTGAGCCTCAGTCAAATCTTCAGTAAGTTCCTTTTCAGCTTCCAGCATCAACCTTATTTTCAAATCACGAATCTTATCATTCATAAGCCCCTCACAATTAACGTGATTACAGTGACCGCCACATTAAAGCAGGAAATTACACAGGCAATGAGTGCCATGTTTCTTCCGGCTTTTCCGCTGTCAGCCTTAATGTGTTCTTCAAGCCGTCGAGCAGTAGCACAAACATTCGGATTAAACTGGCAGGCAACAGACCTTGAATCCAGAGAATCAATCTTTTTCTCAACAGTCTTTTTGAACTCTTTCATTTCAGCCCTGAATCCACTGACCTCAACCTGTAATCCATTCAATGAATTAATCAGTTTCTCCGTTTCACCAATTTCTTCTTTTCCCATAGTCCTCCCGAATCCTTCACACTCGCGTTACCCAGATTTCGCTGGAGAAGGCTTCTTCTTTTTTGTATCTGAATGTGAGTTCATCAATTCTCACTTTCTTAAAACTAGATTGAGCGTTGAGCCTGATATCCATAAAGGCCCCAACACGAGCGTGTATAAGAGGAATAAAAGTTGTAAGGTAATAGCCACCTTTGCAGTTAATACAATCCTGCAGAAGATCATTTGCTCGTCTCTGAGAAAAAGGCTCTCCATCAAATAAATCATCACTTAAAAACTTCGAAGTAACGTTACGGACAATCTGACCTTTGGCTGCAATCTCGTTATCATCTTTCACGTAGATGCTGTAATTAGTTTCAGAAATAATTGCCCGGCCATAAATCGCAGCTTTATAAAGTCCAATCTGATTCCCATTTCTAGAAAGCTGAATGATTGCTCTGTCTTTGTATGTTGAAGTATCAAATTGAACTACCGAGAAATCCTCGGTGGTTGAACCTGTCGAAACCACCATTTCATCAATGAATTCTTCCTCAGTCGTAAGCTGGTCCGCATACACAACATTACGAGTTTTTCCTTCATCATTCTTAGCGGTGTAAATTGCCTGGTAATCATTGTCAGAAATAATCTTGCGGCTATCGTCAGTGAATGGATAATAAGGCTGCATGTCCTCGTCATACCACATCGGTGCATCGCTATAACTCCAGAGTTCCTGTCGCTTAGTCTGCACATAACGTGTATACTTCAAGCGTACATTGTTTGCATACTTATCATTGCTATTAAAAAATCTGTAATGAGTAATTTGAGTTTCATCCAGAGTAAAACAAGATTCTTCTGAATATTCATTTTCTCTGTCGTAAGGTGATTCAATAAATGAGAGAGTCAAATCCTTACCGCATTCCACAACAGCGTCATAAGTCTTGGCCAGAGCACAAAGTTCTTTCCAGGCAGAACCCACAACAACCACATAAGGAATATCAAAAGGAAGAGAGCCGCAGTTTATTTCATTAGAATTAAGTCCGCCGCGTTTTGCAATAATGTGAACAAGTGAGTTTTCAGGATTCGTCCTGTCACAAACAACAGAGTGAACCACAGTCTGAGCATCAGTCCAGTTACGCTGCAGCTTGGTGTCATCCAGCTTCGAGCTCAAATCAACTAAGCGTACCTTGGTAGTCTTATCAAGAAAGCCAGTCTCCTGACTCTGGAATCCGTTATCATCAACAAAAAGATGAAAGCGAAAAAAGGTATTTTCACGCTCGCCAAAGCAGTACCATATCTGGATGCCAAGACCTGGAGCATATTCAGCATTTTGTTCTATATCATAGATACCTTTCAAAAGAAGCTCTCCGCAGTTTTCAATGCCGCCGGCCTCAGTGGTGTAACTTGTGATTACACATTCAAGAATATCAGAATCTGGAAGGTATACATCTCCGCCGGCAAGTTCGAGAACAACACGAACAAAAGGACGTGCATCAGTATTGCGGATTTTATTTTCAACTTCAGGCGGTAACTCGTAAAATCTCATAGCACCACCTGTGTGTTCTGTTCATTGTTTCGGATATTAAAAACAATATGACTTTCAACCACAAATTTCTGATAACACAAAACAGTATCAGCGCAGTTAATGTCGGTAAGGCTTCCGTTTGGTCTCAAGCCATAAAGGTCAAGGCTCACGCCGTCCTTCAAATCAATTACAATAGAAAGTTTTTCAACCTTATCGAGGGAAGGATAGAACTTTTCTGTCAGCGGGAAATAAAGAGTAATTTCAAATTTTGTTTTTTCTGTGAAGCTTCCTCTTAGTTCAAAGCGGTAAACAAGTGGCAGAGTGTGCAGGTCTGCAATAACAGAGTGACCGTCATAGTAGTAAGTACGGCAGCTCGGCCATTTCATATCCGGCACATTAAGCGGCCAGTTTTCTGTGTATGAATCATCACTGTCTTTTACATCAAGGCGGAAGTAAAAAGGATTCCCATTTTCAGCTCTAAGCTCAAATGCTCTTGGAAGTACATTTTTATATATGAGTTTTTTACAAACTCTGTCTGTATATAAATCAAAAGTTTCATTGTTGTTAAAAAGCAAAAGGAACAAATCCAAAACGCACTGGTATTCAAGGCGTGTTACAAAACAGCCTTCAATCGTTTTTCCAGTAATAACGTTTATCTCTCTGTTCCTTTCACCAATAACGCCAGGCAGAGCGTAGCCTTTAGACGCAGTGCGTACAGTTTCCTCGCTGTAAGGTAGTGGATAATAGTAACCGTCTTTTGCCACAGTCAGTGTGCAGCTCTTTCCCTGAATCATCATAGGGAAATTGTAAGCTACATCTGATAACAGCAACTGAACAAAATGTTTGCACTTTTATGCAAAAAGTGTATGACTTTGCAAACTTTTTGTATGAGGTTGGAAAGTTTTTTACAAGTTATTTTTATTTTTACTTAAGCCGTATTTCTTTTCTAAATCTTTGATAATCTTCTCATTCATTTTTCTATGTTCTTCAGTTTCTTCAATCATATTTCCCATAGTAGAAATATGGCCAGTAGTTTTGCCAGTCTTCTCGTCGTAAACTTCAATATCACCGTCTTCTGAATATCTGATTGGCATAAAAACCTCACTATAAATAGAATTTCATTGAGAATCAAATTCATGATGATTTTTCATAAAGTCTTTAATTCTCAAACACCCCATCTGTATCAAACAAATGGTTCAGCTCTTCCGTAGTCTGCATAGCAAGCACCTTCTTCCTGATTTCACCCTTAGAAAAATCCAGACGTACAAACTTATCAACTCCACCATCCTTAGTTTTTCGTATAAGCTGGAATCGTCCAATCTTAGTTTCCTGCTCAGCATATTTAGCAAAACCTTTTGCTTTAGGTAGATTGTCTGTGAAATTCGGATTGTGTGGTTCAAGAATATCTACTACATAACCTGTTTTTTCATCTTTTCTAATTACTAGGAAGTCCGGATAAGTTGCTCTTGTTTCATTGTTAATTTCGTAAGGAATACACAATGCCCATTTTTCCGCTTTTTTATTTCTAATCCAGCATACAAAATCAGGATTTCGTGCTTCTTCTTCAATTACACCGGATTCCCATGAACTATCAAGCTTGATTCTTGCTTTACCAGTTTTAGAATCTGCAAAAAGATGATTATCATAAACAGTTCCATCATAATCATCAGGAAAGTTTACCTCTTCTGGCAAAGTGAAAGAATGTTTGCTTATAGCATCACCATTAGTAATGATAGTGTCATATTCTCGTCTAAGACTTTCACTGGTACTTGTAATAATACGTCTGTTATTATCATCAAGTTCATGGAACTTTGCTTCTGCATACTTATTCAATTTTTCCATGCAGTCATCATTCAATACAAAAAGAATACAGTCGATCTTAAAATCATCAGGATTTTCTGGATCAAAATATTGCTCTCCATATCTTTTTGTAAACCCAAAGTTTGCAAGTCTGTTTTCTGCATTACGAAGCTGCATTTCTATTTCGCTGTTACTTGTAGTATAGAAATCCTGAGATTTGCCTTTGTACAAATCTTCACCAAACATATCAAACATTTTTATAGAAAGTTTGAAAGTTAAAACATCAGTAACAAGTTCTTTATACTTTCCATTATCTTTTAAGCTTTGAATGTATGAATGAATCATTTCTACAATATCTTTTGTAATTGTTGCCAGCGCAGATCGGTCAATACCTTCTCTTGTTAAAAGGGCAGCCAATGCACAAAGAGATTTTAAGTAACTATTAATTCGGACTGGTTTAACATTATAAGAAATAAGTCCAAGTTGATTTATAAACTTAGTAACTTCCGGCCTGTTTATTTCTCCAAATAATGTAGGTTCATGAATATACTCATCAAAAGGAGATTTTTTATCAGATTGTTTATCTGTTGCTTTTGGGGGTTCACTCTGGTTATTTTGATTATTTATAGGAGTTACTGGAACTTGTTTTGTCAAAACAGTTTCAACAATTCTATCAGTTTTTAATGCCTGTTCAAAACCGCTCGGCTCTTGTTTTCCATCCTCTCCAGGTTCAGCCGTAAACCAATCATCAAATAAAGAATGCTCATAATACTTTGCAGATTCATCTTCCTTTGAAGAATCTGTTTTTCGAGTTACATGAACAGTAAGAGTTTGTGTATTTGGTCTTTCTATAGATTCTGAATCAACAAATGGAGCAATGTCACCGCACTCACTTTCAAGAAGTTCTTTTATAACCATTTCAACATTTTCTTTATTAAAATATGGCAGGAACATTCTAACTTCATTCAGAGTTTCATCAGCTTTAATTCGTGTCTGTAAAGGAGTTCGAACCATTCTTCCCAAAAGTTGCGCAATGTAAGTAACATCTTCTGCAGTTCTAAAACTCATCATTGTTTCAGCTCTTGGGCAGTCCCATCCAGTAGAAAGATTTTCTTTGAATAAAACTACTTTTACTCTCTTATCATCAACAATGTCATTAGGTTCTATATGTTCAACTTCAAGGCCATTAAGCTTTAATGTTCCCAAATCCCCAAAAGTATGAACAACTTCTCCCTTATTAAAATGACGTTTAATTTTTTCTTCAATTTTAACAATGATATCTTCAAGGTTCGTATCAGAAACTTTTCCATTAGATCCAGAACGTACCTGTATTACAAAAACTGGATTTACCATTTTTGTATGCTCTTTATCGCAATACATTTTCCAGTGTATTGCTTTGCTCATCCATTCATTTACAGCAGCATCCAAAACAGCCATATCATTATTACGCTGAGTATCATCAGGATATGTAATAACAATTCTTTCCTTCAAAAGACCTGAATCTCTAACCTGTGCAGCACTAACACGGACAAAGTTTAGAGTAGAAGTTGTATTTCCAAACAATGCATTAAATCTTGCTGGAGTTGCACTAACACCAATTGCAAGTGGAACAGGAGATAATCCAATGTTAGAATCTCCAATTAAAAAACGCTGCATTATAGAAGTTGCTTTTCCTGCCGCTGTTCCAAGCATACCTCGGTGAGCTTCATCAATAATAAAATAAAGTCTGTCAGATTTTTGCTTAGTCGTATTTTCAATTGTTTCCCAGATTGTGTAGTTACGACCATCTTTTGTCTGAGTCAGATTTCCTGCTTTTCCAATCTTCTGAGTATTAATAAAGTAAATTTTGCCGTCATCAAAAGTTTCCTGGTCAAAGTTATCATCAGAAACAGTTATACATTGATTAAACTTAACCTTTGCAAATTTAGTGATTTTATCTTTTGACTGTTCATTTAACTGAGGTGAATCAGAAAGCCATACAAAAATAGCATTTGGCTGTTCAACAAAATCTTCTGTACCATAAAAAACATCTTCAATAAAAGATGCCATTATAATGGTCTTTCCACTTCCAGTAGGAGCTTGCAATGAAATTACCTGTGGAGAAGAAGTGTCTCTATAATTCTTAATTGCATTAGAAACCTTATTGCGTAATTCCTGAACAGCCAGCATTTGAAACTGAAACAAATCTACATTCATAGTTCTACCTTCTTGCTACATTAATTCGGAAATTATCAAGATAATCTCGGTAAAGTTGAATAACATTTTCAATGTCTAATTTCTTTTTCATTGCAACAAAACCATTTTCATAATCAGTTACAATATATACAGTCTTAATAAGAGGTTCATTTTTTAAAAGGTTATTAAATTCTGTAAAAGAGTCTTCACTAATTAAAACCGCAAGTTTATTTTCGGGAAGAATAATATATGGCGGTAAATCAAATTTTGATTCTATTTTTACAGTCTCTTCATCCGGGCATTTTCCCCAGCCACCAGCCTTCAGCCATAGAAGGGGTAAAAGTTCCTTAAATTGTAAGCCAAGCGAAACTGTAGTCTTATCCAAAAATCCTAACTTAAAGAAAACAGCATTTGAGTTAAAGCCGTTTGCCATTGGAATATCACTTCCAATGTAATTTCCTTTTAAGTCATTTCCATTTATATCTTTACCATTGATTGAGCAGACAGTTCTCGGCCAAGTAACATAATTTGCTATACCAAGTTTCTCCCATTCTTCATCGCCAGGATTATAACCTTTTGCACGAAGTTGCTTTGATTCTTCATCAGAAACTTCATTGTTTGTAACCATAATACACTGGCGTTTACCACCATCTTCTGCATTCAAAAGATTAACTGCATGAAGAGTTGTTCCACTGCCGGCAAAGAAGTCTACAATAAGGGCATTTGGTTTATTTGCAACAAAGAAGCGAATCGCATCGTGAACTGCGTAGAGGGATTTTGGGAAAGAGAAACGATTACCAATTATTTTATTTAACAATTGAGAACCTAAATAAGTGGCATTATGAGAAGGTATATCCCATGCAGTTCCAGGAACAAATTTTCTTT
>SFOB01000031.1 GCA_004554075.1 Treponema sp.
CCCATGCAGAATGTCGGATTTCTGTATTTTAATCCGTGCAAAGAAGTACACCAAAAGCTTTGTTTCTGAGCTTACGTAAAAGGCTCCGGTAAGAAGCCCCTGTGCCTGCGCAGAGCGAAGCTTTTTTTGAATAAGGCCGGCCGTAAGATTTATCATAACCTCTTCAAAGCCATTATCATCAGCTGAATTATATTTACCACCCTTTATTGAAAGAAGAAGAGAGGTCTGCTCGGAAAGAGGATTTTCCTTTGTGTAAACGGCAATTCCGTTTGAAAGCTTATATTGAGCTGTAGTATCCAGATTTTTCTGATAGTAGCTGTTATCTTCTGTTGCTGCATCTGAAGTGTAAAGACGGCCGGTATCTGTTACTTCTTTTTCTTTTTGAACTTCCTTAAAGAGCTGCTGAACATACCATGAAGCATTCTTTTCGTTGATTTCTTCAAAGCCCGCAGCAGAATAGGCTTTTTTGTTTGCCTTATAATCCTTGCTGTTTATGATTACAAAAATAAAAGGCTCTTCATTTATTAGCTGATTTATGGTTTGCGACAAAGCCTTTGAATGGAGTTTTTGAGGGCGGCTCATAAGCAGGCCTGCTGTCTGGGAAGCATAGTTTTCTGTATCGGTTTCTGTAGCCTGGTAATAAGGCTGAAGGGCCCAGAACTCGGAGAGGGTCTGCATAAGGGCAGAAGAAAGAGCTGCAGTGCGGTTGAGGCTGTATTCAAGCTGATTTTTAGCGTACTCAAATTCATCCGGATGAACTATATGAGGAATGAGGTCCAGTTGTTTCAGGAAAAGTTCTGTCTGCTTAAAAGAGTTTGTTGCAGCAGCGGCTTTTTTGTCTTCCGGCGGCTGTAGAAGAGTCTGGATAATAAGGCGGGAAGAATCTTTTTTGTGGGCGGCAGAAACGTTTATGTATTCATCGCCTGGAATATTAAGTTCTTCAAAACTTAAAAGCTGCTGCTTAAAGAGGGAGCCTTCATACCCCATGGCAAGAGCAAGCAAATCTGATTCTTCCATATCAAGCAGGGTGTATTGAATAACCAGTTGGGTAAGTTCTGGTGATATTTCTGTTGAGTGAAGAACATACTTTCTCTGATGATTTACCGGATTTGAAGGTTTTTCTACCGGGGTTCTGAAGTTCGAATAAAAACGGCCAAAGCTGTTTCTCAGCATAAGCAGGGTTTTCTCAGTGTTTATGTTTCCGCTTATAAAAAGTGCGCTGTTCTTAGGCGTATACCATTGTTCGCTTATCTGGCGGATTACCGTGCGGGCTGTTTTTTCACTAGTTTTTTTGAAAACCGGCGGGTAAATGCCTGAGTCATGTTTCCAGGGAGCCTGGGAAAATACTCTGGAATCAATTGCGGCATTAATATAGACCGACATGGTGTCTTTATTGTCGTTTACTTCTTTTTTAAGGTTATTTAATTGAGTTTTCAAAATCTCATCAGAAAAATCAGGTGAAAAAACTGCATCGGAAAGGGTAAAGAGTGTAGAGTTGAGTTCTGAAGGACTTACTTCTATTATATAGCGTGAAGAATCTGCATTGCACTGAACATCAGTAAAATTAAGAGAAGGATTTGCGGCAGCAACAAGCCTTGTAAAAAGCTTGAAAAAGCCGCAGGTGCTCTGGGTTTGAGAAGAAAAGCCTGCACGACAGGTGTATTCAATATGAACCTGTGCATCGCCCGGATCTTCCAGGATAAAAATTTGTATGCCGTTTTCCAGCGTGTATTCCTGAACGGTGGTGGCCGGCGAGGCATAAAGGTGTGCGGCGAGGAAGAAGAGACAAATTAACGTCATTCCGAACTTGTTTCGGAATCTATTTGGAGATGTTGAAACAAGTTCAGCATGACAATCCTTTTTTAGCATGATTTTATTTTACCATAAAATGGATTGCTTCGCTACGCTCGCATTATTCTCTTTATTATTGCTCACTTTGGCATTATAGGTTAAAATACCTATAATATGGTAAAAATTGAATCTCCTGCAGATTATTCTTCTGAAGTTGTGCCGGCAGAACTGCTGAAGGGTAAAAGACACCTCACAACTGCAGAAATTGAAATTCTTGAAAAAAATCTTAATCATAATGATGATCCAACCTGGAATAATATTTATGTTGATGATTCGGAGGGCGGTTTTGACCCTTCATTGATTCATCTTTCTTTCTTTTCGGGTTTTGTTGTTCTTGGAAAAATCCAGAAGCTCGTACTTAAATATAATGACCTTCGCCTTGAATGCGGAATCCGCCGTTCTAAGGTAAGTAATGTTGTTACCGGTGACTACTGTGTAATCCGTAATGTATTTTATCTGGATAATTACCGCCTGGGCGACCGTGTTATTCTTTTTAACATCAACGAAATGAGCTGTACCTGCCATGCAAAATTTGGTAACGGTATTATAAAAGAGGGTGAACCGGAAGAGCACCGTATCTGGATTGGTGTTGCAAATGAAAACGAAGGCCGTAAGATTCTTCCTTTTGAAGATTTGATTCCGGCAGATGCCTATATCTGGTCTCATTACCGCGATGATCCTGAGCTTTTGCGCCGTTTTGTAGAGCTTACAGAATACGGTACTTCTCGTGAACTGAATACTTATGGAATTGTTGGTAATGATGCTGTTATCAAGAATGTAAGCATCATTAAAGATTCAAAGATTTGTGATGCTGCCTACATAAAGGGAGCCTTTAAACTTAAGAATATTACCATGCTTTCTTCAGAAGAAGAGCCTTCTCAGATTGGTGAAGGTGTTGAGATGGTAAATGGTATTATGGGTTATGGCTGTAAGGTCTTTTATCAGGCAATTGCGGTACGCTTTGTGCTTGGAAGAAACTGTCAGGTAAAATACGGCGCCCGTGTTCTGAACTCTGTACTTGGAGATAATTCAACCGTTTCCTGCTGTGAAATCCTTAATAACCTGATTTATCCTTTCCACGAGCAGCATCATAACTCGTCCTTCCTTATTGCAACTACAGTTATGGGCCAGAGTAATATTGCGGCCGGTGCTACAATCGGTAGTAACCACAACAGCCGCAGCCCGGACGGCGAGATTTTTGCAAAACGCGGTTTCTGGCCGGGGCTTTGCAGCGACTTTAAACACAATTCTCGCTTTGCTTCTTTCGTTCTTGTTTCTAAGGGAAGCTACCAGTATGAACTTGATATACCTTATCCTTTTGCACTGGTTGCTCCGGGAAACAATGGTTCTCCTAAAATCAGCATTATTCCTGCCTGGTGGTTTATGTATGATATGTTTGCCATCACCAGAAATAAAGATAAATTTACAAAGAGAGACAAGCGTAAAAAGAAGATTCAGTTTATAGAAACAGATCCTCTTGCTCCTGATACAATGCAGGAGGTTATGGCTGCCCTTGACCGCATTATTGGTCTTACAGCAGGCTACCTTAAGACAACAAATAATGAATATATGGAAGGAAAAAATACTCCGGAAGAGCAGTATCAGGCTGCAAAGGACTTCCTCCATCAGAATCCGGAAGCAGAATTTACCCTTGATGATGCAATCTGCCAGAAAAAGTATGGCGCGGTGATTTTTAAACCGGTTCTGGCATATAAGACTTACCGCAAGGTTGTAAAATATTTTGCAACTAAAACCCTTATGAGCTTCTGTCAGGATCTTAATCAGGAAATGCTCACCTTTGATCTTGTTGAAAGAATCAGAAAACTTCCATTATATACTGAATGGGAGAATGCCGGTGGACAGATAATTCCTTCTGAAAAAATCCGGGAGCTTTTTGAAAATATCAAAAACGGTACCGTAAATAACTGGGGCGCTGTACATCAGTTCTATAAGCTTTGTGAATGTTCTTATGAACAGTACAAGGTTCGGTATGCGCTTTATCTTCTTGAGCAGCTTTATTCACGGCCAATTGAAGAATTCTCTGTAGATTTGTACCGCAACATTACAGATGATGTTTCTATTGTGGCTTATGATATTTACAATGCTTCTCTGAAGTCCCGTGAAAAGGATTACACAGATTATTACCGCAGTATGGTTTATCGCAGCGAAAAAGAAATGGATGAAGTTATTGGTCCACTTGAAGATAATTCCTTCCTGCTCAAATTGCGTGATGATACAGTAGAGTTTACCACTAAAATTAAGGAAATATTTGTCGGTTTGACTAAGTAGGGGATAACCGATAAAATTGTAAGGATATGATTGAGAAAAATTTACTGCCGATTAGACTTGGTATAGATGTTGGTTCTACAACTGTAAAGGTTGCAGTTCTTGATGATGATGATAAACTGATTTACGGCGACTATCAGCGTCACCGTGCAGACATTCGCAGTACAATTATTGCTGTTGTTAATAAAGCCCTTGATTTTCTGGCTGCCAATGTAGAAGGCGGCGAGTCTCGTACAATTACCGCAAAGGTAACCGGTTCGGGTGGTCTTTCAGTTTCACAGTGGTTGAACATTCCTTTTATTCAGGAAGTTATTGCGGCTACTACTTCTGTAAAAAAACTGATTCCTCAGACAGATGTTGTAATTGAGCTTGGTGGTGAAGACGCCAAGATTACATATTTCCGCGGTGGTGTAGAGCAGCGCATGAACGGTACTTGTGCCGGCGGTACTGGTGCCTTTATTGACCAGATGGCAGCTCTTCTGGAAACTGATGCTTCCGGCCTTAACGAGCTTGCAAAAGGTATGCAGCAGATTTATCCTATTGCGGCCCGCTGTGGTGTATTTGCTAAAACTGATATTCAGCCTTTGATTAATGAAGGCGCCCGCCGTGAGGATATTGCGGCTTCTATTTTCCAGGCTGTAGTTTCACAGACTATTTCGGGACTTGCCTGTGGTAAGCCTATCCGCGGCCACGTTGCCTTCCTTGGTGGACCTCTCCACTTTCTGGATCAGCTGCGCCAGCGCTTTATTGAAACACTTAAGCTTAAAGATGATGAAATTATAGTTCCTGAAGATTCCCAGCTCTTTGTTGCAAGCGGTTGTGCTTTTGGCGCAGAACGAAGTTTTGGAGAAGGAGCTGATTTTAAGTTCCCTACAATCACAGAGTTCCGCGACAATCTTAAGAATCTTGTAGGAGCAGAATTGAGCGAGGTTCAGCGTCTTGAGCCGCTCTTTAAAAATCAGGCAGAACTTGATGAGTTTGAAGTTCGCCACTCTGAGCAGAAGGCTAAGCGCGGAGATTTGAAAAAGACTCACGGCCCTGTTTTCCTTGGTCTGGATTCCGGTTCAACAACAACTAAGGCTTGTTTGATAGACAAAGACGGCCGCATTATCTGGGATTTCTACGCTCACAATCAGGGTAATCCGGTTGAGCTTGCAGTTCAGGTTCTTAAAGACCTTTATGCCCAGCTTCCTGAAGATGTTTATATTGCCCGTGCCGTATCGACTGGTTACGGTGAAGCGCTTTTCCAGGCAGCCCTTGGTGTAGACTCTGGTGAAGTTGAAACAATTACTCACTTCCGTGCCGCTAACTTCTTTGTTCCTGGCGTTGAGTTCCTGCTTGACATTGGTGGTCAGGATATGAAGTGCCTCCGCATGAAGGACGGGGCAATCGTAAGTATTCAGCTTAACGAAGCCTGTTCATCAGGTTGTGGTTCCTTCCTCGATAACTTTGCCAACACAATGGGGATGGACGTAAAAGAGTTCGGTAAGATTGCCCTTATGGCTCAGAAGCCTGTAGACCTCGGAAGCCGCTGTACCGTATTTATGAATAGCCGCGTAAAGCAGGCTCAGAAGGAAGGTGCTTCGGTAGCTGATATCGCTGCAGGTCTTTCTTATTCTGTAATCAAAAATGCCTTGTTTAAGGTAATCAAACTCCGCAAGGCTTCTGATATTGGTGAAAAGGTAGTTGTTCAGGGTGGAACCTTCTTTAATGATGCCATTCTCCGTGCCTTTGAAAAAATTGCAGGCGTTCAGGTTTACCGCCCGGATGTAGCCGGACTTATGGGTGCTTACGGTTCTGCCCTTATAGCTTATGACCAATGGCAGGATCTTATGATGCCAAAACCTGGCGAGCCGGAAGGTACTGTTCATGATATACGCTCTGGTATTGCAACTCTTGAACAGCTTAATAACTTCCATGTAGACCTTGAGCTCCGCCGCTGCGGTAAGTGCCAGAATAACTGTCTTCTTACCATTAATACCTTCTCTACAGGTGATGAAAAGCGAACCTTCATTACAGGTAACCGCTGTGAAAAGGGTGCAGAAATTGAAGGTACTGTAATCGATGCAAGCAACAAAAAGAATACAGGACTTGATGATGATGATGCAGGTCCATTGCCAAATCTTTTTGACTGGAAATATAAGAGACTTTTCAACTATGTGCCTCGTAAGCCGGAAGATGCTCCTATGGGAGATGTTGGTATTCCTCGTGTTCTTAATATGTACGAAAATTATCCTCTTTGGTTTACCTTCTTCAATGAACTTGGCTTCCGTGTAATTTTGAGCCAGCGCTCAAGCCGTAACGTTTACGAAAAAGGTCTTGAGACAATTCCTTCAGAATCTGTATGCTACCCTGGAAAAATCAGCCATGGACACGTGGTTTCACTTTTGCAGCGTGGCGTGAAGTTTATCTTCTATCCTTGTGCACCTTATGAGTATCAGGAAGACCCGGGAGCAGGAAATCACTATAACTGTCCTATCGTAACAAGTTATCCGGAAGTTCTCCGCAACAACGTAGACGAGCTTCGCCAGGATCCGACAGTTACTTACATGGATCCATTCCTTCCGATTTATGACAAGGAAGCACTTGCAGAACGCCTTTGTGAAGAAATGCTTCCTAAGTTCCCGAAACTTAGCCGCGAGGCAATTAAGTCTGCAGTAGAAAAGGCCTGGGCTGAGCAGGAAAAGTTCCGAGAAGAAGTTCGCCAGAAGGGTGAAGAGGCTCTCGAAGAAATCATTACAAAGGGCGGAAGCGGTATTGTACTTGCCGGTCGTCCTTATCACCTGGACCCGGAAATTAACCATGGTATTCCAGAGATGATTAATGGTCTTGGACTTGCTGTTCTTACAGAAGACTCTGTTGCTCACCTTGGAAACATAGAACGCCCGCTCAGAATTATTGACCAGTGGGTATATCATAACCGCCTTTACCGTGCGGCACAGTTTGTAAGCGAAATGCCGTCGCTTGAACTCGTGCAGCTCACTAGCTTCGGCTGCGGTCTCGACGCCGTAACTGCAGACCAGGTAGACGAAATCCTGCGTGCCAAGAGCCGCATGTACACTCTTATCAAGATTGATGAGGGAAGTAACCTGGGTGCGGTTCGTATCCGTATACGCTCTCTTATTGCAGCCGTTAAGGAACGCCGCCGCAACAAGTCTAAGCCTGTTATTAAGTCATCAGCTTATAATCGCGTAGTCTTTACAGAAGAGATGCGCAAGAACTATACAATCATTGGACCTCAGATGTCTCCTATTCACTTCAGAATTCTGGAGAAGGCATTTGCAGCCTGCGGTTATAACTTTGTTGTTCTTGATGCCGTAGACCCTAAGGCTGTAGAAGCAGGTCTTAAGTATGTAAACAACGACGCATGTTATCCGTCACTGCTTGTTGCTGGTCAGATGATTTCTGCTCTTGAAAGCGGTAAGTATGACCTGAACAGAACAGCCCTGATTATTACTCAGACTGGTGGTGGCTGTCGTGCAACAAACTATATCGGCTTTATCCGCCGAGCCCTCAACGATGCAGGCTGGGGCCACATTCCGGTTCTGTCGCTTTCTGCACAGGGCTTTGAAAAGAACCCGGGCTTTAAGATTGATTTCCCTCTGATTGATAATCTTGTTAAATCAATTATGGTGGGCGATGTCTTCATGCGCGTGCTTTATCGCACGCGTCCTTATGAAGCAGTTCCGGGCTCAGCAAATCAGCTTTATGAAAAATGGAATGCGCGTGCAGAAGCACTTTTCTCTAAGCGTGTTTCTAATCACGACTATAATAAGCTGATGAAGGGAATTATCCGCGACTTTGATAATCTGCCGCTTAAGCCTATTAAAAAGCCACGCGTTGGTGTAGTTGGAGAAATCCTTGTAAAATTCCATCCTACTGCAAACAACCAGATTGTTGAGACAATTGAACGCGAGGGTGCTGAGTGTGTAATGCCAGACCTTGCAGACTTCTTCTTCTATTCATTCTCTGATGATATTATCCGTCACAGAGATTTGAAGTTCACAAAGAAATCTGCTCTTATTGCAAGACTTCTTGTATGGGGCCTGGATCTTTACCGCAAGAAGATGATTAAGTATCTTAAGAAGAGCCGACGTTTTGAGGCTCCTTCTTCGATTTACGAATTGATGAAGGGAGTTGATGATATCGTACAGCTTGGAAACATGACCGGTGAAGGCTGGTTCCTTACTGCAGAAATGGTAGAACTGATTCATGAGGGTGCTCCAAGTATTGCCTGCGTTCAGCCATTTGCATGTCTTCCAAATCACGTAACCGGAAAGGGTATGATTAAGGAATTGCGCCGCCGCTTCCCTGAGGCAAATATCAGCGCAATCGACTACGACCCGGGAAGTTCAGAAGTAAATCAGCTTAACCGCCTTAAGCTTCTGCTTTCAAATGCGCCGGTTGGAAATCATCCTGATGAAGTTGAAGATAATATGATTCGTATGCCGGACGGAAGCCTTGTAAAAGCCGAGATTCGTCTTGCAGCGGGTGCAACAGACACTGACCCTGCCGGAGAAGCTATGAAGGCTTAGCCGGTTTTGGGTGGGGAGGAAAAATTGAAAAAACTGATTTGTCTGCTTACGGCATTTTGTCTTTCGCTGCCATTTTTTGCAGCGTATAACAGGCTGGGTATTCCAGATTCTTCAGAAATCCGCTCTGGACTCGAAGAAGCCTGGTTTACCGCACCTTTGAGTGTCGTTCGGCAGAATGCCCCGGAAATCCGTGCTAATAACAACGGAGAAAAATTTCAGATTCGTCTGGAAGAAAATGAGACAACTTTTAATATTTTTGTTTCTCCACGTGCCCTTATAAAAGTAAATATTTTTTCTGACAAAGGAATGTACAGCGAAGAGCAGGAACTTTACCCTGGAGATGCTGAGGGCAGCTGGGTTTTGATTCGTGATAAAAGAACCGGAAAGCCCCTGCGCATTCGCTATTATTTTGTAAAAAACAGCGAAGTATTCATTCAGTTTACTCCACAGGGAAAGATTGCCCTTGCAGACCTTGTTATCTTTGGAAATTATGCAGCCCGTGGTGTTCCAACAGGAATGTCTTTTGAAAAGTTTTATTCTGCATCTTTTGAAGATGTAATGACAATCACAGAGACAAAGCTTCCATGGAATTATGTACTTGTAGATCCTCAGATGTATCACAGTATGAAGCAGATGTCTGCTGTAATCCGCGAAAAACTTCCTTTTATTTCTTTTGTTGATGACGCTATGTATGATGAAAATCATGAATTAGTGCATATTTCTACCGGAAAAAAGTTTGAAAAAGCTGAAAAATCAGACCTTTCTGAAAAAAATCTGTTGCTTTCTTCTGCCGGATTTGTTAAATGGATAGCGGATGGTCTTGTTGAGCCGGTTTCTGGAGGAGTTCTGAAAAGAGATCCTCTTATAAAAGAAACTGTGCAGATTAAAGACAACGGAAGACAGGGCGTACTTTCTCAAAAGTATGATCTTTTCTTCTCGCTCAACTGGGTGCGAAATCTGGCTTCTGCAGTCGTTTCTGTATACTCGGGTAAAACTTATCTGTTTAATCAGTCGGGAGTGGATGTAACAATCAATCCTTTTGCTTCTTCTATTACAGATAAGGGCGTTGCCAATACAGTTACCTTTGTTGAAAATTCAGGTCACACAGTTGCGGTGCTGCCATCTTTGCTTTATGTGCTTGCAGCAACAGAACCGGGTACTTTGTATCTGGGTGCCATCAGAGGAAGTGACAGAACAATTTCACCTGAGATTATGGCCTTTAACGAATGTGTAGCATTCTTCCCGTATTTTCAGGATGATGGCGGCTTTGCCTGCAATGTCTTTATGAACGGAAGGGAAATGACTTTGGAAAATTTCTGTTATTACTATGGGGATGATTTTGTTTATCTTACAAGGGTAAAATCTTCTGAAAATTTCTTCCCGCAATAATTAGAAATATATTACCATTATGAAAAAAAATCTTTTAATAATTTTATGTCTTACAATCACTGGACTTTGCTTCGCACGGGCAGATTCCGACATTCAGCTTTATAATGAGCTTCGTCAAAGTTTTTCAAACGGCTTTTATCCTGGAACAGTAAGTGCCGCAGAAGAACTTGAAAAATCATTTTCAGATTCTTCTTTGCTTCCTTCGGCCCTTGTCTATAAGGGTGAGGCTCTTGTTTTTATGGAAAACTATGAAGAAGCAATTGAGGCTCTGGGAAAAGCTGCAAGTTTAATGCATTCCGGTTCACCAGAAATAATCCGCTGTAATTATCTTATGGGGCGTTCTTATTTTGCCCAGACAAAATATCAGCCAGCTCTGGAAATATTCCATCTTACCTGTAAGCTTGCTCTTACAAATAAAGATATGGAATTATATGCACCGGCTATCCTTTACTCTGGCCGTGCCTTTTACCAGCTTGAAAAGTGGAAGGAAGCTGTTCCGCTTTTTGAATATGTAGCTGCAAACGGCAAGTCCTACGAAAGTTCTGAATATGGAGAAGCTCTTCAAAAGCTTTTTGTCTGCTATAACAAAACAGGTTCAGAAGCTAAAACTATTACGCTTTTTAATAAACTTTCAGAAGATGATTTTGAACATCCGGTTTATATGACTCTCTGCTTTTATTACGGAGATGCCTGTGCTTCTCTGAATAAAAATAAAGAGGCTTATGAAGCTTATTCAAAAGTTCTTGATGGGGGAGAAAAAGCCTCTCCTCGAGTTAGTGCATTCTTACTCCATCTTGCAGCTGATGAGTTTAATTCAAAGAACTATGAAAAGGCAGAAGAATATCTTTCTAAAATTGAAGAGCCTGAAGAAGGCCAGAGTCCGGATTCAGATATACTTTTTATAAAGAAACTTTACACTGCAAAAATCCTTCTGGAAAAAGAGCAGGCAAAGGAAGCAGAAAAAATGCTTTCCGGTCTTGAGTCTTCTGCTAAAAAATCTCAGGCTTCGGGGGCACAAGATTCCTATTATTCAACTTTGCTTCAGTGCAAGATCCAGAATGAAAAATGGGAAGAGATTCCGGGCCTTTTCGGAAAGATAAAGACACCGGGCTCTGCGGATATTTTTGCTCTTTCTTCTTACTACTATAAAAAAGGTCAGTTTGAAAAAGTTGATTCTTCTTGTGGAGAACTCTATGCTTCAGCCTTGTGCAGACTTGGTAAATACGAAGCTGCCTGCGCAGAGTATAAAAAACTTTCAGGACAACCAGCTCCATTTGATTATGCTCTGGCGCTTTTCCGCTGCGGCCGTTACGACGAAGCTGTAAAAATTGCCGATGCCGGGAATGCTCCTGAAAAAGATTATTTATGCGGCCTTTGTTTTATAAATCAAAAAGCCTGGAAAAAGGCCGCAGAGCGTTTTGCTTCTTATATCCGCCAGACTTCGGGTCAGCAGAACTTTAATAAGCTTTCAATTTACTACAAGGGCTATGCAGAGTATAACCTTGCTGAATTCAAGAATTCATATTCATCATTTGTCCGTTTCTGTATGGAAGAAAATGGAGATGGAAATGCTGCTGGTGGAGATTCTGCTTCATACCTTCTGCGCGCTTATGAATATGCAGTAAAATCAGCTTTGCAGAGCGGTGACTTTAAGAATGCTTCTGTGCAGGCGGCAAATCTGGTTCGTTATTCTCCGGCTGGAGAACAGAAACAGAAGGCTGTAATTTTGAGTGCAGAAATTTTTTCTGACTATAAAAACTACGATGCTGCAATTGAACTGCTGGCTCCTTACACAAAAGGTCGGGACAACTTTGCGGCTCAGGCAATTTTTATGACGGCAAAACTTTATGAACGTCAGAATAAAATTGATGCAGCAGATGAACTTTACCGCCGCATTTATGAAAATCTTTCCCGCTCAGAATATGCCGAAGAAGCAATGTACAGAAGCGGAGAAGTTTATTATTCGAGTGCAGATTATTCAAAGGCCTATTCAAGATTTAATTCTTATGTATATAAATATTCAGCCGGCCGCTTTAGCGATGCAGCGCTTTTCTATTGTGCAGACTGCGCTCTGAGACTTGGTGAAAACGACCGTTCTGTAATGCTGAATAAAACTCTTTTACAGAAGTTCCCGTCTAGTGTTTATGCCTACGGTGCAAATAAAAATCTTCTGGAAGCTTATTACAAGCTGGAAGAATATTCTCAGGCTCTTTCTGTAGCCAGAGGAATGCTTAAGAATTTTGCAAAACAGGCAGCTGATGATGATATTGGAAAGCGGGCTAAAGAACTTGAAAAAATTGTAAGCGGAACAGACCGTCGTGTTGCAGAAAAGGAAAGTGAGTTTGCAAGCCTTGGTGGAGTAGGGACTGTGGCAGGTCGCGCTGCTGGTTCGGCACTTGTCCGCCTTTATGCAGAAAGTCTTTCTACCCAGCAGGAAGCTTATGAGCTTGCAATGAAGATTTATGCCCGCCAGCTTTCTGCAGGGCTTAATGAAGAAAGAGCTGATGCGGCTTATAATGCAGAGTTTATTGCAGAATATAATAGAAGAAACGGAAATAATAAAAAGGCAGCTGAAATGTATTTAAAGGCTGCAGAATATTATAGAAGTGTAAAAAATGAAAATGGTGCGGCCGCTTCTCTTTATGGAGCGGCAGAAGCCTTTGCTGCAGAAGGTCTTAAGGGAGATGCCCGTGAGACTGCGGCTTTGCTTAAGGAACTTTATCCTCGTAGTATTCAGGCAGAACGTGTAGACCGTGTTACCGGAGATGCCAGAAATTAGGAGTCATTATGAAATATATAAATAAAAAAACAGTTTTATTAATTGCAGGTGCTTTTGCTGCAGCCGGAATGTGGGCTCAGAATATTGAGCTTCCGGAAGTAACTACAGTAATTTCCGGAGATACAGAAAAAGCTGGGGCAGATACTCTTCCTGATTTTAGCGATGTTTTGAAACTGCCTAAGGGGAGCGGCGGAGTAGAGCCGGTTTTACCCGAAGTTCAGGCTTCTGATGATGCGGAAATTGCTGAGGGAAAGGCAAAGCCGGTAGAAAAATCAGTTTACGCCGAAGGATTTATCGGCGGCGGATATCCTGTGTTTTTTACAGGAAATATTTCTGTAGCAAGAACTGTAGGTGCAAATCCATTTAAATTCAGCTTTGAGCATGATTCAACTCTGGGCTATGCAAATCATACTGTAACAGAAGGTTATAGTGACAGAAATACAAAACTCAGTGTTGAAAAAAAATATAAGAAAAATAAACTGGAGATGGGCGCATCCGGATATTATAAATCTGCTGCCGATGGTCTTCAGGGAAATGTTATAGAAGGCAGTTCGGAAATAGGCCTTTTCAACCGCGACTTTTATAATGCTGCCGGAAATATTTCCTATACCTTTAATAATGGATTTTCTCTTGGTGCCGCAGCTACAGCAAATCTTTATAACCGCTATCCGGAAATAACAACTAACTGGATAGAAAAGGCTTCCTTCTTTAATATCGAGCCTGAATTGTTATTCCGCTGGGCAGGTTATGGTTTTGATACAGGCTTTACCTTTGATTACGATTATGGTGCTGAAATTGATAAAAGTCACCGCGTAAAGTTTATGGTAGATCTTCAGTGGGAAAATGATTTTATCAGAGCTTATGGAAATGCCGCTGCAGTAACTGGAAGCAATGTTATGGAAAAATCTGTAATAGTTCCATTTACTGTTGGTATTGAATCTTCATTCCCGGTTTCTTTTGCAAACAGACGTTTTGCAATTTCTGCTGAAGGTGGTATTGATTCTTATAAGCCAAAGGTTGGTCAGTCTGAAGAGCGTTATAAATTTACGACAGTCAAAACAAATCTTACAGAAGTTTCTGAATGGTATGGCCGCTTTAATATGAATGTTCCTGTAAAAAATTCCTTTACCGCTTCAGCTGGTTTTGAATATCGTCAGACAGCTTATGATAATGGAAGATGGAATCCGGTTTACGACAATACTCTGCCGATTTATGAATATTCCCAGAGTGATTTCAGAGGACTTTCAACAGACTTCGGTCTTACATATCATCAGGGAATCTTTACTATAAGCGGAAGCTGGCATTCTAACTGGATTGATGTTCCAGCTGATGAAAATACTCATACAGTTAAGCTTGATGTAAATTTCCAGGATGAAAATTCAAAATGGGGAGTTGATGTAAATTTTGAGCTTCCTATAAACGAAAGCGTTGAAACTCCTGTTTTGAATGCAGAAGGTTTTGTGCGTGTAACTCATGCAGTCAGGGCTGTGCTTAGCCTTAATGATTGTATAAAACTTGTAAAAGGTGAAACTCGCCATTATGCGGGAAAATATGAGGGTAAGGGTGGCTCTGCTGCCTTGCTCTTAAAATTTGTTTTCTAAGGAGAATAAAATGTTTCAGACATTAAAATCAGGTGGACCGTTGATGTTCCCAATTATCATCTGCGGTATTATTGCAACTTTTATTATTATTGAGCGATGTATTTACTTTTTTAATATCAATAAAAGAGACCAGAAGCTTATGAGCGATCTGGATGGTTCTCTTGCAGCCGGTAACTTTGAGGCCTGCGCCGTTGCCTGCGCTCAGGCAGATACTCCGCTTTCTCAGGTTGTAAAAAAGGCAGTAGACTGCCGCCGCTACGAAGAGCATGATTTGCGCGAGGCTGTTGAAGCAGAGATGGACTTTGTTGTTCCACGCCTTGAGCATCTTTTGACTCCACTTGGAACTATTGCAAATATTGCAACTTTGCTGGGACTTCTTGGTACTGTAACCGGTAACATCAAGGCCTTTGGTGTTCTTGGTGCCGGCGGTTCTATGGGTGACCCTTCGCTTCTTGCCGGAGCAATTGCCGAAGCCCTTGTTACAACTGTTGCAGGCTTGTGTGTTTCTATTCCGTCTGTAATCTTCCATAACTATTTTGTTTCCCGCGTGAATAGAAGACTGGTAGAAATGGAAGCAAGAGTTACTTCTGTACTTTTGCGTTTGACAGGCAGAGTTCGCTAGGAGCTGCTTATGAAATTTAAGAACAAGAGGGAAGGTATCCGCTCTAATGTGGATATGACCCCTATGATTGATATTGTATTCCAGCTGATTCTCTTCTTCCTGGTTTCTACAACCTTTGCAACTTTGCCTGGAATCAAACTGAATCTTCCTCAGAGTCATACTGCTGAATCTACAAGCATGATGGGAATTACCATTACAGCAGACAGCAACGGAGCTTTGTATTTTAATGATAAGGAAGTTTCAATGACTGGCCTTGGCGAAGAGCTTTTGACCTTTGATACTGGCACAACAAAAAAAGAAGAGTTTCCGGTTTCTCTCGAAGCAGATTCAGAAGTAACAAACGGAACAATCGTAAAGATTTTTGATGTAATTCGTGAAAGCGGCTACTGCGTCATCAACTTAAGGACAACCTCAGAAAAATGATAATTTATAAGGGAAAGCCTCTTTTGGGCGAAGACAGTTCAGTTTCCAACACCAGCGAATTTTTCGCAATTGCAGGCACCATACTGTTCTGGCTCATATTTTTGATTTTCTCATTTGTAATTAAGCCTCAGCCGAAAAAGCAGTACAAGGAAGTGCAGATTGTACTTTCAAGTACACCGGTTGTGCAGAAGAGTGAAGAGTCTCCGGCCCCTGCAGAGGCGGCGAGTGCAAGTGCTCAGAGTGCCCAGAATCAGATAGTGGAAGACAGTCCTGCGCCAGCTCCAGCTCCAGCATTAGAACCAGTTCAGAAAACTGTCGAAAAGCCTGCGGCTAAAAAAACAGAAACTCAAAAGCCAAAGGCTCAGACTCAGCAAAAAAAAGAGACTCCAAAAAGTCAGACTACCCAGAAGACTACAGCAAAGACTGCACCTGCTCCACAGAAAACTGTCAGCGAGCCGATTGAGTATGCAGTAGATCCTATGGAAGCCTTTGCCGCTCAGACAGCTAAAAAACAAAAGCAGGATTTTGACTGGTCTCAGTTTGATGATGATGATGCAACAGAAAGTTCTACAACTACTCAGACAAGAACTGTTCAGAATAATACACCGGCCTTTTCCGGTTCTGCGGGAACTGCGGCTGCAGCTGATTCTTCTAAAGTAACAAGCTCAAGTTCAAACAATAGCAGCAAATCAGATACTGCTTCATCTTCAACTTCAAGTGCGCTCCAGGGAATCAAGAATTCTACTTTCAAAGGTAATGCTGCAAACGGCGTTCAGTCAGAAACATCTGCTAAAACAAAAACAAGCGGATCCGGTAAAGTTGAAATGGCAATGTCTAACGGACGTTCTCGTGCACTGCTGTATCCAGAAAAGCCTGTTATAAATCTTTCAGCGTCGGCAGCAGCTACAATTGATGCGTCAATAACAGTATCTATATCTTTCAGGGTCAATGAAAAAGGAAATGTTTCTGGTGTTACAATCAGCCCGGCTTCGGCATTTAAGGATATTGTTAAACATGAAATTAATGAACAGTTACTGGAATGGATTTTCGAACCAGCAGACTATACCGCAACTGCAACCTTTGAATACAAGATCGTAAAGAAATAATTCCTCAAAAAATCTGCTTAGGGTTAATTATACTCATTTTTGACATTCTTATACTTGTATGCTAGTATTTTAGTTGATAAAGAAACAGCACAATGATATACTTATCTAGAAATATTGAGGGATTTCAAGGAGATAGATAATATGGAAATGACTTTACGCTGGTATGGAACCGGCTTTGATTCAGTTACTTTACAGCAGATTCGCCAGGTGCCGGGTGTGCATGGCGTTATTACAACTTTGTATGATTCTGTTCCGGGTGATGATTGGGAGCTTGCTGCGATTCAGAAAATCAAAAAGGAAGTGCAGGACGCTGGCCTTAAGATTGCCGGAATTGAAAGCGTAAATATTCACGACGACATTAAAATCGGCGGCGGCGACCGCGATAAATATATCGAAAACTACATTAAGACTCTGGAGCGCCTTGGTCAGGAAGATATCCACATGGTCTGCTACAACTTTATGCCTGTTTTCGACTGGACTCGCTCGGAACTGGCCCGTGTCTGCGAGGATGGTTCTACTGTTCTTGCTTATAACTCAAAGGCAATCGACGGTGTAAAACCGGAAGAAATGTTTGCTTCTATTGATAAGGATTCAAACGGCTTTATTCTTCCTGGCTGGGAACCTGAGCGCATGGCCCGCGTAAAAGAGCTTTTTGAAATGTACAAATCAGTTGACGAGGAAAAGCTTTTCAACAATCTCGTTTACTTCCTCAAGGCAATTATGCCTGTCTGCGATAAATACAATATTGATATGGCAATTCATCCGGATGATCCTGCATGGCCTGTATTTGGTCTGCCTCGCATCATCACAAGTCAGGAAGGTGTTTGCCGCATGCTCAAGGCTGTAGACAATCCACACAACGGGTTGACCTTCTGTACTGGAAGCTATGGTACTAACCGCAAGAACGACCTCTGCGAGTTTATTAAAGCTGCTCAGGGCCGTATTCACTTTGCTCACGTTCGCAACCTTAAGTTCAATACTGCAATTGATGATCCTGTTCTCGACTTCCAGGAGTCTGCACACCTTTCAAGCACAGGTTCTTTTGATATGTTCAAGATTGTTAAGACCTTGTATGAAACAGGTTTTGACGGTGTTATCCGTCCTGACCACGGCCGTATGATCTGGGGTGAAAAGGCAATGCCAGGTTATGGTTTGTATGACCGCGCTCTTGGAGCAACTTATCTCCAGGGACTTTGGGAAGCCTGCGAAAAATCATTTGACCGCAGCAACGTGAAATTGTATAGATAAGGTCAAAGAGGGGAAGACCTTCCCCTGCGCCCGCACTTTGTTGCGGGCTACCCTTTCTTACGGGGGCGGCTGTCCCCGTAACGCCCCTGCTTTTTTCCTGCCATATATGTTATAATAAATCCATGAAAACAATTACTTTAGGTTCAACAGGAATTTCTGTTCCTCAGAATGCTTTTGGTGCACTTCCGATTCAGCGCGTTAATTTGGATAATGCCGTGAAAATTTTACGCAAGGCTTATGATGGTGGTATGCGCTTTTTTGATACAGCCCGCGCTTATTCTGACAGTGAAGAGAAAATGGGCGAAGCATTTGGAAAATGGGATGGCCCGAAACGCAACGAGATTTTTATTGCAACAAAATCTACTGCAGAAACTCCGGAAAAACTCCGTGCCGACCTTGAGACCTCACTACATAATTTAAAAACCGATTATATAGATATATATCAGCTTCATTGTGTAAAACAATGTTACCGCCCTGGTGATGGAACCGGCCTTTACGAAGTTTTGCAGGAAGCAAAAGCACAGGGAAAAATTCGCCATATTGGAATTACTGCACATAAAATTGGAATCGCAGAAGAAATTGCAGAAAGCGGTCTTTATGAAACCCTCCAGTTTCCTTTTTCGTATCTTGCATCCGAACGAGACATTGCCCTTGTAGAAAAGTGCCGTAAAAACAACGTTGGCTTTATTGCGATGAAAGGGCTTTCGGGTGGTCTTTTGACAGACTCACGTGCCTGTATGGCTTTTATGCTTCAGTATCCTGTCCTTCCAATCTGGGGAATCCAAAAGGAATCTGAACTTGATGAATGGCTGAGTTATTTTGATGCTGAACCTGAAATGACACCTGAACTCGACGCCCTTATCAAAAAAGATCGTGCAGAACTTCTTGGTGATTTCTGCCGTGGCTGTGGCTACTGTTCTCCTTGTTCTGTAGGAATCGTTATAAATCAGTGTGCCCGAATGAGTCAGATGATTCGTCGTGCACCTTCTGAGAACTGGCTTACTATGCAATGGCAGGAAGAGATGATGAAGATTGAACGGTGTACCGAGTGTGGTGCATGTATGAAGCGCTGTCCTTATGAACTTAAAATCCCAAGCCTGCTCAAAAAGAATCTTGCTGATTATAAAGAGATCCTTGCTGGAAAAATCATATAAAACTTCTTTTGTTGTGGGGTAAAAATGAAAATAAATAAACAAAGAATATCACTATTGTTTTCAGTATTTTTTGCTTGTTATCTTTGGGCTGTTCCTGGGGCTGATGAAGCCTCTTTAATAGAAATGTCTTCTCCTCAATTAATCAAATTGATGGGAAACGGAATTAATCTTGGAAATACAATGGAAGCTGCAGGACCATGGCTTGGTTATGGACATGCTCAGGTAACAGATTATGAAAAAGCCTGGGGGCAGCCTGTAACAACTAAGAAAATGTTTGAGGCTATGAAAGCTGCTGGATTTGACAGCGTACGGATTCCTGTGGCGTGGACTCACACTATGGACTGGAGCCGTGGCAAGTTTACAATCAGAAAAGATTATCTGGATCGTGTTGCACAAGTTGTGGACTGGGCATTGGAATCTGATTTGTTTGTCATTATTAATGACCACTGGGATTATCAATGGTGGGGAATGTTCAGCCATGATGAAGCTTTAGCCTGGAAGATTTATGAAGCAATCTGGAGTCAGGTAGGGGAGCGTTTTAAGAATTATTCTTACAGACTGATTTTTGAAGGCGGAAACGAAGAAATTGGAGACAGATTAAATGATGTTGTTGATACAAAAGTTGACAGCAGATTAGATGCTTCTATCAAATATAGTACAAAAGGAAAGCTTACTGAAAATCAATGTTATGCTCTTTCAGAAAAAATCAATCAGAAATTTGTTGATATAATCCGCTCGCAGGGTAGCAATAATTCAAAACGTTTTCTTTTAATTCCCGGATACAATACAGATATAGATAAGACTAGTGATTCCAGATTCAAAATGCCTTCAGATAAAACTAATTCAGTTCAAAAGCTGATTATTTCTGTTCATTATTATAAGCCGGAAACTTATTGTCTTGTGAATGATCCTAAAAACAGCTGGGGATATATGGATTCCTGGCCAGGCTATGACAGTAACTTTAATACCGTTTCAAAACAAAATAACTGGTTCAGAAAAATGAATAAATTTACAGAACAGGGTTATGGTGTAATTATTGGAGAATATGGTGTTTCTACAAGAAAAGATGGTACAAAAAAACCTGGTATGGAAGCTTGGATGACGAGTGTTCTCGAAAACTGCGATAAGCATAATTATTGTCCTATGCTTTGGGACTGCAATACATTTTTTAAGAAGAACGGAAGCATACTAGGTTTTACCGATTCTGACATTGCGGCGGTGTATTTATCTAAATGATTTGTAGATTAATTATAACTAATATGCTAGAATACTAGTTAATCTGTCATCCTCGGGCTTGACCCGGGGATCTATATCAGGAGATATTATGAAATTAACTATCGAAGGAATAAAAAATACTGCGGAGTGGGAAGCAAAAGGCTACTCTCTTCCAAAATTTGATCGTGCTTCTGTAGAAGCTGCTACTAAAGCAAATCCATTCTGGATTCATTTTGGCGCAGGAAACATTTTCCGAGCTTTCCAGGCTAATGTTGTACAGGAACTTTTGAATAAAGGCGTACTTGACCGTGGTCTTGTTGTAGCAGAAGGCTATGATTACGAGATTATCGAAAAGATGTACCGCCCTCACGACAATATCGGTGCCCTTGTAACATTGAAGTCTAGTGGTTCAGTTGAAAAAACTGTAGTAGGTTCTATTATGGAAGCTCTTGCTGCAGACAGCGAAAACGAAAAAGACTGGGCCCGCCTTTGCGAAATCTTCCGTGCGCCAAGTCTTCAGATGGTTACTTTTACAATTACAGAAAAAGGATATTTGTTGCGCAACGCAGCAGGCCTTATGATGCCTGGTGTTGAAGATGATTTTGCTGCAGGTCCTGTTCTTCCAAAATCATACATTGGTAAGGTAGTAACTCTTCTCCACGAACGCTATGTAAACGGCGAACTTCCAGTAGCAATGGTAAGTATGGATAACTGTTCTCATAACGGTGATAAACTTTATGCTGCTGTAAATGAGTTTGCAAAGGAATGGGAGAATCGTGGTGTTTGCAAACCTGGCTTCCTTGATTATGTAAACAATCCAAGCAAGGTTTCTTTCCCTTGGACAATGATTGATAAAATTACTCCTCGCCCGGACGCAAAAATCGAAAAGATTCTTGCAGATGACGGAATTGAGCAGCTTGAGCCTGTAATCACAAGCAAAAAAACATATGTTGCTCCATTTGTAAATGCAGAGGAGTGCCAGTATCTTGTTATTGAAGACAGTTTCCCTAACGGTCGCCCTGAACTTGAAAAAGCAGGTCTTTACTTTACAGACCGCGCTACTGTAGACAAGGTTGAAAAGATGAAGGTTTGTACATGTCTCAATCCTCTTCATACCTTCCTTGCTGTTAGCGGCTGCTTACTCGGTTATACTCTGATTGCTGATGAAATGAAAGATGCAGATTTGCTCCGCCTTGTTAAGAGACTTGGTTATGAAGAAGGACTTCCAGTTGTTGTAGATCCTGGAATCATTAAGCCTCGCAACTTTATTGATGAAGTTGTAAATATCCGTATTCCAAATCCATTTATGCCGGATACTCCTCAGCGCATTGCCTGTGATACTTCTCAGAAACTTTCCATCCGCTTTGGAGAGACAATCAAGGGCTACCTTGCAAGACCAGAACTCAAAGTGTCTGACCTTAAGGTTATTCCTCTTGTATTCGCCCTCTGGCTCCGCTACCTTACAGGAATCGGTGATGATGGTAATCCTTTTGAACTCAGCCCGGATCCTCTCCTCGAAGACTGCAAGAAGTATGTTCCTGGTGACATCGATTCACTTCTTCGCCGCAAGGAAATCTTTGGCGTAGACCTTTTCGAAGCAGGTCTTGCAGAAAGCGTAAAGGCATACTTTGCTAAATTAAATTCTGGCAAAGGCTCTGTTCGAAACTTGTTAAAAGAGATATAATATTTAATATATTAATTCAAAAATGGTTGTACAGTTTGTACAACCATTTTTTTTGTCAATTTTCAGGTTTTAAGGAGATTATAAACATTATGAACAAAGGTCAGAAAGCAGCGTTTGTACTTAATGTACTTATTTTTGTATTTACCGTATTTGCAACAATCAGTCTTGTAATTGGATTCAGGTTTATGCAGGATATTTCTGTGCTTTCCGAAAAGAACCTTAAATCATTCAGATACTTTACAATTCAGTCTAATCTGCTTGCAGCACTTGTTTCCCTTATCTACATAATATTTAAGTGCCGCCCTGCCGGAAAAAGTTGCGAAAAGCTTCCTGTGTGGTTATACCTTTTAAAGATTGCAGCTGCCGATGCTGTTGCCTTTACAATGTTTATTACTGTCTTCTATCTTGCACCAACTTCATCAAGAGGTTATTTTGCACTCTTTATGAATTCAAATCTTTTCATGCATCTGCTTACTCCTCTTTTGTGCATAATCAGTTTTATCTTTTTTGAACCTGTGGAAAAGACTTCTTTTAAGATGAGTTTTGCTGGTATAATTCCAATGGCTCTTTATGCGGCTTTTTATACACCAAACGTTCTTCTGCATCTTGATAACGGAAAGCCAAACCCCCTTTACGACTGGTACGGCTTCCTCGCTTTTGGTCTTAATACAATCTGGATTGTAATTCCTCTCCTTGTATTTATTGCCTGGCTTTTGTCTCTCGGACTCTGGGCTTTAAATAAAAAAATTGCATCAAAATAAATAAAAAATAATTTGAAAAAGTTTTTCTTCCTTTTTATTTTGATATTTTCTCTGGCGGGGTGTAAAGCAAGGTTTCGGCCTTTGCCGCTGGAGGAGATATCTGTCATTTCTGAAAATCATTTTGAATGTACTTATGATGGAATCCCACATGATTTTATTATAGATATGCCAACTCAACCGGAAGGTGCACCTCTTATTCTAATGCTGCCCGGCTGGGGAAATCTTGCAGAAACGCTGCGTTTTTCAACACATTTTTCTGACGATGCAATTCCTCGTGGCTACGCTGTGGTTTATGTTACAGGGGCCAGAAATAAATATGAGCGTACCGGCAATATAAACTGGAACTCCGGTATTTCTGAAAAAGGTAATGATGATGTGGGCTTTCTTATTGCGCTTGCAGAATATCTGCAGAATCAATATAAACTCGACTGTAGCCGAACCTTTGCAGTAGGCTTTAGTAACGGAGCCTTTATGACTCATCGCCTTGCCATGGAAGGCAGTAAAACTTTTTCTGCCTGCGTAAGTGTTGCAGGTTTTATGCCTGAGAAAATCTGGAATAAGCGGAATAAGAAAAATAAGGTAAGTTTTTTTCAGGTAACGGGTGAGTTTGATGATGTTGTTCCTAAAGTCTCTGATGGTACTGCCGCTTATACAAAAAATCCTGCAATTGAAGATGTAGTTGATTACTGGGTGAAATCAAACAGGCTTGAGAAAGAAGATAGTCTTGATATGGGCAAAGGCTCTGTGCTTACCAGGTATAGTGCCTCAAAGTCAGCCCTTCAGGTCTGGAATCTTTTTATTAAAGATGGCCGTCATTCCTGGCCGGAAAAAAGAATCAGTGGTATAGATATCAATTCTCTGATTTTAGATTTTTTTAATAGTATAGGTGAAATAGACTAGTCTGCCTGGCTTAACGTGAACTTTATGTTGTGATATACTAGTATTCGAGGTAAAAACATGAAAACATTTCTTGACGAAGATTTTATTCTGCAGAGCGATACAGCCTGCACTTTATACCATAAATATGCAGAAAATCAGCCGATTTTCGATTTTCATAATCATTTAAGTCCCCAGGAGATTTTTGAGAATAAGCCTCTAGGAAATCTTGCAAATGCCTGGCTGGATCATGATCACTACAAATGGCGTGCAATGCGTGCTGCCGGTGTAGATGAAAAACTGATTACCGGTCACATCCGCCTTGACGGCTCAGTAAAATCTGACGAAGAGCGGGGCGGAGCAGAGGCTGTTGCAGCGGCAGATTATGAGCGCTACCTTGCCTTTGTAAAAACTCTTCAGCTTTGTCCGGGTAATCCTCTTTATCACTGGAGCCACCTTGAGCTCAAGCGCTATTTTGGAATTGATGTCCCTGTCACAGAAAAGAACGCCCGCGAAATCTGGGATAAATGTAACGCCCTTCTTGCAAAGCCTGAATATGCTCCACGCGGCCTTCTTGAAAAAATGAATGTCCGCGAACTTTGTACAACTGATGACCCTTTGGACAGTCTTGAATGGCATAAAAAAATTGCCGGCGACTGGAAGAACTGCAAGGTACGACCGTCTTTCCGCCCGGATCTTCCTTTGTCACCGGAAAATCCTGGATATGCAAAATATATCAGCCGCCTGCAGGAAATGGACGGCACAAGATTTACTTCTATAAATGATATGATTGCAGCCCTTGGCCGCCGTATGGATTTCTTTAAGGCAAACGGTTCTGTTGTCAGTGACCACTCACTCGAAGGAGATTTTTATCTTCCAACAAAATATGATGATGTAAATTACATTTTCGAAAAAGCCTGGATTGGTAAAAAACTTCGCCCGGATGAGATTGCTCAGTATAAGGGCTGGGTGCTTACAGAACTTGGAAAACTTTATGCACAGAAAGGTTTTGTAATGCAGATTCATATTGGTGCCCTCCGCGACAATAACTTTGCAATGCTTTCTGCTGCCGGAAAGAACATTGGCGAAGACAGTCTTAATGATTTTAATTTTGCCCCGCAGCTTGGCGCAGTTCTCAACGCAATTTACAGCGCTGTACCAGACGCACGAACAATTCTTTATAATCTCAATCCTAAAGATAATGAAGCGCTTGCAACAATGGCAGCAAACTTCCGTAACTGTCAGTTTGGTCCTGCCTGGTGGTTCAACGATCACAAAGACGGCATAGAAGAACAGATTCGCGTTTATGCCAGAACAACTCCGCTTGGCTCTTACGTTGGAATGCTCACAGACAGCCGCAGCTTCCTTTCTTACCCAAGACACGAATACTTCCGCCGCATTCTCTGCAATTTTGTAGGAAACCTGGTAGAGCAGGGTGAGTT
>SFOB01000119.1 GCA_004554075.1 Treponema sp.
GAATTGCCTGCTCATGTGGTCGCAGCAATCAGAGTGTTTTTGCCCCAGAAACCGTTCCTTCGCGCAAACTTTACTTAAATTATTTATAATGCGTTTGCCGTGTGCTCATCTTTATGCAATTGATTTTAGTTCTTTGTTGGTGTAAAATTATTGTCATTAAATTTTAGACAGGAGTTTGATTATGGCACGTACTCATTATATCGCCGGAAACTGGAAAATGAACACTTCCAAAGCGGAAGCTGTAAAACTTGCATCGGATTTGGTTTCCGCATTGAAAGGAAAGACAAACAAATTTATGATTGGTGTTCCTTTTGTATATCTTGATGCAGTAGCTCAGGTTGTAAAGGGTTCAAACATCATTCTCGCAGCTCAGGATTGTGCTGCTACAGATAACGGAGCTCACACAGGTGAAGTTTCTTGCGCAATGCTCAAGGATATCGGATGTCAGTGTGTAATCCTCGGACACTCAGAACGCCGCCACGAAATCGGTGAGTCTGATGAACTTATCAACAAGAAGGTTCGCAAGGCTCTTGCAAGCGGTCTTGAAGTTGACCTTTGTATCGGTGAACTTTTGAGTGAACGCGAAGCTGGCGAAGCAGAGCAGGTTTGTGCATTCCAGCTTTCTGCAGGTCTCGCTGGTGTAACAGAAGAGCAGATGAAGAACGTAACAATCGCTTACGAACCAGTTTGGGCTATTGGTACTGGTAAAACAGCTACTCCAGATGACGCTCAGGCTATCCACAAGTTCATCCGCGGATACATTGCAAAACTCTACAACCAGAAGGTTGCTGATGAAGTAATCATTCAGTACGGTGGATCTATGAAGGCTTCTAATGCTCCAGAGCTCCTCGCTCAGCCAGATATCGACGGTGGTCTTATCGGTGGTGCATCACTCAAGGCAGAAACATTCGTACCTATCTGTGTATTGTAAGTATAATTGAACGACCGTTTTGCAGGGGCAAAACGGCAGGCTGCGTGATTGCTCACTAGTTCGCAATCTTAGGGCAAATCGCAGCCTGTGTTTCGGGATCTCTAGACCGGTGGTTTAGTTGTGTCTAAGGCCAGCTTAATCACTGGTCTTATTTTTTTTAACGGATTTTCGATTGTTAGCTTGTGAAAAAATCATAAAAATTCAATAAAAAATTCACTGCTTTTTGTGCGTGTTTACTGACTACAAGTTTGTATCACTTTGCTAAAATACCCATGCTGGAATTCTTAGGAATAAATCGGACAAGGGTATGAATAGAAAAATTGCTTTTATACAGTTTGTTTTTCTTTTTGTTTTCTTTAACACCCGTCTTTATTCCCAGATAATCAGCAGCGAGAGAGAAGTTTTATTGATGACTGAAAGTCAGGATGGCAGTCTTCTGGCGGTGTCTAACGGTGAGTCTGTTTCAGTTTATGATTCATCAGATTACGCTCTGGTTGGCCTTTTTTACGATGAAAAGGTTTCGCAAATGTCCTTCTATAAAGAAGGGAGTAGTGACTATTTTGCCGACATCACAAAAGACGGTCAGTTTATAGTTCGCAAGCTATTTTCTGATAATGAAGCTGTTGAGGAAATCTATTATTCTGCAGATTGCGCAGATCCTACCGGCCGCAAAGCCCTCGTTGCTCTTGCAGTAAGCAATAATTCAGATTATATCGCAGCCGCCTTTAATGATTATTCAGTTCAGGTACACTTCCGTCTGCGAGTAACAGCAGGTTCAATTTCCCATACAATTACAAGTCACAAGGCTCCGGTTTATGGACTGGAATTCAGTAAAAATGGAGAATACCTTGCTACTGTTTCTACTGATGGAAATGCCTATATCTGGAACAGTTATACAAGCAGTCAGATATCTCATATAAAGGGAGTATACACACGGGCAAAAGTGCCGGTCGTTTTTTCTTCTGACTCCGTTTATGTAATTTTCCAGGACGGAAGAAACTCTTTCAAAATTACAGATTTTTCAGGTAACACTCTTTATTCAATCGCCGTAGGCCGCCCCATTACAGCCATAAAAGCCCTTAAAGATCCTGACCTGATTGCTGTTCGTAACGACAAGGGCGAGGTTATGGTATACAGTATTTCTTCCCGTCGTCCTCTTTCTGTTTCAAATGCCTTGTTTGAGGAAGGTATAACGGAAGGTGATTTTACAGCCTTTGATTTTGATTATGCCGCAGATAAAATGTATGCCGGTTATAAAAACGGTAAGGTTTATATTGTAGAGCCACAGCCATATCTTGATGATACAGCAATGCTGATTACAGATGCCTCTCTGGCTGGCCGGGGTAGTGGAAACTTTTTACATCAGAGATTTTCAAGTCTTTCTGTTAGTGCAGGAATAAATTATATGACCTGGCCATATCTGCTTTCTGTAAATCTCCGCAGCGAATATCTTTATTCAGAAAAGATTTCTCCATTCTTTGTTGGTGCAGGGCTTATACTCAGCACAGGCTTTCCAGCAAGTGATTTTCCTGCAGATTACAAAATTGGCGGTCAAAACGTAGATGCACCAAAACTTTGGTCTGCAGCACTTTACCTTCCGGCAGGCTACGCCTTTTCGCCATGGAATAATGATATAAGAATTATCACAACTTTTAAGGTGGGAGCAAAAATCAATTCCCTGGCTCTTATCTCTTCTCAGGGCTATATCATCGGCGAACCGGATTTTTCTTTTTTTATGAGCGCAGGCGCCGGAATGCAGATTAAATGGTTTGAATTCGACATTAACTGCGAATACGACACAATCGGAAAAGTTTCACCATCACTATATGCAGGTTATGTTTACAGGTGGGGGGAGAAGTGATGAAAAGTATAGTTAAAAATATTTCTTTGACAGCAGGACTTTTGATTTTCCTTTTGATTTCTTCCTGCACAAATTCTTATGAGCAGATGATAAATAATTTTAATGAGAATTATTTTACACTCACACCAACACCAGCAAAAGAGAGTAATCTGCTTGATAAAGATTTTGATCAGGAGCAGATGCTGGAAATCAGATATACCTTTATTGAAGGCTTTAACTCAAGTCTTGTTGCTCCTAAAGGTGCTGCAAAATATTTGTGGGTAGAAGAAAATCTTGAAGATGGGCAGGTGCAGAAAAAAACACTTTGCAACGAACGTATTTATGCCTTTTTGCCTGAAAACGATTTTGAAGTTAATAAAGAATCAAAACTGGTATTAACCGTTACTGATGAAAAGGGAACGGAATATATAGATACAACAATAATAGTAGTATTAAACCGGAGATGAAAACGGTATGGAGGAAAAAAATGAAGAAATTTGTTAAAAGTTTCCTGATGGCTGCAGCAGCGCTAGTCCTGTTTGCAGGTTGTTCGAATCTTAGTAATGCAACTGTTTCTGGCACCCCAGAAAAGGCTGTAATTCAGATTGGGATTGATAACTCTGTTGATTACGGAACAAAATCAGCAAGAACTATCAACCCGGTTGCAATTGCATCTAATACAGCACCAGATACTTTTGGAAAGATTACACTTAAAGGTGAATCTGAAAAGGGTAATAAGATTGATGAATACACACTTTCATTTAGTTCAGGTAAAGCAGAAGTTGAGCTTTCTTATGATGTCTGGTATCTGACAATGTCTGCATATTCAAAGACTGATCCAACCTTAAAAATTCTTGAAGGTCGCCGTCGTGTTGATATGAAAAATGGTGCTCCTGCAAGTAATGAGGCTGTTACATTTAAGCTTTCAAGTGAAGGAGTAACAACTGTAGGTAAGGTAAAACTTGCCGGAACCTTTACTGATAATACAACAACTCCTCTTGCATCAAAATATAAGGCTGCCTTGTATGACTTAAATACAAATGCGGTTGTCGAAGGAACAGAAAAGGGTGGAGACTGTTCTGGAGAAAATGTCGGAAAATTCTCTTACGAAGTTACAAATGTAGAACCAGGTCGCTATAATTTCAGAATTTATTTTTATATGACAAAAGGTACTGGTGATTCTGCTAAAGATGTAGCAATTGGTACCTGGGGAGATATCATTGTTATAGCTCCTGGTCGTGAAACAAAGAATGAAGAGCTTGCTCTGGGGAATATTTTGAATAAGGCTCCAGATGCTCCGGAAGGTCTTGCAGCATACTATGTAGACGGATCTGCAGATGGAAACAATTATAATGTATTTATCAGCTGGCAAGATAAATCAAATAATGAAGAGTACTTTGAACTTACAATCCAGAATTGTGATGGATCTAGTCCTGTAAATTATAAGATTTTTGGTGCAGAAACAGATGAAGAAACTGTTCATGTTAAAGAAGTGTTCTGGGAAAGTGATATTCGTGTAGATGGTACACTTTCTGCAGGTTCAAAATCTTGTATTGTAAAACTTCCTCTTGCAAAGAAATTTGATATTTCTATTAAGGCTGTAAATGTTGTTGGTGAATCTTCTTCTTGTAGCCGTGAGACAGATACAACTAAGATTTCTGAGCTTTCAGGAAAAACTGCTTATGGTACAGAAAAAATCAACCTTATTAAGATTGTTTATGACCTTAACGGTGGTATGATTAAATCAACAAAGAAAACAGGTTCTTTGACCGAATATCATATTTTCAAAGATGAAGATATTACATTGACAACCTTTACTGATCTTGAAATGAATCATCATCCTTTCCTCCAGTGGAATGATCCTGAAATTACAACTGGTGATAAGAAGATTACAAAGATTTCTGTATTCGGCAATAAGACAGTTGAAGCCAGCTACAACACAAAGTCTATCATTAATTATGAAATTAATGATTCTTATGGCACAATTACTGCTAGTGCAACCCAGGGTAGTGATAATGTAAAGAATGGTGTATTGAAGAGTAATGGTAATGTTGATTTTGCTATTTCTGGTACAGATGCAGCTGATGTAACACATATTCTCGTACGCTTCCTTAGTGTAGATGAAAAAGATATTACACAGGAGGCAGACGGTAGTAGCCTTACATTCAAGAAAATCAATGAACTTGCAAGCGGTACATACACTGTTCAGGTAATTGCAACTAAGAAAGACGGAAAGCAGTATAGCGATGTATTTGCTATTACAAAGGAACTTTAATTCCTGAATAAAAACTACTAAGTTAAAAAAACTATAATAAACGGGCCGAATCATCTGGTTTGGCCCGTTTGTTTTGAGAAATTACATTGACGAAAAAGGCTGTTTTCACTAAAATATATTACACTTTATTCGATTAAAAATTTTTGGAGAAATAAATTATGGGTACAATTGGTGTTGTTCTTCTGGTATTCTTTGTAATCGTTTGTCTTCTTCTTGTTCTTCTTGTTTCAATTCAGGACGACGGTGAAAACGGAATGGGTCTTCTTGGTGGCCGTGGAACTGCTGCATTCGGATCACATTCTGGTAGTGTTCTTACCAAAACAACTTTCGTATTGGTTTTCTTGTTCTTTGCTCTTTCTTTGGGCCTTGCACTTGTTAATAAAAAGCCAAAGATCGAAAAGGATCTTGTTCCTACAACAGTAGAAGCTGCAGATACAACTTCTGAATCAACAACTGGTAACTGGTGGGCAGAATCAGAAGCTGCTGAATAAGAGGCACTAAAATGCTTAGCAGTTTCATTTCTCCGTCTTCCATAAAAGTAGCTCTGGAAAGCACAGAAAAAGAAGAATGTTTTGCAGAGCTTCTGGAAGTACTGGTTGCTAAAAATCCTGAATTAAACAGAAAGGAAGCAATGACAGCCCTTGTTGCAAGGGAAGAGAAAATGAGTACTGCTGTTTTTCCTTATGTTGCTGTTCCCCACGCTTTATGCGCTTCTGCGGGGGACACTCTGGTAGCGGTAGGAATCAGCCGCGCGGGGATTGAATTCGACTCCCCGGAACCAGAAAAAAATCCTGAACATCCTTTAGTAAATGTAATTTTCGAAATTCTTTTCGAAGAAAAAGATACTGAAACACATCTTCATGTGCTTCGTGATATTTTACAGCTGGTAAGTAATCCAGACTTTGTAAAGAACCTTTTGCAGGCACAGACTTCCCAGGAAGTATATGAACTGATAGAATCTATGGAGTAGACAGGAGGCAATAATATGGCAGAGAATACAAGCGAAATTGATGCCATCAATCATCTTCTTGAGGTAGAAAAAAATGCGTCGGCACTTATTAATGATGCCGCTCAGGAAGTAGACCGCCGTCTTTCCGATGCACGGGCAAAATATAATGCAGAATATAAAAGTCGTTACGATGAAATAGCGGCTAAGCTCGAAGCTGAATATCAGGAAAATCATCAGAAAGTTGCAGAAAAATACCAGAAAGAAATAGAAGACTATAAAGAGTCTCTTGCAGCTAAACCTCAGAATTCCGAAGCTTTTTCATCCCTGCTGGATAAGCTGATTTTTTCATAAGCAGATCTGATAGGAGCTGGCGTATGGATAAGTCGGGTGCAGATGCTTTTGTTTTTGCTAAAGCCAACGGAATATTAGGAAAATCCTTTACAATTAAGCGTGCTCATCAGCTGTTTGCAGCAAAATCTCTGGGAGAATTGTGGACTCTGCTTTTCAGAAGTCAGCCGCCCCTTGTTCCAGAAGTTTTACTTTCTCAGCAAATCGAAGAAAAGGCCTTTTCTGATTTTATAGGTCATTATATCAAGTTCATAGATGCATACGACAAGCCCGAGCCTGTTCTTGTAGATCAGCTTTTACTTTTTGAAGGCGAAAATCTTAAAGAAATTGGAGCCTCTCTCTGTAAGGGAGAAAAGACTCTTCCTCAAATTATAAATCTTGGAAAGTATTCTTCCCTCAATTATAAAGACTGCCCGGATATAAAAAAGATTACGGCCAGAACCGCCTTTTCATGGTATAATAAAGCATCTTTGGGAGTCTGCTCAGAGAGAGAAGGGTGAAGCGCGGGATGCTCTGCTGGCACTTTACCGTCAGGAATTCATTATTAAAAATGTAGTCTGGGCCCTGCGCTTAAGACTTTATTATAAGATGAAGTCTGAAGATATAATTCATAATCTGATTTATGTTACAGATAAACCTGGGCCTTCAGACCCTGTTTCGGCTCCTGCCCTTAAAACTCTGGACTGGCCTCTGGATGAATATGGACCATGGTCTGAATGGAAATATGCTTCACTTGTAAATCCGCATGTAGATGGACAAGTCTGGCAGATTGATCCTATCTGGATAGAACGCCGTAACCGTGTTGAAATCTGCAGAAAAGCAAGCCTGCTTTTTCATCAGTTCCCATCGGATCCTTGTGGCCTTATCGGCTGGTATAAAATGAAGAATTTTGAGCTCAGCTGTATACGTACTGCTGTTGAAAGTATAAGATTAAATGTAAATCCCGAAGAGGCTATGGAAGCCGTTGGAGGTATAAATGGCTAGGACCGCAGAAATGAAGATTCTTGAGCTGATGGTGCTTAAGAATGATATATCTTCTGTAATTGAATATATAGGTAAAAAAGAAAATTTTCAGTTTCAGACAAAGCTTAAAGAGAGTGCAGCAAAATCAGGAACTTCAGAAGATTCTGATTCGGATGCTTCACTTAATATAGATTCTCAGTTTTATGAAAGCCTTTCAAAGGCTTATACAGAACTTGGTTACGAGGGAGAACTTTCTGATATTAAAGACTGTAAAGCTCCTCGTGATGAAGACCGCAAAAAGGCTGCAGATTTAATTGCTGCTTATACAGATTTGAAAAAGAGAATTGCGGATGCTACAGAAGAAGCTCACAAGGTAAACGATGCTTATAAAGAAGCAATGGCTTTTTCTAACCTTAAGGTTTCTTATTCAGAACTTGAGCATCTGTCATTTTTGTCTCTCCGCATTGGCCGCATTCCCGAAAATCAGTTTGAAGACTTAAAAGACAGTCTGGAAGGTTCTGCGGTTGTAATTAAACTTGGAAACGATTCTTCTCATGTGCTTGTTGCATCTTCTAAGAAGGGCCGCTTTGCCCTGGATGCCGAGCTTAAAAATCATAACTTTGTAGCACTGGATGTACCAGCTGATTTTAAGGGCGTTCCAGAGTCTGCCCTCAAAGGTCTTGAAGAAAAGAAAGCTGATGCAGATAAGGCTTTGGAAGAACTTGTTACAGAAAAGGCAAATTTTGCAGAAACACATCGTGCCCAGCTTGAAAGCCTTTTAGGCAGTTTTACAATTGCAGTACAGATAGAAGATATTACCCGCCGTCTGGAATCTACAGAACTTGTTTACCGTATTACCGGCTGGATTCCTGCAAGCGAGACAGAAAATTATATGAAGGGACTGGATGAACTTACAGAAGGCCGCATTGCAATCCGTGCCTACGAGCCTTTTGAAGTTCCAAGCGTAATGTCTGGCAAAGAGCAGGTTCCTGTAAAACTTGAACACGGAAAACTTGTAAAGAGCTTTGAGCGAATGATTTTCTCTTACGGCTCTCCAATTTATGGTGCAATTGACCCGACACCTTTTGTTGCTGTTTTCTTCACAATCCTTTTTGGAATTATGTTCGGCGATTTTGGTCAGGGACTCTTCTTTGTGGTTGCCGGTATTCTGATGGCTTTGAATGTAATTAAGGTTGGAGGATGGAATAAGTTTGCTCCGATTTTCATATCAATTGGTGTATCAAGTTCTATCATGGGACTTTTGACAGGTGAGTTCTTTGGAACAGAAACTGTACTCGAGCCTTTTGCAGAATGGGTAACAGGCTTCTTTGGAACTCCTCATGCACCTATTTTGCACCTTATGCCTTCTGCAGATCCAAAATCAATTTATGTAATGTTTGGTGTCTTTGGAGTAGCAGTTGCAATTGGATTTGTAATCAATACCTGCGGACTTCTTTTGAATATCATCAATAACCTGATGAGAAAAAAGTATGCCGAAGCCTTTTTAGGTAAGAACGGCCTTGCCGGTGCAGTTTTCTTCTGGTATGTAATTGCCCTTGTACTTCGCCTGGTTCTTACAAGTCATACTGTAGCCGTTTATGATATTGTGATTATTGCAGTATCACTTTTCTTTGCTGCTTTTGCAGAACCTTTTGAACGTGCAGCAAACGGTGAAAAACCGCTTTTCGAAAACGGCTTTGGAACTTATATAATTTCAAGCGTTGTAGAGATAATCGAAGTTATTTCGGGCTATCTTTCAAATACAGTAAGTTTTGTGCGTGTAGGTGCTTTTGCGCTTTCACATGCAGTATTAAACTTTACAATTCTTACGCTTACAAATATGGTAGGCGGACCGGGCAGTGTAGGCGGCATTATAGTTTTAATTGCCGGTAATGCCCTGATTATTGTACTGGAAGGAATGATTGTTGCAATTCAGGTAATACGTCTTCAGTATTACGAATTCTTCAGCAAGTTCTTCCATGAAACTGGTAAAGAGTTCAAACCATTTAAGTTTGAGTTGAAATAGGAGTTTTTTATGAAAAAGAGATTTTTGTCTTTCATCACATTAATGGCTGGCAGTGCAATGCTTTTCGCTGAAGACGCTGCTGCTGCATCTGCTGCATCAGCTGGTGCTATGAAATACCTTGCTGCCGCAATTGCAGTAGGTCTTGCTTGTATTGCAGGTGGTATGGCCGTAGGTAAAATCGGTGCTGCTGCAATGGGCGCAATGAGCGAAAATCCTGAACTTTCTGGTAAGGCACTTCCATTCGTAGGTCTTGCAGAAGGTATTTGTCTTTGGGGAATGCTCGTTGGAGTTCTTATCCTTTTCAAATAAAAGGACGGCAGGTGCCCAACTTTGAAATTTTATATTATTGGCGAGCGAGAAATTGTCCTTGCCTTTAAACTGACAGGAATTGATGGAACTGCAGCAGAAACCAGGGCCGAGGTTCTGGATGCCTTTAATCGTGTAACGGGTAAGGGTGGTGTTGTAAATGTTCCTTCTTCAGAAATTCCGCGCGTACTTATTTTAACAGAGCAGGCTGCAAGTCAGATTGAAGACGAAGAAATCGCATGGCAAAAAACAGGAAGATTTCCTCTAATAGTAGAAGTGCCCGGCTTAAACGGACATCTCAAGGGTAAGAAAACTCTTTCAGATGCAATTAAAGAAGCCGTAGGCGTTGAGGTTTAGTATGCAGGAATTACGATCTACAGATATTTTGGATAAAGAGATTCAGGCAGATGCACGCAAGAAAGCAGAACGTATGCTTCAGAAGGCAGATCATGACTGCCAGACTCTCCTTGAATCCGTTGAAACAGATATTCAAAAGGCAGCTGATGAAAAAAGAAGCTTTTTTGAACATAAGCTTGAGTCTTTTGAAACAGACAGAAAGGCTGTTGTTCCATTGGAAAAAGAACGTTTCAAGGTTTCATTTATTCAGGATGCAATTATTCAGAATATCAATAAATATCTGGAAGGACTTTCAGAAGAAAAACGCTTAGAACTTGCTTCCCGTAATTTTGATTTTAAGAAGGCAGAGCATAAAGTAAATGCTAAGGTTTACGGTTTTTCTCTGGATTCTGCAAAAAACTTCCTCTCAAAAAAACTTGGAGATAAACTTCTTTCCTGTGCACAGACAAAATTTGGCGCCGAAGTTTATGAAGAAGATCTCGGTCTTGCAAAGCCTCAGGGAATCATCCTTGAAACAGAAGATAAGAATTTCCGCTCACGACTTACTTTGAACGAAGTGATTGAAAAACTTCTCGATGCTAACCGTTCAGAGCTTTCAGACACCTTGTTCGGAGGCCAGATATGATAGAAGGAAAAATTACCCGCATTTCAGGTCCAATCGTTTATGCAGAAGGACTCGACGGCTGCGGTCTTTATGACGTAGTTGATGTAGGTGAAAAAAAACTTATTGGTGAAATTATCCGCCAGAATAAAGGCAAGGCTACGGTGCAGGTATACGAAGACGACACTGGTATGTGCGTCGGTGAAAAAATTGTGTGCCAGCAGCGTCCGCTTTCACTCCGGCTTG
>SFOB01000032.1 GCA_004554075.1 Treponema sp.
AGCTGCTTAAAACTTATGCCGATTCAAACTTCAATCCACAACAATTGACAATTTCTCTCCAACTTCAAGCTGTATGGCTGCCAGCTGGGATAAAAGCCTTTTAAGCCAGCTGGGAAAATCAATTGCAGAAGAAGCCCAGTGCCAGGAAGTAGACATAGTCCTTGGCCCTGGAACAAACATAAAGCGTTCACCTTTGTGCGGTCGTAACTTTGAATATTTTTCCGAGGATCCTTATCTTGCAGGAACTCTTGCGGCTCAATATATCAACGGAATGCAGGCTCTGGGAATAGGAACCTCGCTTAAACACTTTACCTGTAACAATCAGGAAAAGCGCCGCCAGACTTCTAATTCAATCGTAAACGAAAAAACACTTTCAGAAATATATCTTCGTCCTTTTGAAATTGCAGTTCGTAAAGCACAGCCTGCAAGCATCATGGTTTCTTACAACAAGGTAAACGGCGAGTATGCGGCTGCCAGTAAATTTCTGCTAACAGAGGTTCTCAGAAAAAAATGGGGCTTTAAGGGAATGGTTATCTCTGACTGGGGTGCCTGCATTGGAGCTGCTAACTGTGTAAAAGCCGGTATGTCTCTTGCCATGCCGGATTCAAACGGATATTTTAACAATCAGCTTGCACCTCTTTATGACGGAGATTCTGAGTTGCGTGAAAAGTTAGATGAGGCTAACCGGCTTGTTGTTGAAGCCGCAAAAAAATGGAACGGCGGTCATCAGCAGAAAGCTGACAATTCAAAAATTGATTTTAAGGCACATCACGCTGCGGCCCTTAGCTTTGCAACCCGCTCTGCAGTTCTTCTTAAAAATGACGGAGCACTTCCTCTCGCAGCAAAATCAAAAATTACTGTAATTGGCGGCCTGGCTGCAACAATGAAATTCCAGGGAGGCGGTTCAAGCCATATTTCTACTGCAACTTATCCAAGTGCGCTGGAAAGTCTTAAGGCCAAGGGTTTTGATGTTGAATATGCAGAAGGCTATTCTGGAAAGATTTGTGATGTAAGCGAGAACGGATATAAAGAGGCTCTTGAGCTTGCAAAAAAAGCGGCTGCAGAAAAACGTCCTGTGCTTTTCTTCTGTGGTCTTACAGAAGAGTTTGAAGGCGAAGGCTTTGACCGCGAAAACATGGCCCTTCCACAGGTTCAGACAAAGCTGCTGGATAAAATCCTTGAGACAGACGCAGAGGTAATTGCAGTTACCTTCAGCGGTGCTCCAATTGATTTGTATTTTGCTGACAAAGTTCGTGCCATTCTTCATATGTATCTTTGCGGTGAGGCATGTGGCGAAGCCTGTGCAGAACTTCTTAGCGGCAATGTAAACCCAAGCGGAAAGCTTGCAGAAACCTTCCCGTTCTCAGAAAAAGATACTCCCTGCTACGGAAACTTTGGCGGCGAGGATGATAACGTTGAATATAAAGAAGGTTCTTTTGTAGGTTACCGACATTACGAAGCAAAAAATATTCCTGTCCGCTACGAGTTTGGTTACGGTCTCAGCTATACAAGTTTTGAATATGCAAACCTCGAAGTTGATCTAAAGTCTCATACAGTTTCTTTTGATATCACCAACACAGGCTCTGTAAAAGGTTCGGAAGCAGGCCAGGTTTACATCCAGAAAAAAGATGCGCCATATCCTGAACTCCGAGCTTTTGAAAAGGTTGAGCTTGAAGCCGGCCACACAAAACGCGTAACTGTAGAACTGGATGAAAATGCATTTAAGAGCTACGACACTTCTGCCCACGACTTTGTTGCAGACCCGGGAATTTATTCTATAAAGGTTGGAGCATCTGTTAGAAAAATCCTTCTGGAAAAAGAAGTTGAAGTGAGCACAGCAGAAGCAGCCGGCGGCACAGTCTCTTCTTACACTCCAGACACAGCCCTTTATGATTCTTTCTTTAATGACACTTACTACGCTGCTCATCACCGCGGTACCTTTACCCCTGCCGACAATCTTGGCGACATGGCAAAGGAAAGCATTGTTGTAAGATTTATCATGAAAACAATCATCCGGATTATGCTTTTTTCAATGAAGGGAAAGTCAAAGGATGATCCTTCTGTAAAAATTGCAATCAGCGCCATTATGGAAAATCCGCTTGAAAGCTTAATCAGTGTAACAAACGGAATTTTTTCAGAAAAATATGTAAACAAAATTGTAAAGGCAGCAAACAGAAAAAGATAGGTCGATAAAATGGACAAGCTTGATTCGAGAACAAAATGGTCTTATTCAATTGGTGCTACCGGACGCGATGCAGCTTACGCCCTTGTGAGCATGTATCTTATGGCCTACATTCAGTACACAATGAAGCTGAGTGTGGCCCAGTTTGGAGCAATTTCTGCAATCATTGTGGGCTGCCTTATTTGGGATGCAATTAATGATCCTCTTATGGGAATCATAATTGAGAACTGTCACTTTAAGGCTGGAAAATATAAGCCCTGGATTCTTGCAGGCTCTGTCCTCAATGCCCTTGTAATTATTGCCCTCTTTACGGTTAGGCCTGAAGGCTGGGCTTTTGTTGCCTTTTTTGGAATCAGCTACCTGCTCTGGGGAATGACCTACACCATGAACGACATTGCCTATTGGGGAATGCTGCCATCTCTTTCCAGCGATGCCGGTGAGCGCAATATTCTTGTTACCCTTATGAGCATTTTTATCTGCGTGGGCCAGTTCAGTGTTGCGGGAATTGTTCCAACAGTGATTGCAGGAAACGCAGTAAACGCTTACAGACTCACAGCCCTTATAGTTGCCCTGTGTTTTATAGGCTTTCAGCTGATTACGGTTCTGGGAGTTCGCGAACGCCACCACGAGGCCGGGGAGCATAAAGAAGCCCTGTCTCTCAAAGACATGTTTAAGATTTTTGTTCGAAACGATCAGCTGATTCCGGCTGGAATTGCTTCGCTTCTTTTCAACATTGGAACAAACCTTCTTTTGATGTTTGGAATGAACTTCTTTTATTTTGAGTTCGGTTATTCTGAGGGCGGAAACCTTGTCTTTATTTTTACAGTGATGTACGGCCTTGGAACCCTTCTTTCTCAAATTGCCTTCCCATTTTGTACAAAGGCCATGGGCCGCAAAAAGCTTTTGACCCTGGTAACCGTAATTATCAGTCTGGGCTACCTCGTGCTTCTGCTTACCGGTTACGCCCTTCCAAAAAGCCGCATAATCATAAACGCTGCAGGCTTTGTGATTTTCTTCTGCCAGGGACTCTTTAATCTTGCCCTGCTTGTTATGCTCAATAACACAATTGAGTATGATGAGTATAAGTTCCACGAACGACACGATTCAATTATTTCAACTGTGCGTTCCTTTTCAGCAAAGCTTTCCAGCGCAATCAATCAGGGAATTGTAAATCTTGTTCTGATTATAAGCGGCATATATGCAATCAGCCAGCAGGTAAGTGCCCTGGAGGTAAAGGCCGGAAGCGGTGAAATGGCTGCAGACCAGGTTCTGTCTTTAGCAGACGGCTATCTTTCTACTGCAAGTGGTAGTCAGCTTTTTGTACTGCGCCTTGGAATCACCCTGATTCCGGTTCTTGCCATTGTTATAGCCTGGCTTATTCTTGGTAAGAAATACAAAATAGATGAAGCTGAATACGAGAGAATCTGCGCGGAATTAAAAGGCTAGAGTCTTTGCCGGCAATTCAATCTTGTATTTGACAAAATCTTAAAAACTGTCAATAATAAGAAAACCCAAAATAAAATGAGGAAATTATGGAAAACGAAAATCTTGATAAGAAAGTTCTTGTAACTGGTGCGAGCGGTGGAATTGGCCGTGCAATCGCTGTTGAGGCTGCTAAAGCCGGATATTATGTAATCTGTCACTACAACGGAAGTCAGGGAAAAGCAGAGGAAACTCTCTCTCAGATTCAGGCTGCCGGCGGACAGGGCGAACTGATTCAGTTTGATGTTTCTAACCGCGAAGACTGTAAGGAAAAGCTTACTGCACTTACAGAAAAATATGGCGCACTCTGGGGAATCGTAAATAACGCTGGTGTTACCCGCGATAATACTTTTGTTGCAATGAGCGGCGAAGACTGGGACAAGGTTATCCACACAAACCTCGACTCTTTCTACAACGTAATCAACCCGCTTCTTATGCCAATGGCAAGCCGCAAGAACAAGCGCGGTGGCCGTGTAATTACAGTTTCTTCTGTAAGTGGTGTAGATGGAAACCGCGGACAGACAAACTACTCTGCTTCTAAAGCAGGTATCATTGGTGCTACAAAGGCTCTCGCAGTTGAACTCGCAGGCCGCGGAATCACCTGTAATGCAATTGCTCCTGGTGTAATCGAAACTGATATGACTAAGGCAATCCGCCCGGAAGTTTACGAAATCATCATGAAGACAATCCCAATGGGACGTGCAGGAAAGCCTGAGGAAATTGCATCTGCTGCAGTATTCCTTTTGAGCGAAGGCGCAGCTTACATCACTCGTCAGGTTATTGAAATCGACGGCGGTATGTAGCCTTAATAGGGAGGAGGGGGAAGTCTCCCCCTCGCTCCAGCCCGCTTCGCGGTCTTCCGCTCCCCCTTCCAGCGGGGGCAAAAATCAAAGCCCAATCCCTGCCCCCGCAACGCCCCAGAACATCTGTTAACTGAAACATCTGTTACCAAAAACTTTATTTCTTGCGAATATAGTTTACGCATGTTAAAATCAAATAAATAAAATAATCACTATCTAATAAAGTCCTTTTTATACTTTTATGTAAGCCAAGTATTTTCTGGAGGACGCCTTTGAAATTCTTGAATCGAAAAAATCTTCTGATGCTTCTTTTTACGCTTTATGGGCTTACATGTATTGTAGGGGTTACAAGATTAGCAAAAATCTCAGGCCAAATTATACGCTACGGGAACTTTGTTTTTCCGGTTTCTTCCATACAGGGAATCATTGCGGCCATAAATTCTTTGTGTTGTGTAATTCTGGTTTTTATTGATTTCAAAAAAGGAAGCAGGCTTGCCATGGGTATAATGGCAGTGAGCATTCTGGCGGCATTAAATCCGATTATTGGCTCTCATAACCTGGCACCTCTTCCTAGTGTGGTAACATCTTTAGTTTCCTTTATAACGGTTTTAATCATTTATTCCTTTTATAAAAAATCTACAATCAACAGTCTTACAGATTTTATTACAGGCTTTCCAAACCGACGTTACTATGTCAAATATTTGAATCAGCAGCTTGAAGCAGAAAAAAATTTTATTCTTGCCTGTATTGAAATTGAAGATTTTAAGAATATAAATGATGTTTATGGTATTCAGGCTGGAGATTATATTCTTAAGGAAATTGCACCAAAGCTTAAGAGTATGCTCGGAAAAGGAGAAATGCTCTTTAAGATTACCGGTGGAATTTTTGCTATGGTTTTGGATGAAAATAATTATCCTGAAGAAAAATTAAAGCTTATTATTCGTTCGGAGGTTATGAGTCTTCCGCCAAAACACGGAGAAGACCCTTCCATAAAAAAGACCTGTACAGTTTCTCTTGCCGCCGGCATTGTTCATATAGATCAGAATTATAATAAAGAAAGAAATGCTTCCGGTATTCTTCGTTATGGAGAAATTGCTCTTGCAGAAGCACGAAAATCCCAGGAACAGAAAATCTGTTTTTATGATGATTCTCTTTTGAATTCTGATTTTGAACAGAAGGAAGCAGAGTTTCTTATCAAAGATGCAATGGCTCACGACTGGTTCTTCCTGGTTTATCAGCCTCAGTATATTACCGAGGGAAAAAAACTTCGTGGTTTTGAAACGTTGATTCGCTGCAGAAAGCCGGACGGTTCTATTGTAAGCCCTGCAACCTTTATTCCTGCTGCAGAAAAGACAAACCTTATTACTGAAATAGATGATTACGTTCTTCGCCGGGCTATGACGGAGATGAAGCCGGTTCTGGAAGCAAGCAGTCAGAAGTTTGTTGTTTCAATCAACGTTTCTGCAAAAAATATTGCTACAGAAAACTTTGCCCAGAAAATGAAGCAGATGATAGATGAAACTAACTTCCCGGCTGAAAATCTTGAAATTGAAATTACAGAATATTCTTTTGCTGAGTCCAGGGATATAACAATTGACAATATTCTTACGCTGCGCACTCTTGGAGTACAGATTGCCCTTGATGATTTTGGAACGGGCTATACTTCTATTGCCCAGCTTATGAAGCTTCCCGTAAATCTTTTGAAAATTGACAAGAGCCTTATTGATGAGCTGGAAAGTGACCCTGTTATGACCGATATGGTAGACTCAATCATTTACATGGGCCACATTATGGACTGCGAAGTAATTTCCGAAGGTGTAGAAAGCGAAAGTCAGCTGGAGATTCTAAAAGAGCACAAATGTGACTTTATCCAGGGCTTTGTCTGGGGAAAGCCGTTGCCTTTCGAAGAAGCAAAGGCCCTGTGTAAGTAGTTTTCTCCAAAGTGTCATTCCCGGGCTTGACCCGGGAATCTAGACAGGATAGTGATGTCTAGATCTTCGGATCAAGTCCGAAGATGACAAATGATTGAATTTTACTCATTTTTCTTATATTCTTACTGTATACTTTCATTTTTATACTTTTAGGGAAGGAATTTATTATGGAATTCACAAAACCAAATGGAAAGCGCCGCGTTGTTGTAACTGGTGGCGGTATGGTTTCTGCGCTTGGACGCGATTGGGAAACTGCTTATGCAAACCTTAAAACCTGCAAAAATAAAATCCGATATATGCCGGAGTGGGAACGCTATACAAAGATGAACACTCGTCTTGCATGTCCTTTTGATGAGGAGCTTCCAAGCTTCCCACGCAAAAAGGTACGTGGTATGGGCCGTGTTGCTCTCCTTGGCCTTCTTTCTACTCACGATGCTTTGCAGATGGCTGGTTTGCTCGCTGAAGACGGCGATGATGTAATTGAAGAACTTAAAAACGGACGCACTGGTATTGCATACGGAACCTGTATGGGAAGTATGGATGCCATCGGCGACCTTGCAAAAATGGTTGAAACTGGTGACTCAAGCCACCTTAACAGCCAGACATACATTAAGGCTATGCCACAGACAAACGCCTGCAACATGAGCGTTTACTGGCAGATTCGCGGCCGTGTAATCATTACAGATACAGCTTGTACTTCTGGTTCACAGTCAATCGGTTACGGCTACGAAGCAATTGAAGACGGCCGCCAGGAAATCATGATTTGTGGTGGTGCAGAAGAGCTTTCTGCTCCAGATGCAGCAATTTTCGATACACTTGGTGCTACAAGCTGCCTTAACAAGAATCCAGAAGCAACTCCTAAGTGCTTTGATAAAGACCGCGACGGTCTTGTAATCGGTGAAGGTGCAGGTACTTTGATTCTTGAAGACCTTGAACACGCTGTAAAACGCGGTGCAAAGATTTACTGCGAAATTGCAGGCTTTGCAACAAATATGGACGGTTCACACATCACATCTCCAAACAGCGAAACTCAGGCAAAATGTCTTGAAATGGCAATTGAAGATGCAGGAATCAGCAAGGACCAGATTGCTTATGTAAATGCTCACGGAACTGCAACTCCACACGGAGACATTTCTGAAACACAGGCTGTTTACAAGGCATTCGGTAAGGCTGTACCAATTTCATCTACAAAATCATACATAGGCCATATCCTTGGTGCCTGTGGTTGTGTAGAAAGCTGGCTTACAATCAATATGATGAATGAAGGCTGGTTCCATCCAAATGTAAACCTTGTAAATATTGATCCAGAATGTGCTCCACTCGACTATATTACTGGCGAGGGCCGCAACATTGATGCTGAATACGTAATGGCTAACAACTTCGCTTTCGGCGGTGTTAATACCAGCTTGATTTTTAAGAAGTGGCACGATCAATAAATAAATTATGGTTAATTGCCGGAATGCTTCTCGTTTCGGCAATTCCAGCTTCTGCTCAGATAGCAGAAGTTCCTCCATTAACTGGCCTTCAAATTCCAGGAAGTGATTTTTCTCAATGGCATACCGAAAAGCTCCCGGGCTTTCTTACCTTCGGAACCTCTGAATGTACAGAAATGCCTGGAAGCGAGACCCTTTTCTGGGATTGTGGTAATCCTCCTTTTGCAGCTTCTGGCAGCAAAAAATGGCCTACACAAAGAGTAATTCTCCCGGACGGTTCTACAGCCGCAAAACTTCAGACCCGCAAGGTTGTTGGAGTTATTGCAAGTGGAAATCTTTTTACCGGAAGAGTTATGCGTGATATGGGGCTTAAAGAGCTTCTTACTTTCACAAGTGACGGAAACAAACTGATTAACTGGGGCATTCCTTATAAGCTTCGTCCCAAGGGTTATAGAATCAAGTTCTCTTATGAAGGGCTTGGTGATGAATGTTCTATTACTGCTTTACTTGAAAATCATGAAATAGATGAAAAGGGTAAAACAATCAGACATTATGTTGCCACTGCACTTTATATTGGAAAAACTGATTCTGAAAATCAAACCACTTGTCCTACAACAATTTCAGAACCAGACGAAAATGGCTTAAGAACTCTCGAAGTTTCCTTCATTTATGGAGAGAGACCAGAAGGTGCCTTGCCACTTCCTGAAGGTACAGATCAGGTTTCTGCAGATACAGAAGTAACTCATATAAATGTGATTATTGCTTCCTCTGCCCGCGGAGACTACTTTAAGGGTGTAAAAAACGCAACTCTTATTGTAAAAGATTTTGAATTGATATATTAAAAAAAGTTTCCAGGCAAAAAGTTGACAAAAAGAAATTCCCCACTTAATCTAGGAGTGTATGAAAGAAATGCAGTCAGATGATGCATCAAAAATGCCTGTGTATAAAAAACGCCGTGGCGACCGTAAAGACGGAAGATTAATCCGTTCAATTGAACCAATGTCTATATTTGCATTATATGTTATGGGAACCCGTAACGATGCAAATAACTATATATCAGATAGTGTAGAATTATCAGCAATCGATAAATACGTTCATAAAAAGCGTGCAGAAGGCTTTGAAGGCTTTAATTCAATGTATGTTATGGTTGCAGCCTATGTTCGTGGTGTAAGCCAGAAGCCTGGTGTAAATAGATTTGTAAGTGGCCATAGAATTTATGCCCGCAATAATATTGAAGTAAGCATGGCTGTAAAAAAAGAGCTTTCTCTTAATGCTCCTGAGACTATGCTTAAATTCTTCTTTAGGCCGGAAGATACTATAAATGATGTTTACAAGGAAATGCACAGTAAAATCTCTGCATATCAGAATGAACCAGATTCTGATGTAACCGATAGCTTTGATAAATTCCTTTCAACTATTGTAAAGCTTCCAAGATTCCTGCTTCGTTTTGTAATGAAGTTTTTGTATTTTCTTGATTATCATGATCTTATTCCGGCTTCTCTGCTGGAAATAAGTCCTTTTCATGGCTCTATGGTGCTCTCTGCAGTGGGGTCTCTGGGAATTCCTTCGGTTTTACATCATCTTTATAATTTTGGTAATGTACCTATGTTCATTACCTTCAGTACAAACCGCCATGAAAACGAGGTAAAAAAAGACGGCACAATCGTAAAGAGACATTTCCTTGATTTTAATATCACCACCGATGACCGCATCTGCGACGGCGAATATTATTCAGAATCTCTGCACGAGCTGAGAAAATACCTTAAGAATCCGGAGCTTCTTGAAAATCCGCCAAAAACCCTTGTGCAGGATATTCCGTAATTGATTTTTAGTAACTTATAAAAGTATGTTATTAAAATCAATTGTGAAAATTCGGCAAATGCATTATAATATAATCCCGTATGAAAAACGGGTTTGATAACGATAAATATTTAAAGATTCAGTCAGAACACATTAAAGAAAGGATCGCTAAATTTGGCGATAAACTCTATCTTGAATTCGGTGGAAAGCTTTTTGATGACTATCATGCTTCCCGAGTTCTCCCTGGTTTCCAGCCGGACTCTAAGCTCCGCATGCTCATGCAGCTGGCCGACGTTGCGGAAATCGTAATTGTAATCTCAGCAGTTGATATTGAAAAGAACAAGGTTCGCAGCGACCTGGGAATCACCTATGATAAGGACGTTCTCCGTCTTCGCGATGAATTCCAGAACCGAGGTCTTATGGTTGGCAGCGTAGTAATTACTCACTACACCGGTCAGGAAGCAGCAAAAGCCTTCCGCAGTCGTCTTAAGAAAATGGGCATTAAGGCCTACTATCACTACACAATTCCAGGCTATCCTTCTAACGTACCTCTTATTGCCAGTGACGAAGGTTTTGGTAAGAATGATTATATTGAAACAAGCCGCCCTCTCGTTGTAATTACAGCGCCAGGACCAGGAAGCGGAAAAATGGCTACCTGTCTTTCCCAGCTCTATCACGAAAACAAGCGTGGAATTAAAGCAGGTTATGCTAAGTTTGAAACCTTCCCAATCTGGAACCTTCCTCTTAAGCACCCTGTAAATCTTGCTTACGAAGCTGCTACTGCAGACCTTAACGACGTAAACATGATTGACCCATGGCACCTGGAAGCTTACGGAAAAACTACAGTAAACTACAACCGTGATATTGAAATCTTCCCTGTTCTTGATGCAATCTTCAAGGGCATTTACGGCGACAACCCATATAAGTCTCCTACAGATATGGGTGTTAATATGGCCGGGTATTGTATTTTTGATGATGATGCCTGCTGTGAGGCTAGTAAGCAGGAAATTATCCGCAGATACTATGAAACTGTAGGCCGCCTTGTAGAAGGTAATGCAGAAGAATCTGAAGTTGAAAAAATCAATCTTTTGATGCAGCAGGCTGGCGTTACAACTGATGACCGCAAGGTTACTGTTGCAGCTAAAGAACGTGCCGCAAAGTCTAAGACTATCTGTGCGGCTATTGAGCTTGCAGACGGTACAATTATTACTTCTGAAACAACAGAATTGCTTGGAACTTCAGCCGCTTTGATTTTGAATGCAACAAAGCATCTTGCCGGACTTGACCATAAGCTCAAATTGATTCCAAAAGAGATGATAGAGCCTATTCAGAAAATGAAGGTAGAATACTTGAGCGGAAATAACCCGCGTCTTCATACAGACGAAGTGCTTGTTGCCCTTGCAATGCTTTCAAAAACCGATGAAAACTGCCGCAAGGCAATTGAACAACTGCCAAATCTTCGCGGCTGCCAGGTACATACAACTGTTATGTTGAGTGAAGTTGATCGAAAGATTTTCAAGAAACTCGGCTGCGTTTTGACCTGTGAGCCGGTTAGTAAAAAGCAGAAACCACTTATCGGTTAACGAAAAAAGCCCGAACGAATGGTTCGGGCTTTTTTTATCGACTAATAAACTTCCACGTTTCCAGCGTAGTCAGAAACTGAACCACTCGGTTCAGCATTTTATCTGTTTCGTCTGGGAAGGCTTCGTTCATTTTATTAAGAACGTCGTTCACTGTAGCAGTGCCGTCCAGGGCAAGCCACAGATTTGTTCCGTATTTATCCAGAGCAATATGGCTCACCCTGGGGCGATGAAAAAACTTCTGGGCAATGGAATTAAAAAATCCCTTGTTTACCATATCAACTTCAACAAAGCCATCATCTTTTACACGCCACTGAATCTCAGCATTTTTTGAAAATACAATGTCCATATAATTTGCAGGAAGTCTTCTTGTTTTAGTTTTGTTTTTCATCGCCACACCTCAAATGTCACCCCGAACTTGTTTCGGGGTCTCTTTTTATTTCTTATTCTTCTTAGTAGTAAAGAAGACAAAAGAAGCCAGCAGCAAAACAAAGAATGCAAGGCCACCAAAGTTGCCAAGTTTTCCGCCAAGGTCAATTGTATCAAGAAGGCTCTTGCCGTTTGCAAGTGGAATAACTGCAAAGAGAGCAAGAAGAATACCAATCAAACCTTCACCGGCAATCATACCAGAACCGTAGAGAATACCCTTTTCTGTAATTGCATTTCCTTCCGCACCCTTGCGGTCAAAGAAGGCACGCAAAAGTCCGCCTGCATAAATTGGAGCAGAAAGATGAATAGGAAGGTAAAGACCAATTGCAACAGGAAGAACTGGAATACCAATGATTTCAACAGCAATTGCAATGCCTGCACCAACAAGAACAAGAGTCCAAGGCAATGAACCGCCCATAACGCCTTCTACAACCAGCTTCATCAAAGTAGCCTGAGGAGCAGGAAGTTCTTTTGAACCAAAGCCCCATGCAGCGTCGAGCAGGTACATAATTCCGCCGATAGCAAAGGCAGAAACTACAGCACCAATCAATTCACCAAGCTGCTGATTTTTTGGAGTAGCACCAACGATATAACCAGTCTTCAAATCCTGAGAAATATCACCAGCCATAGCGGCAATAATACAGATGATAGTTCCAATACAGATTGCAGAAGTCATTCCTGCTACACCTGTGTGTCCTGTTCCCTTAAGAAGAGCAGTTGCAATAATAAGAGTTGCAATAGCCATTCCAGATACAGGGTTGTTAGAAGAACCAACAAGACCAACCATACGGCTTGAAACTGTAGCAAAGAAGAATCCGAAGATTACGATAATAAGAGCGCCAAGAAGCCCAACAGGAATTGCAGGCAGAATCCAGATTGCAAGAACAATTACAGCTGCAAGAATCAAAAGGAAGAGGGAAGGAAGATCGCGGTTTGTGCGTTCTTCAACTGCTTCCTTGTGACCAAAGCCGCGAACAGCCTTTCCAAAAGTTTTGATGATAGTTGGCATAGATTTAATCAAACTGATGATACCACCAGTTGCAACTGCTCCGGCACCAATGTAGCGGATATAGCTGCTCCAGATTCCCCAGGCGCCAAGCTCGCTTACAGGAGCTCCGGCAGGAGGAAGAAGTGAAGAATCACCAAAGAAGTAAATCAAAGGAATTGCTACAAACCAGCCGAGAATACCACCGGCCATCATGTAAGAAGAAATCTTCTTTCCACAGATGTAACCAACACTGGCAAGAGCAGGAAGTACATCCATACCAAAGCCTGTTCCAAGAGGCTTAATAGACCAGTCGATTTCAGAAGGGAAAAGTTTGATTCCGTCTGCAATGAATTTGTAAGCAGCAGAAATACCAAGACCAGAGAAAACGATCTTTGATTTTTCTCCGCCTTCCTCACCGGCAAGCAGAACTTCTGCACAGGCAGTTCCCTCAGGGAAAGGTAAAGTGCCATGCTCTTCTACAATGAGAGCCGAGCGGAGAGGAACCATGAAGATGAGCCCGAGAAGTGCTGCACACAAAGAAATGATTGCGATAACCCAGAAGGAAGGTTTGTGAACAGCATCGCTTTCTGCAGCCCACATAAAGAGAGCAGGAAGTGTAAAGATTGCTCCAGCGGCAAGAGACTCACCTGCTGAACCAATTGTCTGCACCATATTGTTTTCCAGAATAGAATCGCGCTTCATAATGATGCGGATGATACCCATGGAAAGAACAGCAGCTGGAATAGACGCAGAAACGGTCATTCCAACACGCAGACCTAAGTAAGCATTTGCCGCACCAAAAAGCACGGCAAGCAGAATTCCCAGCGTAATAGAAACCGGAGTAATTTCCGGCATAATCTTATCCGCAGGGATAAAAGGTTTAAAACTAGATTTTTCCATAACCTTGCTAGTATAACAGAAAGTTATGGGGGTGTCATTAAAGGATTTTCTTTAATGGTTTACCCACCAGGCTGATAACCGGGCCAAGCAGGAAGGACATCAGAATTGAACCGATGATTGAGCCCTGGATGCCGTCCGGATTGAGTTTGCCGGCGAGAATGCCGACTCCTACGGCTGCAAGGTCAAAGCAGATTCTTATGAGGGCGAAAGGAACTTTTGGCCACCAGCCGCTGAGGATGTTTGGAATTGCGTCGTATGGGGCAACTCCCATCTGAGCATTGATGTAGATTGATGCAACAATGGCAAAGATAATCAGGGTTGCAATAAAGATAACTACGCGGGCTGCAAAGTTTCCTTCTGCTAAGAACTGGGCAAAGCCTATGTTTTTCCAGATCCAGCGGCAGAGGTCAATTACATAACCGATGAGAATCATGTTGGCAAGTGTTCCAAAGCCAATCATTTCTGCGCCAAAAATAAAAGTGAAAATGAACATGATGCCGTAGAGAAGAACTTCGGTATTTCCGAGGCCCCAGCCAAGAGTAGCTGCTACGTTCAGGTTCATAAAAGAGGCCGGGTCTGTTCCCCAGCCGATTTCTACGAGAATAGAAACAAAAACGCCCATTAGGATTACTGCGGGCAGCATAAAGGCAAGTCGTTTACCGAAGTTCGGCACGATGAATTGTTTGAAGGTAAATTTCATGAGAGATATATTATGTAAAAAAAGATTCCCGGGTCAAGCCCGGGAATGACATAAAGTGTCATGTTCGGGCTTGACCCGGACATCTATACACTAGAGGAAGTATGTCTTCATCATACCTTTACCTTTAACTTCAACATCAATTCCTTCGCTGTAAGCGTACTGGTCCTGAGTCTGTTTAAAGGTATTTTCTGTAACGTGGATCTTCATAGGTTCGCCGGTGCTTTCCATTCGGCTGGCAACATTTACCGTGTCGCCCCAGATGTCGTAAATAAACTTAGATTTACCGATAACACCTGCAACAAGGTTTCCGGTATTAATTCCAAGACGAATCTGAACCTTTACCTTTGAAGTCTGATTAAAGCGGCGGACATCATCCATAAGTCCAAGAGCAAAGCGAACCATACGCAGGGCTCCGTCGTTGTTTATCTCTTCAGTAAAGCCGGTTGCTGCCATGTAGGCATCACCAATGGTTTTGATTTTCTCGATGCCTTCGCGTTTAGCGCGTTCATCAAAAAGAGAAACCATCTTGTTCAGCATGGTAACAACTTCTTCGGCAGTCATACCGTCACTCATTTTTGTAAAGCCGACAATGTCTGTAAAGAGAACGGTAATGTTAGGGAACTTTTTAGCGATTGTCTGGCCAGGCTTTTCTGTAAGTTCCTTGGCAACCTCTTCCGGAAGAATGTTCAGAAGCAGGCGTTCAGATTTTTCCTTTTCCAGCTTAAGGTCGTGAGTGCGCTCTTCAACCTTCTGCTCAAGTTCAATCTGGTAGCGGCGCATAGAGCGGATTTTGAGCCATACAATGAGTACCGCAACACCAACAACAATTACACCTACAAGAATCTGGAACCAGAGCTGCTGCCAGATGTAAGGCTTTTTGACGATGATGATTGGCTCAGAAGGCTTACTCTTAATTTCATCTCCGTTTTCAGACATAACAGTAAACTGGTAGGTACCAGGCTTAAGGTTAGTATAAGAAACGTTTCTGAGGTTTGACCATTCAGAGTAATTATTTTCAAAGCCGCCCAGTCTGTAGCAGAAGCGCATCTGGTCAGAAGAGATAAAGCTGAGGCCGGTAAACTTAATGCTCAAACGTTTTGCAGAAGGAGCAAGTACAATCTTTTCTCCATGATAATCATACTTAACGTTATCAATAGAATATTCCTGAATTTCAATTTTAGGTGCAATCTGATTCTTGCCGGATTTTACAGGATCATAAATAGAAAAACCGTCAATCAAGGTAAACCAGATACGGCCTAGAGAATCCGAAGTAGAAACTGAAGTTGAAGTAATACCGCCGGTGTTAAGACCATCAGATTCACCATAGTATTTTGCATTAACCTTTTTCTTTTTACCGATTGCAACTTCATCCAGATCAGAAAGATTTACAGAGAAGATTCCCTTGTTGCTTGTCATCCATACAGTCTGAGTATAATCGCAGATCATCTGGAAAACGCTGTCTGTTCCAAGACCATTTGCAGAGTTCAGTTTTATAAAGGTATCTGATTCTTCGTTGTATTTAGAAATACCGGTACCGGTTGCAATCCAGAAACCGCTGCCCTCAATTGGAGCTGTCTTGAAAATTACGTTTCCGGCAAGACCATTTTCAGAAGTGTAGTGTTTAATAATTTTTTCATCTTTAAGAACATAAATACCACCACCATCTGTACCAACCCAAATCTGGCCCTTAGGATCTTCGTAAAGGCTCATAATAAATTCGTTTTCAAAGCCTTCCTTGCGGGTAAGGGAATTGATGGAACCGTCTTTTTCAATAATGCTTAAGCCCTGGGTAGTTCCAACATAATATTTACCATCGCTGGCTTTAATTGAAACTCGGCATTTAAGACCGGCAAGTCCATCTTTCATTGTCCATACAGTGATTTTATCATCAGGAGTTACGCGAACCTGGCTGATATCAGAATAAGAAGAAATGAGAAGTTCGCCGTCGCTGGTCATACCAACATGGCGGATTCTGGCTCCCTTACAGAGCTCTGTTACTTTATTTTCTACAAACTGATTATCCTTGTTATAGCAGTAAAGTCCGTTGTCTGCACCAAGCCAGGTAAGGCCGCGTACAGGGTCCTCGCAGATTGCGTTTACTGCGATAGGCATTGTGATTGTGCGGAACTTACCCTGACTCATTTTTTCTATACCGCCGCGGTTGTAGGCAATCCACATGTTGCCTTCGCGGTCTTCAAAAATATGGTTGATGTAGTCGTCTGCAAGACCGTTTCGCTTGTCGTAGTAGGTGTAGAGTCCGTTGTGGAGAATTGTGATACCGCAGTCAGAAGCAAACCAGAAGTTACCCGCTGTATCCTGCAGAATAGAATTTACAACAGTTCCTTCCTGATGGTCGTGGCCGATATCAAAAAGAGTTTCTTCCGTGTCTTTAATTCGGATTGCATAATGAGGAGCAACACCAAACCAGAAGGCTCCGCTCTTGTCCTGGCTTACTTCATTTACAGAAGGATTTTTGATTTTTGTGATTCCGGTAAAGCGTTCAAGCTTTCTTGTAGAATAAACAAACAAATCATTTTCGATTGCAGTAGAAATCCAGATACGACCGGCAGTATCGCAGTAAAGGCGAGAAACCTGAATTGTGTCCTGTCCAAGCTCGTGCAGACCTTCCGGAATTTTTACTTCTCCTTCCGGTGTAAGGTAACAGAGGCCGGATGCAGTTCCCAGCCAGATGTTGTTATTAAAATCTTCGCAGATTGCGCGGATTGAATTGTGGGGCAGGCCATTTTCTGTTGTGTATTTTAAGATACTGCCATCAGCTTCAATGCAGGTAACGCCTTCATCGTTATGGCCAACCCAGAGTCTTCCGTTAGTATCCTGGAAGATTGCACGTACCGAAGCAAAATCATATTTTGTATCGATGTTGCGTGAAAAAGTGACAAACTCTACGCCGTCAAAGCGTACGAGACCTTCATAAGTACCAATGTAGATGTAACCCTTGTTGTCCTGCATGATGGAAGTAATTGTCATGCCCGGAAGGCCGTCTGTGGTAGTCCAGTTGCGGCAGACAAAGTCGTTCAAAAAACTCTGATCAACATTGCCTTTAGCAGCCGATTGTGAAAAAGCTGTAGTAAAACAGCCGAATAGTAAAGCTAGTAAAAAAACTGATTTCTTCATAACATTCTATTATATTTTCAATAGAGTTAAAAAGCAAATTTCAGGTTATTCTATAATTTTAATAGCCTGATAAATTATATATGAGTGCAGTAATGGCTTACTTACAAGTTCACGGCTAAAGAACTAGACGAAGAGATTGGCGTATACTACTATGGAGCCAGATACTTAGATTCTAAGTACTCAATGTGGATTACTACAGCAAGATAAAGGAGATGTATAGAAATGCTTAAGAAAAATATATTATTCTTTATAATTCTGTTATTTGTTGACATATTTAGTGTGTTTCCCGAATCATTACCTGAATACTTAAATGGTACCGCTTATAATTATATGAATATGGAAAATTATTATGAAGCATGTTTTATACGTGATGATCCATTTGTATATGGCAATGGTTTTTCTACAAATAAAACGTATAATTACGATCTATTTGAAAACCAAAGATTACCGTACATATCAATAAAAAACGAAAACATTGCAGAAACTCAATTAATACTTGTAAATGACGATTTTATAGTCTTATACAGAGAAAATGAGAAAGTTCCATATTTTATAGGACAATCACAAGAAGGTCATGGTCCATGGAATATGTTTGAGAAAATTGAAAATATAACTTCTACTTCATTCTTGAAGGAAAAGACTATAGATTATAAACCTGAAAATCTACTAAATTACAATCTCGATTCACCATGGGTAGAAGGGGTTGCCGGCTATGGAATCAGTGAAAAAATAACTTTTGAATGTAAAAGAGGCAGGGGACTTGTAATTGGAATAGGTTATGTTTCGTTCGAAAAGCCATTTCTTTATGAAAAAAATTCCAGACCTAAATCTGTAAAACTTACATTAAAAGATAAAAATTTATCAAAAGTTTATGAATTAAAAGACACTCCTAATCCCCAAACATTGCTTTTTCCTTATGCTGAAAGATATGAAGGCAAAGTAGAACTGGAAATACTTGATGTATACAAAGGAGTTGCATGGGATGATACGTGCATAAATTTTATTCAAGTTATAAATGTTGTTCCACCTTCGATGAGCGATGATGAAGATTAGAAATGTGGAAAGAGATGATTAAAAGAATATCTATTATATTAATAGTTTTTCTATTTCTTGTTTCATGTAATTCAAAGAAAAATAATAAAAATTGCAATGTCAGTTATGATATTAATGATTTGGTTTCAGCTATTGATGAGAATAATATTAATATCATTCAGGAAGCTCTCGGTTCTGGTTTTAATATTAATACAACCATGGGTGCTGATAATATTACTCTTCTTGATTACGCAATTGATAAAAATCGAGAACATATCGCTATTTTATTAATTGAAAAAGGAATTGATATAAATCATATAGATAATAACGGTTTAGCTACTTTCTCTAAAGCGATCGGAAATATGTCACAAAAATTATTAAATAGTTTTTTATTGCATGGCGTAAACTATGCAGATATTGCAGGAAAAGACATGAACTATTTTGTATATATGTTATATAAAGAAGATTATGAATCAGCATTAAGTTTTATATCAAATGATGTAGTTTTCAATTTTTTCAAAGATGAGAATGATTTATTTGTCTATTTAATTTATTACTGGAATCCTGATTGGAGTATTAAAATTGGAAATATATTATTAAATAAACATTATAATTTTGATAAACACATTAGTTATTATTTTTATGCAATAGATGAATATTCTTTAAGTGCAGTTACATGGCTTGATTCCATAGGAATTTCAACAAATGAAAAATATTATGAAGATAGATATGGCTTAGATTTTACACCTCTTGAATATGCTGAAAATAAATATTTTGAAATGATAAATTATTTGGGTAAAGATTATGCCTATTCGCAAGATGATGAAGAAATTATAGCTATGCAAGAAATTATTGAATATTTAGAAAAACATTAATCAATGTAAAACTCTATAACTAGTGTTTTTCGTGTTTTGTAAAATACTAGATTTCATCCCACAAATAATAATTTGTAGGAAGGAAAATGCTCATTGCTATCGCTGCGCGAGTTCTCTCCTGTATTTTTTTTATTCAATAGTCCACATTGCTGATCTCTTATCATAAGCAATTTTGATTTTATTTTTCATTTTAGAAACATCGCGTAATATTGTACGACGATCAACGCCAAATTCTTTTGCAAGCTGGTCTATAGAAATACGGCGATTCTGTAAAATCATTTCTCTGATTTTTTGTTCGCGTTCTGTTAATTCAGTTGCTGCTTTTTGTTCTTCTGTTGCTTCCTTTGTAAGTGGAATTTGAATCTTGAATATATCATCTTCAAACAAAACCGGCTTTCCGCCATCTGAGTAAAGAGGTGTGTACTGGTAGAGATTTTTTACACCGGAACCAATAGTTTCCGAACGGCCCATTACAGTAAAGAAGTTTGCAATTAAAGGATTTTTTGGATAAGGTGAAAATTCATCCTGCAAAATATTTCCATGTCGTCTAGGGCGGCACCAGTTTTCTGTTTTAAGCCAGTCTTTTTCAATAATCAATTTAGCAGGGAAGGCACTTGAAAAATCCCGATGGACTAAAATGTTTGCCACTACTTCACGTGCAATTATGTCTCTGATTGAAGTATTGTTATTATTTATAAGAAAGAATTTATCTGAAGTATGAACCTGTATAAATTTCATTAGCCGGTCATAACTTTCTATAAGATTTGTCTGTATGCGTAATCGGTCATCATATCGATCTATATTATCTACACGATAAATTGCATCTGTGATATAACCCGGGCAGCAGGAACGGATTGTTGTATCCTTTCCGAACAGCATTACGGCTGCAAGATTGTAGCCTTTTTCCCCGGTAACAAAATCCTTTTCATAGAGCCCTGCACTGATAAAAAGATCTTTGTCTGTCATTTTGAGCCATTCATGCTCTGAGTTTTTGTTTTCTATTAAGCGTCTAACTTGAGGTAATAAATCAAATCTCAGGTCGGTATCTTCGACATAAGGAAAAATCTTATGCTCATTAAAAGCTCCGATCTTTCTTGCGTACATATTTTCAACTTGAATCGGAGAATCTGTAATATCCATATCACCATCTTCGTTGCGGTCGTAAATGCGGCCATTACATTTAACCACGGTTGAAGAGCATGGAACAAAACATGAAAGAAGAGTTTTTCCTTTAATTTCAAACTCCTCAAGTGACAGGTACAGTGTTGGCGACATTTTATCTGGATTATTCAATTGGTTAGTGAAGTTCTTTTTCATATCTGCAAGGCAATTAGGATTTATGCCGACCGGCTTTCCATTGTCATCAGCTCCAAAAATGATATAGCCGCCATAACGATTTGAAAATGCAGAAATTGATTCATAGGCATTTGCTGGAATTGCAGTTTTGCTTTCCTTATATTCAACTGTGATTTTTTCATGATTAGAGAGTAACTCTTCAAGTTTTTCTTTTGTCATACTAACCTCAACTATATTATATATCAAAATAATTAAAATGTCACTTCTTTGTCAAAGATGTCACTTCATCATGTCACCTTGTCACTTCCGTAAATTTCAGAACTTATGCATGGAACGAACGTAACCAGCTTATTTCAAGCGTTGAGTCAAGCTACAACACGGCTTATATCTACGGTCAGAACGGTTATAGAATTAGACACTGAAAAAAATAATTATGCACTAGAAATTCTATTTGATGATGGAAAAAAAGTTTTTCTGATAACGTAGCTTGTTATTCCCACAAATAATAATTTGTAGGAGATTTGAGAAAACAGCCCTAAAGAGCAGGTGGATTTGACACAGGGGGCTAAGCTGGATTTCTTTAAGTTCATAATCCATTTTTAGCACCTGACATTTTTTTTGTTGTCCCATATATCAAAAAACTGTTATAATTATATTATGAAAGCTTCTACAAACAAAACTGAAAAATCAGTAAAGGCAGATAAGCCTGTAAAGACAGTTGGTATCTTAACTTCAGGTGGAGATGCGCCTGGTCTTAATGCAGCAATCCGTGCACTTTGTATTTCCGGAAAAAACAATTACGGAATGAAGTTTATTGGTATTCGTAATGGATACCGCGGGCTTATAGACAACGATACTTTTAAGATGGATGAACTTGATCTTGAGCCGCTTATTTCGCAAGGGGGAACCATTCTTGGAACCTCCCGTGTAAAGCCTTTCAAAAATCCGGTTCCAGATCCAAAAACCGGCCTTCTGCCTGTAGAAGGAATTAAAGAAACTTTCAAAAAAAATAAGCTTGATGCCCTTGTCTGCCTTGGCGGAAACGGAACAAATACAACTGCTTCTCTGCTTTCTGAAGCAGGCTTTAACGTAATTGGAATGCCAAAGACAATTGATAATGATATTGTGGGCACAGACGAAACCTTTGGCTTTCACACTGCAATTGATGTTGCAACCCACGGAATCGAGGCAATCCGTACTACTGCAAAGAGCCACAGTCGTGCAATGGTTGTAGAAATCATGGGCCACAAGGTTGGCTGGTTGGGCTTATACGCAGGACTTGCCGGACGCGCAGATGTAATCCTTCTTCCGGAAATTCCTTATGATATTAAAAAGATTGCAAAATACATGAAGGCCAAAAAAGCAAAGGGCCAGAACTATTTTATTATTGCCTGCTCTGAAGGAGCAATTGATCTGGACGAGGCTAAGCTCAGCAAGAAAGAGTTTAAGAAGGCCCGTGAAGCTATGTCTCAATCTGTTGGCTTTCGTGTAGCAAAAGAAATTGAAGCAGAAACTGGAATTGAAACAAGAACCAGCGTGCTGGGCTATCTGCAGCGCGGTGGAGATCCTGCTCCTTATGATATGATTCTTGCAACAAAGCTTGGTAATGCAGCTGCAGACTTCCTTGCTGAAGGTCGTTTTGGAAATCTGGTTGCAGTGAAGAATGGCGGTATTGTGGCAACTCCACTTTCTGTTGTTGCCGGCCGTGTAAAGGAAATTACAGAAAAAGACCCTGTGCTTAAAACTGCACGCGATTTGGGAATCTGCTTCGGTGACTGATTGAAATAGTGGGGACTAGAATTGTGAGTGTGGTGGGAAAAAACAGTGGGCTTGCTCAGGGCGAGCTCAAGTGTCACCGTTGTGCGGTTTGTGACGGTTATGGATGTCCTGGAATGCTTCCGGGGCTGGGCGGTGTTTTTGAAGGAAAAAACTTTCAGCTTAACTGTGAAGGCTGGAAGGAGTTTTTTGATACTGTCTGCGGTGCGGGAAAGGGAGAAGAAATCTCTGCAATTCCCGTGCGCCCGGAAAAGCTTCGCTGCGGTCCTGTTACCGGCGCGGTTGAAAATATAGGCTACGAAAACGAAGCAGACTTTTATCTGCCATATCTTATGAATGCGGCTGAGGCTGGCCTTGGCCTTTGTGTAGGAGACGGCTGCCCGGACGAAAAATTAAAGCTGGGTGCGGCGGCGGTAAAGGCCCTTGCTGCAAGCGGACAGTTCCCGGAACTCAAAGCTGCTTTCTTCCTCAAGCCTTACCCTCAGGAAAAACTTTTTGAACGCATTGAATGGATCCGACCTTATGCTTCCCACATCGGAATTGATATAGACTCATATAATATTGTCACAATGAGAAACCTGGTAAATCTGGAGCGTAAAACTGCAGCCCAGCTGGAAGAGTTCCGCGAGCATACAAAGCTTCCTTTTGTAATTAAGGGAGTATTTACAGAAGATGACCTTGCGCTGGTTCGCGAAGTGCGACCTGATGTTGTTTACATTTCAAATCACGGTGGCCGCGTAGAAACCAGAATTGGAAGTACAGCTGACTTCCTGGCAGAGCATGCGGTTGAGCTTAAAAAATACTGTAAAGAAATCTGGGTGGACGGAGGAATCCGTACCCGCGAAGATATTCAGACGGCACTTTATTACGGAGCAGACCAGGTTATTATGGCCCGCCCTCTTATCCGTGCCACCTTTGATGATCACTATAAGGAAACAATCGGGGAATTACTGTCATGCTGAACCAGTTTCAGCATATATAGAATTAAAACTTTAATTGGTAGCCACTATAGGTTGCCAGCAAACTGACACGGTCTGGAAGACCAATTATTGTAAAAATCTGATGCATGCGATTTTTCAGGGTTCCAATTGTGATTCCAGATTCTTTTGCAATATCTTCGTATCTTTTGTCTTTTAAAATTTGAGAAATCCATAGTTTATCTCTTTCTGTCAGTTCAGGGTATTGCGATAAATCCCATATTTTGTTAACTGAATTTTCGTGGGTACTTTTAAGGAAGTGAACAAAGAAAACTAAAGAAAGGGCATAAGACATAAGATAGCCCAGAGAATCTATTAAAGAATCAATGAATTGAGAGAAACTGATTCTAAGATCAATGAGAATTAAAGCAGCATATGTAAGCAAAGTCAGATAAACCTTTATTCTTGTGTGCTTTCTGTAATAGCCTCTTAAAATACAGCTGGAAACTCCCAAAAGATAAAGAGCTGTTCCTAATGGTTTTTTACCAAGAGAAGGAGTGAACATGTATACAAAAGAAAAATAAAAGGCAAGTATAGCAATAACTTCAATATGCTGAGGCAAAAAGAAAAGATAAATAAATACAATGATGCATAAGAAATTCGAAATTAATAAACCTTCAGGGGATGCAAAAAAATCTTCCAGAGAAGAAATATTGGATAGGTGTAAAACAAAGTTCATCTGGTAAAAAGCACGAATAAGATAAAACAACTCTGCAAGAAAACCTAGTACAGAAAGAAGGAGTTATAATCAAAAGTTGTGGATTGGCTAAAATAGCCTAAGATAGAAAAAGAGGTTTGAATCGGATAAAATGTTTTTACCGCAAAACAACAAACC
>SFOB01000120.1 GCA_004554075.1 Treponema sp.
AACACTTCTCAAAAAGAATTTGGTGACACCTGATATTGAATATTCATCAACATTCCATTTAGTGAATAAAAACTATCGTGGAATTGAATTTGATGAAGTTGATGTATATGACTCTGACACTGTCAGATGTCTTACATATAAATACACACCACAAAACTTGGAAAAGGCAAAAGAAAAATACGACCAAATAACATCTTTATTTTACAAGGAAATAGGAAATGCTGCTATTGATACTTCCTATATTGAAAAAGAAGACGGTCTTCCGAAAAAAATTAGATATCATGAAACAACTTGGATTAAGGACAAGAAAAAATATTTCGTCAGTTTCATGACTCATGATTGGTTATTTGACGACGATTCATATTTCTTGATGTTGCTAATTGAACGTGATGATAAAAAATATTAATCGTTGTACGTAATAAATTGATTGGTCATGCATAGAAGACGATATATTAAAGCAGTTGAATGCTGTATATGTGGCAAGATTCTATTAGATACAGACAAGGTGAAATCTCTTCATTTACGGATGGCACATGGAATTAATCTATATAAGGGGTATTACAAGCCAAGTCCTTATGCTGAAAAGCTAGATACGCCAGTAAATATACTTAATAGCTATAAAGAAAAAAGAAAATTTGATTTTTTTAAATGTAGAAAAAAGAAGAAAATAGAACATAAGTCCATATATTGGGGAAGAGTGATTACATCTGGATTTGAAACTAAAAGATAATTATTCAATAGCAATGAGATATTCAAAACAATACAATGATTTCTACTCGAAATTCGATTTTCTGATGAACCTTGCATCAGTTGGTGTCATTAAGGATATAGAAGGCCTTAAGAAAGGCATATTGTGTGCTTATGCTGACGTTGAACTCAGTTGCAAGGACGGCATTATGCCTGATGATGTTGAAGGCGACGGAGTAATGCAATGTAATACATTATCAGATTCGTACGACTTGGATGAACCCGAAGATTTCACAGAGTGGATTGGAGAGTTTTATGATAGATGGAAAGAAATGGCAGATTTAATTAAGATTGAGTTTGAAGAAGAGCTTGCAAAACTTAATGCCATGAAGAATGAGATAATTGGCCTTGGACTAAAAAAGGATGAAGAAGGGAATGTATCATCGTTAGATAGGCTAAGAATATACATAAAGACAATTCTTGACCTTATGGACAATGTGGATTCATACGATACATGCATCGAACTCTTTAAATATGCAGAGCGCATAGAGGCAGAAATGCCAAACGATGAAGAGGCAGAGGACGTTGTAAAGGTTATGGATGCAATAAGGGATGTAATTGCACAGAATCCAAGAGTGAGCAAAACTCTAAGAAAAATAGTTGATAACGAGGAATAATGTTATGGCAAAGAAAATTATAACAGCTTCTGAAATACAGAAGATGAAAGGGTACGATGCGAATAAAACCATCAGTGCCAACGAGCTTCTCGAAATGGCGGCGAGGTTCTTCATGGACAACGACGTGTCAAGCTCGTTCGCTCTTGTCCCTGTCCGTTTCGTGGAGAGGGCAAATGCGCCGGAGTGCGGCTATCTCGACTTTCTCGACACTGGCAAGTGGGAGAAAATGGAACACACGCCTACCATATGGGACATCGTTGACAACGGAAAGGAGGGTGTTGTAGGCTACAAGGAATACAAGGTGCTGAACAATCTCCCCTGCGTGTTCGTTGACGAGCCTTATTACAAACCAGCACTTCTTACTTTTACCTCAATTGGAGGATACAGGACGGAGAGAAAGTCAAGACAGGGGCTCAAATGGCATAACGTGTACCTTGTTTAATATTGTTGAATCATAGGGACAGGTTCATCGAGCCGAAAGAGTGAACCAAAGCACCAACTATATGAAACAGAGTCGCTAATAGAGAATGAGAATAAATAATCAAGAGACAACAATAACTTATGGCAACAAGAAGTGAGCGCGATGAGCTATTTAAAACTATATGGTCGATAGCCGACGATTTGAGAGGAGCAGTAGATGGATGGAGCTTCAAGGCTTATGTCTTGGGGGCGATATTCTATCGCTATATAAGTGAAAATATTACAAGCTATATCAATAAGCTACAGCATGACGATGGAGATGAAGGTTTTGACTATGTTACAATGTCGGATGAGGATGCTGAATATGGAAGGGAACAATTAGTTGATGAAAAGGGTTTTTTCATCAAGCCATCCCAACTATTCTGTAATGTTGTTGCAAAAGCCGATGAAGATAAAGACCTTAACCAACATCTATCGAATATTTTTCGCGAGATTGAGGCAAGTTCCATCGGTTCTGCCAGCGAGGATAAGGTGAGAGGTTTGTTCGCTGACTTCATTGTTGACAGTTCGCAGTTGGGAGGTTCTGTAGGAGAGAGGAATGAAAGGCTGGCAAAGGTGTTGAAGAAAGTTGGAGAAATGCCTTTGTCTGATAATATCACAGATAATAGGAACGACATCTTCGGTGATGCTTACGAGTATCTTATGAAGATGTATGCCGCCAATGCCGGTAAGAGCGGAGGAGAGTTCTTTACGCCTCAGGAGGTAAGTGAAGTATTAGCCAGAATAGCAGCATACGATAATCCTAATATTCGTGATGTTTATGATCCAGCTTGCGGCAGTGGTTCATTACTGCTTAAGTTCTCAAAAATACATGGTATTGATAATCCAAATCTGAAATACTATGGTCAGGAGATTAACCCAACAACATTCAATCTCTGCCGCATAAACATGTTCCTGCATAATGTCAATTATAACGATTTCGACATTCAACTTGGCGACACTCTTTTGAATCCTTTGCATCAAGGGTTTAAATTTGATGCCATAGTAAGCAATCCTCCATATTCCTTAAAATGGGTGGGAAAGGACAATGCATTGTTGATAAATGACGATAGATATTCTCCAGCTGGTGTATTGGCTCCAAAAAACGCAGCTGACTTAGCCTTTACAATGCACATGCTTTATCATCTTAAAGAGAGTGGAACATGTGCAATAGTTGAGTTCCCCGGAGTACTTTATAGAAATCAAGAGAAACAGATACGTAAATACTTATTATTGAGTAATTATGTGGACACTGTCATACAAATCCCCGCTAACCTGTTTTTTGGTGTTACTATAGCCACATGTATTATTATATTGAGAAAGGAAAGGCGCAAGGATAGTAATGTGTTGTTCATCGACGCATCAAAACTATGCGGAAAAGATGGCAACAAGAATTATCTTCGTGGAGAGAGAAAAGAAAATGAGCCTAATGACATGGATACAATCGTTGATGCTTATATCAAGCGAGAAGAAGTAAATCATTTCACAGCTCTTGTATCGGTTGATAAGATTATTGCTAATGATTGCAATCTCTCTGTTTCGTCGTATGTGGAAGCAGAGGACACTCATGAGAAGATTGATATTAAGGCCGTAAACAAGGATATTGTTAAGGTCGTGAATGATGTCAATAAGCTCAGGGAGAAGGTTAATGGATTCATTGAAGAGATGGAGGGGTGAGTATGAGTAAGGTAGAGGAGTTATTGGCTAAATACAATTCTAATGGGATATCTACCATAAAATTAGCAGATATTCTTGATTATGAACAACCATCAAAATATATTGTATCGTCATCAGAGTATGATGATAATTATGACATTCCTGTCTTGACAGCAGGACAAACATTTATTCTTGGCTATACAGATGAGAAAGATGGGGTATATAAAGCATCAAAGAATAATCCTACAATCATATTTGATGATTTCACTACAGGGCATCATTGGGTAGATTTTGATTTTAAAATCAAAAGTTCTGCAATGAAAATGCTGAGACTTAAAAATGATAAAAGTATATTGAGGTATATCTTTCATTCGATGGCTCTCATAAACTATGTCCCAACTGAGCATTCAAGGCAATGGATATCAAAATATTCGCAATTTGAAATTCCTCTCCCTCATATAAAAGTCCAGGAAGAGATAGTAAAGATATTGGATTCTTTCACTAATCTTATTGATGCTCTCAATGAAGAACTGTCATTGAGGCAGAAGCAGTTAGAATATTATAGAGATCAGTTGTATGATGATTTATTCAAGAAAACAAAAGGGGTAGATGTATTATGTTTTTCAGAACTTGGTAAAATCGAAAGAGGTAAAAGATTTGTAAGAGATGATATAAAAACACACGGTCAACCATGTATTCATTATGGTGATATGTACACATTCTATGGAGTAAAATCGAATAAAGCTAAAACATATTTGGATAGAGATTTTCCAAAAAAAATGAGATATGCAGATATTGGAGATGTAATTATCGTAGGAGCTGGAGAAAACAACTGGGATATTGGCGTTGGTCTTGCTTGGTTAGGAGATGAACCTGCAGCAGTACATGATGCTTGCTACATAGTTAAACATAATAATAACCCTTTGTTTATAGCTTATTATACTCGTACGACAGAGTATCATCAACAGTTAAAGAAATGCGTGTCAGAAGGAAAAATATGTTCTTTTTCTGCTGAAGGATTAGGTAAAGTTACTATTCCTATCCCTTCCCTCGCCATCCAGCAATCCATCGTCGAAAAGCTCGATGCCTTTGAATCTCTTATCTCATCATTAAAAGAAGAGATAGCACTGAGGCAGAAGCAATATGAATATTATCGTGAGAAGTTATTGACCTTTAACTGAGAATATATATGGCTGAAATATTCAAAACAATAGTTGAACAAGAAGAGTCAACAATCATTGCCCACTATGAGCCGACAGAAAGAGACAGGTCTGCTTATCAGGGTGAGCTTGCCATGGAAAACAAGTTGATAAAACAGCTTGTTGATGAACTTGGCTATGAGCATCCTATTATCAGAAATGAAGAAGACTTTCTGGCTAATATTCGCAAGCAACTTGAACGGCTAAACAATTATGTGTTTACTGATAAGGACTGGAACACATTCCTGAATAATGAACTGGCTAATGCAGCTTTGACAATCAAGGATAAGACTGCTATTATCCAGGATAGCGAGACCGTGCTTAACTTTACAAAGTCGGATGGAGAATCACAAAATATAACCCTTATCGACAAAAATAACTTGTATAACAACGTTGTGCAGGTGATTAATCAGTATGTGCCTGAAGGCGGAAAGCATGCCAATAGATATGATGTTACCATTCTTGTAAACGGTTTGCCAATGGTACAAATAGAACTTAAAAGGAGAGGTGTTGACATTCGTGAGGCATTCAATCAGATTAATCGCTATCAGAAAGAGTCATATTGGGCAGGCAAGGCATTGTTTGAATATGTTCAGTTGTTCGTAATATCCAATGGTACGTTTACGAGATATTACAGTAACTCTACAAGACAATCGCAGATAAAGGAAATTGATAAACACGGCACAAACAAGAAAGTGCTGATGTCAAACTCATACGAATTCACGAGTGCATGGAGTGACGAGAAGAATAAACCGATAGAAGACCTTGAAGATTTTGCCACTCATTTTCTGAAAAAGTCGAAGTTGCTGAAAATTCTTACAAGATATTGCGTGTTTACAGTTGCAAGAGACTTGATGGTGATGAGGCCGTATCAGATAGCAGCAACCGAAAAGATTCTACTGAAGATAGATACAGCCATAAAGAACAGGTGGCAGGGCACAAAGCGTGGCGGCGGATATATATGGCATACTACAGGAAGCGGCAAGACCCTCACCTCATTCAAAACAGCACAATTGGCTACAAAGATAAAAGAGGTGAAGAAGGTGTTGTTTGTGGTTGACAGACAAGACCTTGACTATCAGACAATGGTTGAGTTCAATAAATTTAAGAAGGACAGTGTGAATGCCACTCTTAATTGGAATAACCTATATGATCAACTAAGAGGTGATTCGAAAATCATTGTTACAACAATTCAGAAACTGAGCACTATGCTCAAAAAGATAAAGCAGCAAGGAAAAGAATTGGAATTGCTCAACGAAAATGTTGTGTTTATCTTTGACGAATGTCATCGCTCACAGTTTGGCGATATGCACAAACTGATAGTGAAGAACTTCAAGAAATATATGATGTTCGGATTTACAGGAACACCTATCTTTGCCAAGAATGCAAGTATCCTTCAAGATGGAATCATGCAGACTACGGCTCAGGTATTTGGTGGCGAACCTGATGAGGATGGAAAGCCAACAAAGGCGTTGCATCAATATACTATCGTGAATGCAATCAGAGACAACAATGTGTTGAAATTCAACGTGGATTATGTGAATACCATCAAGCTGAAGGATGGTAGGAAGACTGAAAAGGTTTGGGGAATCAAGGAAGAAGAAGCTCTTGACAATCCTGTAAGAAGACGTAAGATTGTGGAGTATATACTTCATAACTATGATATAAAAACAATGCGCTCTCATTCATTCACGATGTCGTATATTGACAATGTGGAAGAAGTGATTAAGAAAGCAAGGAAAGTTGAGGAACACTATGCGAAGAAAGCTGAAAAGGGATTTAATGCCATCTTTGCTGTTGACAGTGTACCATCAGCTATTGAGTATTACAAAGAATTCATGCGCCAACAAGATGGCAAGGATGAGAAAGAACGTTTGAAAATTGCTACTATA
>SFOB01000121.1 GCA_004554075.1 Treponema sp.
AAGCCCTATATCAATTGATAAAGAAAAAAGAGATGTCGCAATCACTATTTTTGGCATTAATTTACAGTGTCTAATCGTGCAATAGGTAAAAAGAATAATTGGAATTAAAAATTCAATTCCAATAAGAATTGCCAGCTCAGTCTCCCAAAAAAAGAAGAATGTAAACACAGCGAGAAAAAAAGGAATCTTTTTTGCAATTTTAGAACAATCTACCATCTTTTTACTCCCAATATTCAGCATAATCCACACCAAACTTCTTTCTGAATTGCATAATTAATGAATGATCCTTGCGGGCTGGAATTACGTAATTGTCATTACATTCATCACAACAGCGATGTTTTTCGCAATCTACCTTGTAATAAATAGGAAAAGTGCTGTTCCCGTCTCCATCAAATACTGAATCACAAAAGCAGCAGAAGTTTTTTCCTTCGTCCGGGTGGAGAATTTCGAGAGATGTTAAGTCATAATCAACAGGGCCGGCATTGAAGGAATCCTGCATTTCCATTTTTATCTGTTCAAAGAACTTAACTGCTTCATCATAACTCATGTCATCCATATCGATATAATATTTTTTCTGTGGCAGCAAATCATCCTTATCACTTTCTTTGTAGCTGTAAACAATGCGGTATTTTACAGGCGGCTTTGCAGGTGCAATCTTTATTTTTAGAGCCGCATGAAAACTAGGAGAATCAATCAGAGCCAGATTATGCAAAATGATTATTCCCTTATTTACGCGGACAAAGTTTTTGATAATTTCAATCTGTTCATCAGTCAAACTGCATTTTTCTCGTGGCTCCAGAAGATGAGGATTTTCAATTGTAATGCAAAGTGGCACCTCTTTATTTTCCGGATCCTGAAAACGGATTACTTTTTCATACGCAACTTTTCCGTCTTCTGTAAGATATGGTTCTTTTTCCCAGCCTTCAGCACAACCGCAGAATATTTTGCAGGGCAGATTCAATTCTGGAATATCTTCCGGGTGAACAGTTGTTGAGAAAAATCCAAATATTTCATAAAAGTAAAGGTCTTTGTCTTTCATCACCTCATAAAAATGGTCAATCAGTTTCTTAAACTCTAACGCAACAGATGCGCTCTTATCACCAAAACGTTCCCATTTCATAAGGCTGATTTTGATTTCATTATAGCAGTCAATAATGAGAAAGTCTGAAAACTCATCGACAATTGCAAATGAGTCAAATAACTTTTTAAGAGTTATAAAGTCTGAAGAAAAATCACTTTCATTTTTGTTTGTTAAAACTTTATCTGTGAGCACAGGTAATTTTTCTAAGAACGATTTTGCTTTCTTATCAATATTATTTGCCATCAGTTTTCTCCTGTAAATTTACACCGGATTAATATACATCTATTCTTTTTTGAATTTTCCTTTATTAGTTCTAATGTAGTTCGCAGTCCATTCTAGGAAATCATTAAATGTAAGTTTCTGGCTTGAGGTTTTATCATATTCCAGAAGCTTTTCACAATACTCATCAAAATAGTCTTGAGCATTCACTTCTATATCAAGATTATCTGATTGTATAAAGCACATTTTAATCACAAAAATGTACTGAGCTCCTGTATAATATTCATCAGCAATACTTGGATCCTGATCTACAAGAAACTTCGGAAACAGATCCAAATGCCTGCGTAATTCCAAATCCTGATTGTAATCAGCAAAAGCACAAAGGCTGCACAACAACATAGCAATACAAAAAAACAACTTCTTCATAGTGAACTCCTTAATTCATTTTATGTTTACATTTTAATTAATAGGATTCTCATATTTTGAGAATTTTTATTCTTCCAGCTTTATAATCTTCTCACTTGTATTCTTAATACGGTTTATAAGTTCCTGCAGATTATCTTTCTGGGCTTCTGGAAAATTCTGAAAAATATTCAGTTCATCAAGAAATGCTTTTCCATAATTGACTACATCAGGAGTAAGTCCAAGTTGATTGTTACAAGCTTTCTCTATAGAGTCATCGAACTTTGTATATGCATCTTCGACCTTCTCGCATTCTGGCCATTCCTTTTTTATGGAATCACAAGCTGCACCAAAAACCATCATACCGGAAGCAAGCGACATACTTTTTATTGCGAGAATATAACTTTGTACTGGGTTATTTTTTTTCTTTTTAGACATAAGAACCTCCTGTTTTACAAGATAAATATAAAACAGAAGGTTCTCATTTTATGAGAATTTAAGAGATTTTGATACTAATCTTTTACTTTTTCCGCCATAGCAAGAACTTCTTCTTTCCAGCGTTTTACAAGGCGGGCAGGGGCAAGTGGTTCTGCCTGTCGGCCCCAGCTCAAAATCAGTTCCAGAACTTTGTCAAACTGACTGGATGAGAAAGAAACTGTTGTGGATTCTTCATCTTCTTTAAAAGTCTGATTATCTGCAAGCTTGTGATTTTTCATCCAATCCTTTGCATAGCCGGTAAAACGGATTTTATAATTTTCAATCTTATCGCCTTTATAAGCACCAAGACGACCGCCACCGCTGTAATTGTTGATGTCATAATCTTCCGGCAAATCAAATTCTTCATTAAGGACAACCACATCAGTCATATAGTTCAAATCATACAGAAGAACTAAATCTGCATATTCGCTGTAGGCAAAAAGATAAACAGAGCCATTATCCAAAACAAGCTGAAAGGGCCAGACGATTCGCTGAGCTTCATTATTTGTGTATGGCTTTGTGTAACGGAAACGCAGTTTGTGATTCCGCTGAAGGGCATCATATACTTTTTCCCAGTTTTGGGTATTGATGTCATATTCCATCTGAGGAGAAACAATTACGCGGCCAGAAGAGAAGATTTTGTCGCTTTTTGCAATTTCAGGCTGAAGGAAGTAGATAAGGTCTGTTACGCTGTCGTAAAGGGGAGTATTTTTATACTGCTGCAGAACTCCGCCAAGACTTGCGATAAGTGCAATATTCTTCTTAATTTCTTCCGAGCAGGACTGGGAATAAAAGTCTTCATAATACTTTTCTTCAATAGCATAGCTTCCGTGAACCTGCTTATCTTTAATCAGATTATTATCTTTGAGCTTTTTTATAGCCCTAAGAATAGTGATATTAGAAACATCAAATCTTTTTTCAAAATACTCAGAATTGTATTTTATTCCGGGATTATCAGCAGCTTCTTCACGTAAAATACGAAGAATTTTTGCTCCGTATTTATCTACTGGTGGATGAGCCTCTTTTTCAACAGCCTTTTCGTCGCGTCGTAACTGACGCTGCATTTTCTCTTCATCTGAAAGTTTTCTACTCATATTCACATCATCCTTTGTATAATGAAAATCCGTATCAAAATCAGCCAGTTCTTTTGTAATACAGAAAAACTTGCGGATTTTATTCAGTTCACGCTTTTTAAGACCACCATGAAGTATTGTGTATCTGTCAGTATCTTTATGAAAAACAACGCGGCCTCGTGGAATGTAAAAGTATTCAGAACGAAGGAGGGGAGGAATCTTCTCTAATTCTCCGGCCGCTTCCATTTTGTCCCAGTAATCGGCATGGTCAGAAAGCCCTGCGATACAGTCACCATAAGGCAGACCTTTTTCAACTTCTACCGGATCAGCAAAAAGAACGTCGTCATAATAAAACCACCAGATTCCTACTGATGGACTTTTACATTCTTGCATTTCAGTTCATCTCCAAATAATAAAAGCCCTGGTAATTCAATAAAGAAATCCAGATTTCCTGTAAAATTATGGTCTGCATTCTTTACTGAGATGAAATCTATCTTTTCAGATTCCAGCTCAGAATAAAGCTTCACCATATCAAATGATGGATCTTTGCTGCCATAAACAAGACTCATTTTCTCACCGTTGAATTCTTTGATTCCCTGAACAAGCTGGTGAGGATTCATCATCAGCGGAGCGTTTATACATACGAGCCTCTTTATCTCAGAAAAATGCCAGGCATTAATAATTCCAAGAGCGGCTCCATTTGAATGCCCAAGATAGTAAACCTTATAATCTTCCAGATTATGTTTCAGTGCATAGTCCCGGATAAAAGTCATTTCTGCAGAAAAGTCAGTATGAAGTCCAAGAGGGTTTGAAGAAGAAACAATTGAACAACCGTGTTTTTCGTTTAATAGTCTTCCAATTCTTACGTATTTATTTTCATAGCCATAACAACTGCCTTCCATGCCAGCTTTGATATAGACAATAGTATTATTGCCATCGATAATACCGTACTCAATTTCTTTACCGTTTTGAATCAATGCAACCGTTTTATCAAAATGAGACTCTAAATCTGAAAGGGCAGTGCGATTATCCATTAGTTTTCCTTATCTCTGTTCAATCGGCATTGAACAGTTTCTGAATACAACAAAAACAATATATCTCAAGTCAACTTTATCAGCCTTAGACTGCTTATATTTCTGTTCTTCGGTCAGGCTGACAAGGAGGCTCAAAGTTCCGGCGAGCAGGGCAGCTGTAATTACAATCGGCAGTAACAAAATATCAGAAATAACAGCTATTCCGATTGCCATAGTTGCGACACACGGCAGACTGAAAGTGAAGATATCATTCAGTTTCTGATGCTTTTCATCTGATGAACCTTTTATCCAGTTTGCAAAATAAACTGACAAAACCATTACACTTACTACCATAAAAATTGCAATTACACTTTCCATAAAGAACTCCTTGTGGCCACCAGAAGGCCGTTTTTCTACTTTATGGCTCTTATTATAATAGTCAATAGTGCCAACAAATGGCATTATAATTTTTTTGTGTAAAAAAAACGCAATTTTTTCAGTTAAAAAGCCCTAATTGGACTACCGCAGGCCTTAAGAAGCTCTTCTACAGAACTGACTCCCCATTTATCTGCAGCAAGTTTGATGATCTGTCCGCAGGTCCTGGAATCTTCAAGAGCATCATGCGCAAGATATTCAATTCCAAAATGTGCTCCAAGTTCTGTAAGCCTATGAGATTCCAGCTCCGGCCAGGTCTTTTTAGCAACAACAAGAGAATCAAAGTATTCCAGTTTCGGAACATCCATACCAAAATACTCGCAGCAGCTTTGGATTACAGGCATATCAAACATATTCCCGTTATGAGCTACAAGCGGAACTCCGGGAGTCTTATTTACAAACGGCATAACCATTGTATCCCAAATTTCAGGAAAGTAGGGCTTGTTGCGGACATCATTATATGAAATATGATGAATCGTCTCCGTCCACTCAGGTATAAAGTACATCTTTGCCGGATGAATCAACGAATAGCAGGAATCGACTTCTTTTCCGTCAATAAAACGCACAAGTCCCACAGAGCAGGCACTGTTCCGGTACTGATTCGCAGTTTCAAAATCAATGGCAATATAATCTAATTTATTGTTCATATTTTTAATATATCATAAAAAGTCTATCAAAAAATGATAGCAAACATATTTTATGCTATAATTACCAAAAGAAAAGGAGTCTCAGATGGATAAATACCTTAAAACACCGCTATATCACGGAACTGATGATTTCATTGGCTGTATGTCGAAAGAGGAAAGGGAAGACATGAAGAAAAAATGCTTCCTGATGATAGAACTCTTAAGAAAGATATATGATGTCAATGGCTTTGATAAAGTCTACAGCGGTGAAAACTCTAAAGAAATAAATGATATTCTAGATTATCTGATTGCTGCCCATTCAGCCTTAAAAAATAACGTGTTTTACGAATATAACGATACATATCTAACAAGCTCATTACAAGAAGCTATTAAATTCTCAAAAAATGCCTATCATTTCGGAGAAATCGGAACCATTGCATGGAAGTTATATGAAGGTCTTTCAATTATAAATTATGAATTACCACCATTAAACCAAGAACAGCAGGAAGCCTTAGACAGCATAATCGGATTTGCCGACCATGATCCAGAACCAGTTGTATATGCATTCAAAAACCTGCCAATAGAGAATCTGGTTGAAGAGGGTGGCAGAAAGAAAGAATTCGAAATTGCACTAAACAAAGAGACTGGTATCATATCTTCCGATATAGGAATCAGATACAAGGGTGAATTAAGTTTTATAGGGGAGAATGTTTATAAGTTCACGATTGAAGAACTTAAAGAATTACGCCCAAATTTGTTTAATTAATCTAGAATTAACTTTATACTGTATATTATTTTATACTATTTTGATATTCTGTCTACCTTATACCGTCAGTTTTTCGGTTATTCAAAAAATAGGGTAAATTTTGTCAAAATAGTTATAAACAAGAAGCCTCAAATATATTTATCTGCTATAATGAGTGACATGAAAACCGCAATACTTTATGCCTCGCCACATCATCACAATACCGAAAAGCTCGTAAAAGCCATCGCAGAGAAGTACCCAGATATCACTCTGATCGATACAACAAAGGCAAAGATGATTGCTCTGGCAAACTACGACCTGATAGGTATTACAAGCGGAATCTATTTTGGCAAGTTTCATAAATCACTCCTGGAGTTCATTACAGAAAACCTTCCAATAAGAAAGAAAGTCTTTCTGATGTACACATGCGGCAATGACAATAAGAAATACGCAGAAGAGATGAAGAAGTTCCTGGAGCAGAAAACAGCAACAGTTACAGGAATATTCAGCTGCAAAGGTTATGATACATACGGGCCGTTTAAGCTCGTTGGCGTCTAAATAAGCATCATCCAGATGAAAATGACATCCAAAACGCTGAATTCTACGAGAATTTGCTAAAATAATATATATACGCTACATAAAGCGTTCTTTTCCCAATCTTTTTCTAATTTTCCACTATATACACGGTATACATTTGACTTCTTATAATATAGATTCTGTCTACCAACACATAAAAACCACGCTATATATAGCGTAGGTGTATTTTTAATCTTAGAGCCGGGTACTACACCTGATAATCAGCCATATTTTTATAAAAAGTAATCTTTTTGTTACTTTTTAAACAGGCGTTGCACAGGATATAATTTCGGCCGAATTTGCTTTAAAAAAGTCATATTTTACGTGGGAGAATCGTTAAAATCCGGGATAAAAAAGTTAAAAAGTCATATTTTACGTGGGAACTTTTATTCGAAAAATCAAAGCTTATGCAGCACATAATGAACACGGCCAATAACTTTAAGTTCATCAGCTTCGCCGTTAGCAATCATCGGTTCATATGCGGGGTTATCTGATATGATTTTCATGCCGTTAGAGACCGTTTGAAGGCGTTTTACAAAGCCTTTTCCCTGGTAAATAACCGCATAAATACCGTCTTCCTGGTACCCCATATTATCACAAATAACGGTATCACCGTTATAAATGGTTGGTTCCATGGAATCTCCGCGTATTCTGCTGGCAGCAAGACGGCCTGAAAACCTTTTTCCCCTCAACTCTTCCGGAACTGCTATATAACTATCAACAACCTCGGTATCTGGAACAAATTGTCCGTATCCGCAGGAGAAAACCTGATCATATACCGGGATTTTTTCTTCAGAAGAGAACTCTCCAAGGTTCGGAACAGGCATTTCTTTTGCCGGAAAGAGATTCTGCACCTCATAAAAATCCTCGACAGTAACTCCTAGTACCGAAAGAAGCTTCAAAGTGTCGTCTACACTGGGAATTATATTCTTGTAAATACGATTCTTCATACCCTGAACAGACACTCCAGCCTGCTCACAGAGCCATACAAAGGTTTTTCCCTGTTCAGAAAGACGAGCTTTTACCTTATTCCAGAAATCTTCTGCTGTCATTTTTTTCACCTTTTCTTTAATAATAACATCATTTACCCCTTTTGTAAATTACAAAGTAATTATATAATTACTTTTTGCCGTCTATCTATCTGCAATTAAATTACTTTTTACAGATTTTTATAGACAATTTAAAACATAATGCCGTTATTTGGCACCTTAGAGTGGTAAAATGGCATTCTGGAATAAAAGCCGAGTTCAATTTCGCACATCTAAGTAGTACAGAATAAAAAAAACAAAATTATAGAGGGGATTATGTTAAAAGAAAACTGTATTAAAATTTTAGGGGCTGGATTATCTTGCATCAGAACTGCCTACAAAAATGTCATTCTGGACATTGACCAGTCTGAAAAAGAGCAAAAAGCGGACTCGTACACATTCTCGGCAGAGGGATTCATCCCAAATTCTGCTGAAAAATATAATCTTTCCTTGCGTTCACAATATCAGGTTCAGAGTATTGCGCCGTCAGAACTTACTCACCTCATCAGAACCAGGAAATTCTCGTTTTCCTATGCCAATCAGATCTTAAAGGCTGCAGAAATGCTGATAAAAGTCCTGGATCTGGCAAAAGATATCAATTCAAAACTTGCAGAAATCGTAAAAGCCGAAAAACGCATAAAAAGAGATGCTAAAATCCCAGCTGAAGATAAGGATTTTCAGATTGCAAAGACAGCCGTAAATAATTACATCGAAATTCTTCTCGAAATCAAGACAAGAATATCTGATTTGAACACTTCAGAATGCAATCATTGCATCCTTCGTGCCTATACCGGACTGGATACACGAGTTCGCAGTATGCTTGAAACCTCATTTATCCCTGATGAACTTGCAGAAGACTTCAACAGACTCTACGAAAATTATCCTCTTCACAAGTTCTCGACCGCAAAGCAGGATGGAATTTCAAAGACCACTACCCTTATGAAATTTAAAGAACTCTCTACCCGTCTCTACTCTGCAGCTCTCAAGCCGTTCCTTACAGAGCTCATGGAAATCTATTATTACTTCGTAACTCCAGAAGCATTTCTGAATAATCCGGTTGGAAAAACACTTTTTGTCATTCCTATGAGTTTTTACAAGAAATTCAACTTTGCAAAAAGCGGTTTAACACGCGAAGAAGTAGTTTTCATCGATTCCAGCAGAAGCATGGAGAAAAACACAAAAGCTCTGGCTGAGTTTTATGATGAATTATACGCCTCTATGAACTGCATGTATGATAAAATCACTGAACAGAAACACGAACTGTTTAGTTCCAAGGATAAATACGAAATCGAAGCGGTTATCAAGAAATATGAAGAATATTTCTGCACAAAGACAGAAGGCAATCTGAAAAGTGTCCAGGAAATGCTCAAAAATGCCTTTTTCCGAGAAAAGTTCACCCTACTCGTATATGAATTACGTCCAGATCTGGTAGTAGATATTCTTACCATCAACCAGAATCCCTGGGAAATCACCAGAGATATGACAGAAGATGATGAACTGGACAGAGAAACAATCATTTATTTACATCATCTCCTGCAAGTATGCTTTGGAAACAAGAAGTTCCCAGCCCAGAGAATCCAGCTTACCAGGCTTCTGCACATATTTTCGTACAACGACAAGCCTGAAAAAAGCTATTCCAGATACGTCAATTGTATTCTGAAAGGAAAACTCTCATGGGCTGATTCAGAAATTGGCAGAACATTCAGAGCAGCACTAGAAAGATAGTCCTCCTACAATTCTTTCTCACGAACAATCTGGTCCACCACGGCCAGACTTTTACGGATATAACGCCTACCGGTTGCTTTATTCAAAACGATATAAAACGAATTACCAGAAACAGTCAGTCTGCTGACTGTAAATCCGTTTTCTTCATAAAGGAAAGTCAGATTAAACATTCTGTCCTCCTTTGACTGAAGAACGGATAAAATCCTTGATTTCAGATTCAAAAGCAGCCGGATTCTGGGCTTTTTCTTCCCAGCGGGTAGTTTCACCCACATCCGCAAGGGCTGCTAAGGAAGTTTCTTCTACCAGATGCAGTAATTTTTCGCCGTTTTTTGTAATCACGAGGTTATTATTCTGAATCTCGATGTATTTTGAACGCAAAAGCTTTGGAATAAAGGTATGTCTGGTTGCCGGAGTTCCGATTCCCGCGAGTTTTTTGTCTTCGCTCTCCCCTTTAGGATTTTCCATAAAAGCAAGAATCGAAGCTTCATTAAAATGTTTCGGAGGCTTTGTAGTCTTCTGAACAGGTTCTACAGAACCCAGCGTCAGGTTATTCCAATCGATAGAGTCCAGAATCTGAACTTCTTCCTTATCCTCATCTTTTTCCTTAAGAAGACGTGTAAATCTGCGGAATCTCTGCCAACCTTCGTCTAAAACCTTACGCCCTTCCACTTTGAACTGATAATTACCGACACCCAGCATCACTGTCTGCTTTTCGTACACATGAACAGGTGCAAAAACAAGCATAAATCGTTCTAGAATCAGGTTGTATATGTTTTCTTCATCTCCGGAAGCCCCGACAGGCAGTTTTTCGAGCGGAATAATTGCATGGTGGGCTTCAAGTTTGGAATCATTGAAAATCCTCTTGTTTGAAGCATCAATCTTATAAAACGGATGAAGAACAAAGTATTCCAGGTATTGAGTCAGGAATTTCTGGTATAAATCATTACAGAGCTGCACGTTCTGACTTCCCATAACTTTTGAAGGCGTTCTCGGGTAAGAAACGCACTTGTAATCTTCGTAGAGTTTCTGGACCAGTTTTAATGTCTTTTCTGCTGAATAATTGAAATACCGGAAGGCATCCTTCTGTAAATCATTGAGACTGTAAAGCTGAGGCGGAAGAATTTCTTTCTTTTCAGACTTTACTTCAAGGCATTTTGCAGGAGAATTAATGAAACACTCAAGTTCAATAGCTAAAGACGTGTCTTTTAACTTCTTATTTCCAGCAGAATCTACATAAACGCCTTTGATTTTTGCGCCATTTGGCGGATTGAACTCTCCGAAAATCTCGTAATATTTTTCTGGCACAAAGTTTTTTATTGCCAGACAGCGTTCAGAAATTGCAGATAAAACAGCCGTCTGTACCCGTCCTACCGGAAATAACGTACCAGACTTATTAGTAATGAATCTGGTTCCATTGATTCCCACGAGCCAGTCGGAATGCTGACGAGCAAAGCCCTGTTCCGAAAGCAGGTCATAATTACCTAAAGCTTTAGCTTTTGATATTCCATCTTTAATTACAACTGGTGTCAGAGCCTGCGAAACCCAGAATCTTCTGATTCTTGAAATATCCAAAATCCCGGCTGCTTTAAGACATTCCCTGGCGATTATTTCCCCTTCCCTGTCGGCATCAGTCGCAATCAGAATTTCATCATTTTTATGATTCTTTAAAAGGCCGACAACAATCCTTGCAGCATCTTTTAATTCAGGCGAAACATGATAGTGAAATTGTTCCGGAATAACAGGCAGTTTCTTCCAGCTCT
>SFOB01000033.1 GCA_004554075.1 Treponema sp.
CAGATTTACCGCATTACCTTTCCGCCAATAGATTATATAAAGGAGATTTATCAGAAGGTCTTTCTCTATCTGCAGATTCCTTACGAGGAGGGCAAGGATACCAGCCGCAAGTTCGGCTTTACTAACTTTATTGTAGAAGATGCTAGCGAAAGCTTCCTCAAGGCAATTGCCGGTCTTACAGATCCACAGAAAAAACGTATGGCAGTTGGTGAAAACTTTATCACCGTTCGTAACGAAGTAACTGCCCGACAGAATCTTGATGACTCATGGCTGCTTGCACAGGGAACTCTCTATCCGGATATTATTGAATCGGGTGGAACAAAGAACTCTCATACAATCAAAACTCACCATAACCGCGTTGCGGGAATTCAGGAACTTATTGCAAAAGGCCTGATTATCGAACCTATCCGCGACCTTTACAAAGACGAAGTTCGTGCAATCGGTAAGAAGCTTGGCCTTTCAGATGAACTTGTTATGCGACATCCTTTCCCGGGGCCTGGACTTTCTATCAACGTGCTTTGTAATGACGGTAAGCCTGATGCAAAGAATGAAGAAGAGCTTCCACTCGCACAGAAAGAACTTGATAAAATTAAACTTGATATGTTCTGTGAAAACTGCAGTGCAAGCCTTAAACGCAGCGTACTTCCTGTCCGCTCAGTTGGTGTTCAGGGAGACTTCAGAACTTACCGCTTCCCAGCCCTGCTTACTTTTGCTGATGAGGGAGACGGTTTTTACCACTTCCCTGGAAAGCGCGAAAAAATCGAAGAATGTTCTTCTACAATTACAAATGCTGCAAAATATATCAACCGCACCTGCATTAAACTTTTCCAGCGCCCAGGCATTGCAGACAGCGAACTTAAGATTCAGGAAGGCTACTGTGACCGCCGCCGCTTAGATCAGCTTCGCGAGGTAGACAACATCGTACTCACAGAGCTCCACAAGAGCGGCTGGTACGACAAAATCTTCCAGCACCTCACAATCGACCTGCCATACGCCAGCAGCGTCGACCACGCAAGCTTTGTTCTGCGCCCGGTAATTTCAGAGGATGTAATGACAGCAAGATTTGCAATGCTGCCGGAAGATTTGCTTAAAACAATTGTTCACAAAATTGCCGAGCTTCCGTTTGTTGATGCATTGTATTTTGATGCAACCAACAAGCCGCCGGCAACTTTTGGATGGGAATAAATCAATTTTGCATCCATGCAAAATTGATTTAGCGAGTTTTGCTACGCAAAACTCGAAGTTTCCAGACATCTCTACAATGGCGACCTCCTGTCGCCTCGTAAATTATCGTTCCGGCTCAGAGGCAGGCTGTGCCTGCCGACTGTTATAGATACACAAAGGCGCCATCCGTGGCGCCTCGATTTTTTTAATCATCATTATATGCCGTTGCAGTGTACTCTGAGATTTTAGAAATAGCTTTACGGGCAGCGTGATGGCTTTTTTCAATAATCTGCATAAACTCTTCGTCCGTAAATGCAATCAGCTCGCATTCTGCAAGGGCCTGAGTTTCTGCCTGGTAAGTCTGATTCAAGATGCATTGCACGTCGCCAAGGAAGCAGCCCTGAGAGCGAAGGGTAAAGCCCTTGTCGGAAGCTTCTGAGAGAGCGCCGCTTTTAAGATAGTAGACGCGGGTTACCTTATCATCTTTTCTGTATAGAACATCACCAATCTGAAGCTTTACTGTATTCTGTGGAGTCTGGATTTCTGAAGGGTTGATGAAGAGAAAGCGTCGCAGGTAGGCTCCGATTCCCTTAGTGCCGTAAGGCGGAAGCTGATAGATTTCAGAACGCAGCAGAGTATCAAAAAACTGGGAAACATAAATCATTTGTGCACAGAAGAGGAAGATAGTAAAAAAGAGGTATACCTTCATCATCAAAACTACAAGAGAACTGATTGTACCGTAAACAGCATTGTAGTTTGTAACGTTCATAAACATGTTAAGGAAGCAGGAAACAATAAAGAAAGCTATGGTGCTCAGGGCTGCATAAAAGAGGCAGCGGCGGAGCAGGGGCTTAGTTCCCGGAATTATACGGTAAGCAATTACGGTGCTTATAAAAAGAATAAAGTATAAAACAAATTTTCCAAGATTTGCAGAGCTCTGCTTTTCAAGAAGAGGGAAGAGGTCCAGAAGAGTCTGGAAAAATGGCAGTGAAAGAATCTGCGAAAAAATAAAGGCGGAAATAAGAACAACTGCAATAATCAGGGTGATGGCAAATTCAATGATAAAAGTAAGAATCTGATTAAACCAGGACTTGCGGCGGGAAACCGAGCGGAAGATTTTGTTTAAGGCACTTATGATGGAATTAAAAAGTTTGCGGGCCATCCAGATAATCCACACAGCAAGAAAAATATTAAAGGAACTGATAGAGCGGATTTGCAGCATTTTATCAAGGACAGGAGTGATTTTTACAATCGAATCAAATTGTGAGGTAAAGCTGATTATAAAGTTATAGATGTTCGGGTAGATTCTCAAGATTCCCACGAGAACTGTAAAAATAATCATGGTAACCGGAATGAAGGAAAAAATAAAACCAAAGGCACAGGAAGAAGCGCTCTCCCACAAAGCATTTTTCGTAAAGTTCGAAAGCGTCAGATAAAGCATCTGACCAAAGCGGGAGAATTTTTTCTTTAAGTAAGCCTTGAGAGTGAACATAATTATATAATAAAACCTTGAAGGCTTTTTGGGAATAGGAAAATAAAAAACCGGATTTCGTAATGAAATCCGGTTTTGCATGTATTAGAAGTCTGCCAGTTTTGGAGCGCGAGGGTAAGGAATAACATCGCGGATGTTTTCCATACCTGTTACGTAGCGCATGAGGCGTTCAAAGCCCAAGCCGAAGCCTGAGTGTGGAACTGAACCAAAGCGGCGAAGGTCGAGATACCATTCGTAGTTTGACATATCCATGTTGCGCTCTTTGCAGGCAGCAAGAAGCTTGTCGTAGCTTTCTTCGCGTTCAGAACCACCGATAAGCTCGCCGATTCCAGGAACGAGAACGTCTACAGCCTTTACAGTCTTGCCGTCGTCATTCTGCTTCATATAGAAAGACTTGATTTCCTTTGGATAGTTGAAAACCATAACAGGGCCGTTGTAAATCTTTTCTGTAAGATAGCGTTCGTGCTCTGTTGCAATGTCGCAGCCCCAGTAAGGCTTGAACTCAAACTTAGCACCATTAGCAGCTGCTTTTTCAAGGTCTTCAATTGCCTGTGTATAACTGATTCTTGTGAACTTAGCCTTAGCAACCTTTTCAAGACTTTCAATAAGGCCTGGCTGGATTCTCTTGTCAAAGAATTCCAGATCGCTGCGGCACTTTGTCAAAGCCCAGTTCAAAAGATATTTTACAAAGTCTTCCTGAATATCCATGTCGTCGTTGAGATCGAAGAAAGCCATTTCTGGTTCAATCATCCAGAACTCAGCAAGGTGACGTGGAGTGTTAGAGTTTTCTGCACGGAAAGTAGGTCCAAAGGTGTAAACACGGCTCAGGGCTGTAGCAAGAGTTTCTGCTTCCAGCTGTCCTGATACAGTAAGAGATGCCTTCTTTCCAAAGAAGTCTTTTTTGTAGTCTACAATCTTATAAGCGTCTTCAGGTTTCATTCCGCCGTTACCAGCTTTTACAGCCATCTCTGCAATCTTTTCCATGCTGAGAGTTGTTACCTGGAACATTTCGCCGGCACCTTCACAGTCAGAGCAGGTGATTTCCGGTGCGTTGATGTACTGGAAGCCGCGCTCCTGGAAGAAGCTGTGAACTGCAAATGCCATCTGGTTGCGTACGCGGTAAACTGCACCAAAAGTGTTTGTACGAGCACGAAGGTGAGCAACGTCACGCAGGTATTCCATAGACATCTTGTTCTTCTGCAAAGGATATTCATCCGGATTTGCTTCGCCAAGACATTTGAGGCTTTCGAGAGTTACTTCTACAGCCTGTCCGCTTGCAGGAGACTCAATGAGAATACCCTCAGCGCGGAGACTTGCTCCAGTGTTGAGCTTTTTGAGTTCAGCTTCGATTTCATTTACATTTGCATTATTAGAAGGATTATTGCGGTCAAAAGTGAGCTGGATATTAGCGAAACATGATCCATCGTTCACCTGAATAAAAACAAGACCCTTTGAGTCGCGAACTGTGCGGACCCAACCACATACTGTTACCTTCTGCCCCTCTGGCTTAGAAGACAGTAAATCTTTAATTAATACTGGTACCATAAATGTACCCTCCTGAGTAAGGCCGCCCGGTAGGCGGCCGGTGATAAATAGCAAAGCGTTAAAAAAATTGCGAAAGCAATTTTTTAGCTTTACCTTCTATAACGTAAATGTGAGAACATAATATCACTTTTGAGAACTTCCGTGAAGATGGTGGAAGTTTCGGGGCGTATAAAAAATATGTGGAATCAGAAAAGGCCTTGGCAAACAAGCCTAAAATTGTAGAAACGTTAAAAAACCTTGTTCGGCAGAACAAGGTTTTAGTTTCTTCCTCAAGAATGGCTCAGAGCGAGCTATGCGAGCGACTTTTCTAAGCAACGTATGCTTCAAGCCTTCTTGCACGTGTTGGGTGCTGCAGTCTTATGATGGCATGCTTTTCAATCTGGCGGATGCGTTCTTTTGTGAGTTCGCATTCTTCGCCGACTTCTTTGAGAGACATTGGCTTTGCTCCGTTGAGGCCGTAGCGCATGCGGATTACGCGGGCTTCGTTTGGACGGAGGGTATCGATAACATTGTCGATTTCTTCGTGCATAGACTTTTCGATAGCCTTTTCTTCCGGTCGGTCGTAGGCGTTGTCTTCGAAGAAGTCTGAAACCTTTGAGTGGCCGTTGTCTGTGTCGTTTGTTTCTGCATCCAGACTAATCATTTCGCGGCTGATGTTAATCATATCACGAACATGTGCAGGCTCCATGTTGAGCATAGCACCAATTTCTTCGTATTCCTGCTGTTCAGTTTTCTTTGTTCCGACAATCTTGCGTGCGTGTTCAATCTGAACAAGCTCGTTGGCGCGGTTAAGAGGCAGGCGGATAGCGCGGCTCTTTTCGCAGATTGCCTTGAGAATGCTCTGGCGGATCCACCATACTGCGTAAGAGATGAAGTGGTAGCCCTTTGTTACGTCGAACTTTTCTACGGCTGTAAGAAGACCAAGATTTCCCTCGCTGATGAGGTCTGTAAGGTCCAGTCCGTGATTCTGGTATTTCTTTGCAACATTTACTACAAAGCGGAGATTAGCATTAACAAGCTTATCTTTAGCGGCTTTATCGCCAGCCTGAGCCTTCTGAGCAAGCTCAACTTCTTCTTCGTGTGAAATCATAGGGACTTTGTTGATTTCTTTAAGATACATAGCAAGAATGTTTTCATCGCGTGTCATGGCATAATCTCCTTATACATAATATAAATAGCAAGTATTGTGCCAAGTGAAATCGTCAAGAAAAAAAGAAGAAAATTCGTGAAAATTCGTTAAAAACAGGCTGATTTTGACCCAAAAATGGACGAATTCGACACAGTGGGCAATGAAGGGGTAAAAATCGTGTCATTTTGACACGGTGCTTTTGTAAACGGGGTATTTTGTGTTATTTTGACGCAGATCCCCGGGTCAAGCCCGAGGATGACAACTAGAGCAAGCCCGAGGATGACATGACTGTCGCGATGGCGTCTGTGCGGGCCTGCTGCATGATTTCCATGTCTCGCGAAAGGTCTGCTATATGGAAGCCAAGTTCGCCGGCCTGTACTGTTCCGTTGAGTTCACCAGGGCCGCGGGTTTTGAGGTCCTGCTCTGCAATGAAAAAGCCGTCTGTGCTCTGGCGCAGAGCCTTCATTCTTTCTATGCCTGTTTCTGTAATATCTTTGCTGTAAATCAAAAAGCAGAAAGACTGGTCGCTGCCTCGGCCTACACGGCCACGAAGCTGGTGCAGCTGGGCCATTCCAAAACGGTCTGCTCCTTCTATTACCATGCAGGTTGCGTTAGGAACATCAACTCCAACTTCTATAACTGTGGTTGCGGCAAGCACCTGAATTGTGCCATCGCGGAAGTCGTGGAGAAGGCGAACCTGTTCTTCTTCATCAACTTTACTATGGACCAGGGCGCATTTATATTGCGGATAAATATGATCCCGCAGGTGTGCGAAGGCCCTTTCCGCAGATTTGATATTTTCATCGCTGTCTATTGCAGGGTAAACAAAATAGGCCTGATGGCCTTTTGCAAGTTCCTTGCGGACAGCTTCGTAGGCATTAATTTCGTTTCCTTCTTTTACAAGGTAGGTAGTAATCGGCTTGCGGCCGGCTGGCATTGTGTGAATGGTAGAAATATCCAGATCTCCAAAGACGGTGAGGGCAAGGCTCTGGGGAATAGGAGTTGCGCTCATCATAAGGAGGTTTGGTTCAAAAGTATAGCCGCCGACGGTCTGTCTTCCTTTTTCTACAATAGCCTGACGCTGCAAAACTCCAAAGCGGTGCTGCTCATCAATTACTGCAAGTTCCATGTCTTTGTATTCTACGTTTGCAGAAAATAGGGCATGAGTACCAACTACAATATCAATTTCACCTTCTTTAAGGGCCTTCAAAAGCTGATTACGGCCCTTTGCCTTTAAGTTTCCTGTGAGAAAGGCTGTGCGCACTCCAAGCGGTGCCAAAAGACGGGCTGTGGTTTCTGCATGCTGGCGGGCAAGGATTTCTGTAGGTGCCATAAAGGCACACTGTCCCTTCCAGCTGATTATACGCAGGCAGAGGAAAAGAGAAACCAGAGTTTTTCCGGAACCTACATCACCCTGCAAAAGGCGGGCCATTGTAAAGGTTGGGGTAGTTGGCGGCGGCAGACCACGATCCAGCTGATTCAGAACGCGCTCGCGTTCTGTGTAGCTGCGGTCTATTTCTGCATCCATTTCATAGATTGCCTTGCGCTGGTCTTCTGTGAGGGGGAAGGGCAGGGAATTAAAGAAATCCAGTTGCAGAGGGGAAAGACTGTCGGCAAAGGTGGAATCGTCAACACTTTGCTTGTTGAGCGGTCCCTGAGCGGAGTCGAAGGGAGCCGTAAATCCGCCTTTTCCTTTTCTGTCATAAATACGCTTTGCAAGCACCGACTGAAAATGAAAGAGTTCTTCGTAAACAAGTGTACGGCGGGCGGCCGCTGCTTGTGACATTTCTGAAGGGCGATGAATAAGGCGGATTGCGTCTTTCTTTTGCATAAGACCGCGTTGAGAGATAAGTTCAGAAGGAATTTCATCTTCTATGCCAAGCGCATACTGCTGCAAAGCCTGACCAACGGCCTTTGTTACAGCCTTCTGGGTAAGGCCTTCTGTGAGGGGATAAACTGGAATTATGCCGCTTTCTTTTGGAGGGATGGAAGATAAATCTACAGAGAGGTTACTTCGACTCCGCTCAGCAACCTCGTCGCTCAGGGCACCTTCATCCTCATGTTTTACAACTTCAAAGGCTGTGCTCTGCAGCTTTCCGTATTTTACTTCGAATTTACCGGTTACGGTTATTATTGTTCCCGGTATCAGACTCTTTTCCAGAAAGGCACGGTTAAAGCAGATGAGTTCTGCGCTGCCTGTACCGTCGTTTACTATGATTTTCAGGGTTTTCATTTTGCCATAGCCGAACCATTCGTGGGCTATGACCTGGGCTACAGTGTGTACTTTGCCGTAATTTGAAGCCTGTTCCCGGAATGTGACTTTGCGGGTTCTGTCTTCGTAGTCCCGAGGGAAATAGAGGAGCAGGTCTCCGACTGTGAAAACATTTACTTTTGCCAGCGCTTTAGTGAGCTGGGGGCCGATTCCAGAAATTGAAGAAACCGGCGTTTTGATATCACAAACCTTCAAGACTTGCCCCGTAGTAAATTAGAAAGGCATTCTGTAACAGAGATTTACAAGAATCAGAATAAGGAAGTGGCCTACTCCAAGGGCAACCAGGAGAATTATCCAGGACATCAAAAGGGAAGTCTGATAGCTCATGCTCTTTTTAGAGAAGGTGCCTGCAATTTTGTAGGTCATTTTGTTGAGAATCATATCAACCTGATTCCAGCCTGATTCATAAGATGTTCTGCCTTTATTGATGAGGAGTACAATCCAGCGGATAAAAATCAAAAGGGTAAAAATGCCAATGATAGAAGAGGTTATGCTCCAGAGAGAACTCAGAATTGTTCCAAGAATGCCTCCAAAGAAGATTCTTCCTGTACGCTGGATGCCTGCAAGAATTGCAGAAGCAAGGGAAAGGATTCCAAGAGAAACGATTGGGGAAAAATCTATATTACCGATACGCAGAAAGCTCATTTTTCTGAAGAGGCCCATATAAGGTTCACAGATGGTGGTCATAAAATGTCCGAACTTTGTGAACTTTGCGCCCGGGAACCAGGACATAAGGATATAGATAAAGCACAAAAGTGTATAAAGCGTTAAAACTCCCGCAAGAATAGATAAAGCTGTCTGTATCATAAGAAGATACCTCCTGAAATTATCGAAAGTCGGCAAGCACAGCTTGCCTCTGAGGCGGAACGAGCGATAATCCTAAATCGGCCCGCTGCCGCAGCCCGATTTTTAACGGATTTTCGATTGTAGCCTACTCCGTCCAGACCTCTCGTACAAAGTTGATGTCTCTCAGCGCCTTCAGGGTTTGCTCGTCGGCACTTACGGAAATCTGGTCGTTTGCTTTTACGACATAAGGATTATTTCCTGTGTCTATATGAAAATATACTGAACATTTACCCATTTTATCAAATAAAAAATCTCTTAATTGCGAAATTGATATTTCAGAATTGAAATTTGAGTCTAGTTTTATGTGCACAGACTGTGCGGCATGAGTTTCCATCTGCTCTACATCTTCAATGGCATCAACTATCAAAGATGGAGTGTCGCGGCTGCCGTCTACTTTACCACGGAAGGCATAAACGCTGCCGTCTTCTATCTGGCCCCGCATGGTTTCCCAGGTTTTAGGGAAGAAGGTGAGGTCTATCTGGCCGTCCATATCATTAAGCTTTGCAAAGGCCATCTGAGCGCCTTTTTTAGTTGTTATCTGATGTATTCCGCTGAGCATTCCAAGGGCTATATAAGACTTTCCTGCGTCACGCATCTGCCATGGTCTTGCACCGCTTGCTTCCAGGGCTGCTTTTTCTGCCTTGCTTTCTTCTGCAATGCGGTTGATGTTACCGGCTCTTACGGTTACTGCGTGTTCAATTGCCTTTCTATAAGAGTCCAGAGGGTGTCCGCTTACGTAACAGCCTATGCACTCTTTTTCCATGTTGAGCTGTTCCATATTTGGAATATCTGGAATTTTCTTAAACTGATAATCAGAGAAGTTTTTTTCTTCCTCTTCAAGGTCGCCGAACAAATCTCCCTGGCCTTTTTTCTGATCTTCAAGATATGAAGAAACATAATCAAGAACACCTTCCATATTTGCAAGAAGGGTCGGGCGGTTAAGAGTAGATCCGTCTTTTTCTTTAAGATGATCAAAAGCTCCAGTCTTAATGAGGACTTCTATAGCCTTTTTGTTTACAAGTGTTTTTTCGCGGCCGTCTTCGTCTTTTTCTACAAGACCACACACGCGCATAATAAAGTCCATAAAACTCTTGTATGGACCGTTTGTTTCGCGTTCTTTTACAATTGCGGCTGCGGCGGCTTCTCCCATTCCTTTGATTCCCTTAAGACCAAAGACAATTCTGCCGTCTACAACGTCGAATATGATATCGGAACGGTTTACGTCCGGGGCATCTACAGGAACACCCATTTTTCGGGCTTCTTCAATATAGAAAGGAAGGCCGTCTGTAGAGGTAATTTCGTTTGTAAGGTTTGCTGCCATGAACTCGGCAGGGTAGTGGGCCTTGAGCCAGCCTGTACGGTATGCAAGAACCGAGTAGGCTGCAGCATGAGACTTGTTAAATCCGTAGCCCGCGAATGGAATCATGATTTCAAAAATATCGCCGGCGTGCTCTTCTGTGTGTCCGTTCTTTACGGCACCTGCAATAAACTCTTCCTTCTTTTTCATAAGAACGTCGAGTTTTTTCTTACCCATGGCACGGCGGAGCATATCGGCACCACCAAGCGAGAAGCCCGAAATAATCTGGGCTACCTTCATAACCTGTTCCTGATAAACCATGATACCGTAGGTTTCTTTAAGCAGGTCTTTAAGCGCAGGGTCCGGGTATTCAATTTTTTCCGGATGCCATTTTCCTTCAATATATTTTGGAATATAAGCCAGTGGACCCGGACGGAAAAGGGCGTTCAAGGCAACCAGCTCTTCTATGCAGCGTGGTTTACATTCGCGAAGAATTTTCTGCATACCAGGAGATTCAAACTGGAATACGGCAACAGAGTCTCCGCGGTCAAACAGGTCAAAGGTTGCTTCGTCAGTTTCACTTACGTTTGCTGTAATGAACTCCGGAGTTCCTGCCGGGCGGTGTTTATTGATGATTGCCTCTGCATAGCGGATAAGCGAGAGGGTTTTTAGTCCAAGATAGTCGAACTTTACGAGTCCACAAGGTTCAATAATATCCATTGTGTACTGTACACCAACTTCACCAGTTTTAGGATCCTTGAAAACCGGAGCCCAGTCTGGAAGCGGGGTAAGACCAATTACCATTCCCGATGCGTGAAGACCTGTGTTTCTTTTTACACCTTCAAGGCGGAAGGCAAGGTCAAAAAGCTCCTGATAGCGCGGGTCATCCTTGTATTTAATAAGCTGACCGCCATCAGGCATTTTTTCTGTTGGCTCTGAGAAGGCATCCTTGAGTTTAGCCTTAGGATTATCCGGGATGCATTTTTTGAGCTCGTTTACTTCACTGAGCGGAATGTTGAGAATTCGGCCTACGTCGGCAATACAGTTCTTTGGCTTAAGGGTACCAAAGGTTACAATGTGTCCTACGTTGGCGTCACCGTAAAGGTCTCGGGTATGCTGGATGATATCCTGGCGATAGTCGAAGTCCATATCAACGTCGAAATCCGGCATGGATACACGTTCAGGGTTTAAGAATCGCTCAAAAATCAAACCATATCTGAATGGGTCGATATCTGTAATGGTCATGGCGTAGGCTACAAGAGAACCCGCACCCGAACCTCGTCCCGGACCAATCGGGATATATGGCTTTGGCCTTTTGTTTACATTGTCATAAGTTGATTTAGACCAGTTGATGAACTCCCATACGATAAGGAAGTAGCCGGAGAATCCCATTGTAAAGATGGTGTTCATTTCGTAGTCGGCACGTTCGCGGATTTCCGGGGTAATTTCCTTGTAGCGCTTTTTCAAGCCTTCTTCTACAAGATATTTTACATAATCATTCTGGTCGCTCTGATAGTCGTCTCCATGGGTACGGAACTCTGCAGGGAGCTCAAATCGTGGCAGACATTCCTTAAGCTCAGGAGTTGAGTACTGTTTGATTGTAAGATTACACATGTTGGCAATCTTAATTGTGTTGTCGTAGGCTTCCGGGCACTGAGGGAAGAGGGCTCTCATTTCCTCTTCGGTTTTGAAGTACCAGTTATCAAGGTCCATGTCGCCGCCCATTTTTGCATGCTTTTCATGCAGCTGATTTTTAAAGCCGATACAGCGGAGGGCATCCTGTGCAATTGCGTCTTCTTTTTCTACATAGTGAATATCGTTTGTAACTACCAGCGGAATATCCAGCTTGTGAGCCAGGGCAATCAGCTTTTCTGCTACTACCTTCTGCTCTGGAATTCCGTGGTCTTGAAGTTCAATGTAATAATGGTCTGGTCCAAAAAGATTTTTATACTTAAGTGCCAGTTCTTCTGCTTCTTTGTCCATGCCGGCAAGCAGCATCTGAGGAAGCTCTCCCTGAATACAGGCAGAACAGCAGATAATTCCTTCGTGATACTGTTCAAGCAGTTCAAAGTCTATACGTGGCTTACCGTAGTAAAGGGCATTTTCGTCACAGAAGGCGCGGCTGGAAAGCCAGCACATGTTTTCGTAGCCTTTCTGATTTTCGCAGAGGAGAATAAGGTGGAAGTAGTGGGCTTTACGGTCGCCTTCTTCGCCTTTGTGGCTGTAGGGAACATCTTCTTTTTCGTAGTGGCTTCCGTAGGCAACGTAGAACTCTTCTCCAACAATCGGGTTGATTCCGTTAACATGGCAGAGTTTTTCAAAGTTGAGGGCACCGAACATGTTTCCGTGGTCGGTGAGGGCAAGGGCTGGCATGTTAAGAGCCTTTGCTTTTGCAACAAGCTTATCCAGAGTGGCACAAGAGTCCAAAAGAGAATAGTCTGAGTGTACGTGAAGGTGTACAAAGTTTGCTACAGGCGTGCCCTCTGGGGCTGCCGGAAATTCGTGGTAATCTGCCATTTTTTAATGTCTCCCGGACTTTCAATTATAGCATAAAAGACAAAAAAAAACACGGCGGAAAGCCGTGTTTTTGTGTATTATAAACAGTCGGCAAGCACAGCTTGCCTCTGAGCCATTCTCTCGATGAACCTAAAATGGCCCGCTGTCGCAGCCCATTTTTTAACGGTTCTTCGATTTTAGGCTTTAATTAAGTTTGAAAGAGTTCAGATCTTTCATAAGTCCCTGGAGATTTTCCTGAGTGCTGTTTGTAGAAGCTGTTGTAACAGTTACGGCATCAGAAATCTGCTGAGAGAACTCATTAATCTGAGACATGTTTTCAGAAATAACACGAGTTACTTCAGAAAGGTTTCTCATTTCCTTAAGAATCTGTTCACCACCAACAAGCATTTCCTGTGAACCATTCTTTACTTCCGCAGTAGAATCACTGATTTCGTGCATAGCTTCGAGAACCTGCTGGTTACCAGAGTTCTGTTCTTCCATTGCGTTAGCAATTACAGTTTCCTGCTCGCGAACCTTTTGAGAAAGTTCGTAAATATCTGAGAATGCATTCTGTACAAGGTTAATATCTGTAGAAATACCGCCGATTGCTTCTGAAAGAGAACGAAGGTTTTCGTCGATAGACTTACTCTGTTCACCAGACTGTTCAGCAAGTTTACGGATTTCTTCGGCAACTACAGCAAATCCCTTTCCGGCCTCACCAGCGTGAGCAGACTCAATTGCGGCGTTCATAGCGAGAAGGTTTGTACGGCTTGCAATGCTCTGAATGATGCTGGAAGCCTGTAAGATGCCTTCAGACTGCTGCAATACGCCTTCTGCTGTTTTAACGGCAGCTTTTACCTGCTGCTGACCTTTATCTGCGGCAGTTGTAAGTGCATTTACAACCTGATTGTTCTTTTCAAGAATCTGAGTAACGCTCTGAATATTTGCAACCATTTCTTCTACAGCGGCAGAAGACTGTGTTACACCGGCAGCCTGTGCTTCAATAGAAGAGTTGAGGGCGCGGATGTTACCCATAATCTGCTCAATAGAAGAGTTAGATTCTTCTACACCGGCAGACTGATTTTCAATTTCTTCTTTCATAGTTGAAAGGGATTCTACAATGTTTGCAACGTTGTCTTTTGTAAGATCCATGTTGTGAACAAGGTCATCAGACTGGGTTGAAGTTTTCTTAGTAGAAACATCAATATCACGAAGAATATCAGCGGCCTGATTCTTAAATGCATTAATACCCTGAATAATAATACCAAGCTCACTTCGGTGCATAGGACGGCAATCTGCAACAGTGTAGTCCTTTTGAGAAAGGGCTGCAGTAAGGCCTCCAATCTGCTTAAGTGCATTAATAATATCTGCTGTAAGCAATAAAACTGCAATTGCGAAGTAAACTACACTATAAATCAAAATAGGAGAAATTCTCTTGTATACAACATGTGCACCTGCAGCAAGATTTGCAGGAGTAATACAAATCATTGTAAGGAAGATTACACCAAGAAGTGCGAAAGTAAGTGTGAGTACGTTTCTCTGCACAATATTAAGAGGAATTTCCTTATTATTAAAAGGAATCATATAAAGCTTTGGTTCAATAATTCTGATATGAAGAATATAGAAGAAAAGGCTTACATCAAAGAGAGAACCAAGGAAGAGGAGTACGATAAAAAATCCCGGATCTCCTCCCTGGAAGGCTGCTAGCTTTATACCCGAATTTTTCAGGGAGATGGTGATTGTTTCACCAATTATAATCATTGAAGAAACAGGAATAATAATGTCTAACATATCTGTAAGGATAAGCTGCTTGTTAAACTTCTTGATTCCTTCCGGGGTAAGTTCTGCTTTGACAATTATGCTTCGCAGACGGTAGGTCATTAAGGCACCGGCAATAACAACCACTGCTACCATAAGATTTACTATAGGATTCTTAAAGATAAGTCCCATCTCCTGTGTTGTAAATAAGCCTGATAAGAGACTAATTGGGGTCATAAAGGCAAATGGAGTAAGATATAGCAGGAAAAGCATAAGATATCCATACCAGGGTACCATTATTCCATTTGATGTAGTTTTTGAGCTCATAATTTCTCCTAAAAAAATAAAAACTGTTATTATATTATACGGTAACTTTTGAAATAAGTATAGTTTTTTCTATAATATCTTGTTATTTTTAAGTATAACATCTTATTTCTGCTATATAATTATCTTGCGGATAGTATTGGAGAGTGATAAATTAATTTATATGAATCACAGAAAATCCTTTTCAAGCTATCTGAAGGGAAAGGATTCTTCTGTACAAGATGTTTTCCGCCGGGCTGATAAAGCAATGTACGACGATAAAACTGCTTACTACAAGGCTCACGACCGCCGCCAGCGCTAGCCGCCTAACGGTGGTTGAGTAGACCGTAGGTCGTATCGAAACCACCCTATCTATTGAGACATCTCCTCAAAATCATTATAATCAATCATTATTTTCTATAATATGAGGAGTCTTTTATGGCAGACAAAGAAGTTCGTGTACGTTATGCGCCTAGCCCAACTGGAATGCAGCACATTGGTGGTGTTCGCACTGCGCTTTTTAATTATCTTTTTGCACGTTCTCAAAACGGAAAATTCATTTTACGTCTGGAAGATACAGACCGCACCCGTTACGACGAAAAATATGTTCAGAACCTTTACGATACAATGGCATGGCTCGGAATTGACTGGGACGAAGGCGGTTCAAAGGGTGGTGAATATGGCCCATATGTTCAGAGTGAACGTTTTGAACTTTACAAGAAATACGCTTATGAACTCGTAGAAAAGGGAGAGGCTTACTACTGTTTCTGTGATGCAGAACGCCTTGACCGCATCCGCAAGATTCAGACAGAAAACAAGATGGCTCCAGGTTACGACCGCAACTGCCGTCACCTTACTCCAGAAGAAGTAAAGGCAAATCTTGATGCAGGTAAGCCTTATGTAATCCGTCTTAAGGTTCCAATGGAAGGAGAAACAAAATTCTCTGACCACCTTCTTGGCGACATCGTATGGAAGAACGAAGATATTTCTCCAGACCCAGTACTCTTAAAGAGTGACGGCTTCCCAACCTATCACCTTGCAAACATTGTTGATGACCACTTTATGAAAATCAGCCATGTTATGCGTGCTCAGGAATGGATTCCTTCAACTCCACTCCACGTTCAGATGTACCGCGCTTTCGGTTGGGAACACCCTGAGTTCTGTCACCTTCCAATGGTAAACGGTGCAGACGGAAAGAAACTTTCTAAGCGCCACGGTTCTACATCTTTGAATGAATTCCGTGCCCGCGGTTATCTTCCACAGGCTATCGTAAACTACGTTGCAATGCTCGGCTGTTCTTACGAAGAAGGAAAAGAGTTCTATACACTCGAAGAACTTGCAAAGGCCTTTAAGCTTGAGCACCTGAACAAGGCTCCTGCTGTATTTGACTACAAGAAGCTTGAATATTACAACGGAAATTATATCCGCCAGTTGAGCACAGAAGAGCTTTACAAGTGGACTCTTCCATTCATTACAGGAACAGGTGACGCCCTTCTCGAAATCAACCCTGAAAACCCACAGCCAAAACCAAATGTTGGTCCTGAGTTCTCTGGCGTTGCACTTGGAGAAGACGGAAAGCCTTACTGCGTAGACAAATCGATGAATATGTCGAGCGAAGATGTTGAAAAGACACTTATGGGCCTTATGCCACTTATCCAGGAACGTCTTAAGTTCCTTACAGAAGCTGCAGAAATGGTTCACTTTATGTTTACAGAGCCTGCAGTTCCTCCTGCAGATCAGATTATTCCTAAGCGCATTGATGCTGCTAAGACAAAGGAAGTTCTTGAAGTTGCAAAGGAATTTGTAGCAAAGGTATTCGAGCTTGACCACGAAGGTGCAGAAGAGTTTGCAAAGGCTAAGGCAGAAGAGCTTGGAATTAAACTCGGTGACTTTATGATGCCAGTTCGTATGGCAGTTACAGGAAGCCGCGTTTCTCCTCCTCTTATCGGTTCTATTTCTGTTCTTGGTAAAGATCGTGCTCTTGCAAGAATTGACCGTACATTAGCAACACTTTAATATACGTTATTAATTCCCGGGTTGTTCCTGAGTTTTTAGAAGGACTAGACCCGGGATTTTTTTTAGGAGAATAAGTTATGATTAAAAATCGCCCGGTTGCACTTACTGTTATTTTATTGATTTATGTTCTTGCTGTTTTCTGCGGATTTTATACTTTCAGGTTTTTTAGTGCAGACTATTCTTTGTGGCTTTCATTACTGATTGCAGATGTAGCAGCCACAGTTCTTGTTTTTATTTTCAGCTTAATTTTTGGTAATGCTTCTGTTTATGACCCTTACTGGAGCGTACAGCCGGCTGTAATCCTTACTTTTATCTTTTTGAACTGGATCCGTGTAAATAAGTTTGTAACAGGCATGTTTGCATTTTTTGGAAAAGAAGTTGAATCAAGTCTTTCACCGGTTGCAATTTATCTTTTTATAGCAGTTATTTTCTGGGCTGTGAGACTTACAGCAAACTGGGCTTATAACTTTAAGAGCTTTGAGTATCAGGACTGGCGCTATGTTATGCTTAAGGAAAAAACTGGCCGTGCTTATCCTCTTATCAACTTTCTTGGAATTCATCTTTTTCCAACCTGTGTAGTTTATCTTTGTGTGCTTCCTGCAGTTATTGCTTATAGTCAGGGGGTAAGATTTGGATTTGTCAGTGCACTCTTTATTACAGTGAGTCTTCTTGCGGCAATTGTTCAGGGGCTTGCAGACATTCAGATGCATAAATTCAGAAACTCAGGTGCGGGTGGTTTTAACCGTACCGGTCTCTGGAAGAATGCCCGCCATCCTAACTATGCCTGTGAAATCCTCATGTGGTGGGGTGTTGGCCTTGCAAGTGTAAGTGCCCTGGGCTGGAACTACTGGTATCTTTTAGCAGGTGCTCTTGTAAATACCCTTATGTTCCTTTTTGTAAGTATTCCGATGGCAGATAAAAGACAGTCTCGTAAACCTGGTTTTGAAGATTATAAAAAAGAAACCCGAATGTTAATATAGGACCTGGGAAAACGAGGTTGATTAATGACTAAAATACTTTTTGTCTGTCACGGAAATATATGCCGTTCTCCAATGGCAGAGTTTGTTATGAAGGAACTGGTAAGACGGGCAGGCAGGGAAGCCGATTTTTTAATTGAATCTGCCGCTACCAGCCGTGAAGAAATCGGAAACGATATTCACTACGGAACCCGGGCAAAACTTCGTGAAATGGGGATTCCTTTTACCCGCCGTGCTGCCCGCCAGATTACCAATGCAGATTATGATAAATATGATTATCTGGTTGCAATGGATGATGAAAACGAATATTACATGAACCGCTGGTGGAATCCCGATGATCAGCATAAAATTGTCCGCCTTCTTTCTTTTGCTGGTAAAAGCCGCGACATAGCAGACCCCTGGTATACAGGAAATTTTGACCAAACCTATGATGATATTATGGAAGGCTGTACTGCATTCCTTGAAAAGTTGATGAAATAATAAAAAATTATATCTATATAAAAATTTGTCAACAACTTTTTAATTTTTCGTAACACTTTTTTTGCTTTTTTTATAATTTCCCAGAAATATTATAAAGATTATTGATATTTTGAATTAAAAATCAAATAATAAGTTAATTGACAATTCAAATTTATGTAAAATTAGGTTTTAATGAACTTCTTTTTAAAATGTTCTTACAGGCTAGTTTGTATTATAAACTAACTTAATTATGAGAAAGTTTCAAATTATAGGTTAATTGACAAAATTGTATTTATGCTGTTCTTTTGGGTTTGACTTGTGATAAAATAATTTCATCAATATCAATATAAACTTCCCTGAACTTTGGTTTTGCATTTTTCAGAAAAGTTCTGTCAATTAAATCTTTCATGACTTCTGGCATTAATCCTGTTGTATCTGTTTCAACAAGTTTTACAGAATATTTTTTAGTATTTTTAATATCTGTAATCCATAAGCCTTCTTTTTCATTAAGGTGTATAAGTATTTTCTGGTTGGTGATTTCAGGGCAAAAGAACTTATAGCCTTTTAAAAGAAAAACTCCAGATTTATCAATGTGTCCTGGAAATGTTGCTTTTAGGATACTGTTAACTTCATTTATGTCTGCTTTTACAAATTTAGTCTCTTTAGATTTTGGTTCTACTGGAAACCATTTTTGATATAAATCCAAGAATTCATTTCTTAAAAATTCATTAGCTTTTTCTACTGTATCTATTCCTTTAAGCACAAAAAGGTTTGGAAGTCTATGCTGTATTGTTTCCCAGAATCTTTCGATTCTTCCTTTTGCTTGCGGACTATGAGCAGGAAACATATCAATACCGAGATTTTCCATCATTAACCCAAATTGAGTAAGATGTTTTTCACCGTCCTTTGTTTTTTTGTTTACAAAGAAAACTCCAGCCTTGTCTGGGTATAACTGTTCCGGAATTCCATCCCTATATACCATTGTTCTGAAAGCTTCAACGTAACCTAAAAGACATTCATTTTTTGTCATATAAAGACCTGTAGGATAACCAGTAGCATCATCTACAAATCCCTGAATACAATAATTGTGTCCATTTTTAAACCAGTCAAATGGTGTTCCATCTGCTTGAATCAGTTCACCAGTATGTTCTTTTCTCTCCCTTAATAAATGAACATTTTTATTCCTTACTTTGTGTTTTATGGGTGTTTTATAGCCAAGTGAATTTAGTATTGATTTTATCCATGTTACACTTCTTTTTATATTATGCTCTGTTTCTAATAATTCGGTAAAATAAGTATAAGTAATGTCTTCATAGGGATTTTTACCGTTTATTCTTGTATTGGTAAAAATATCAATAATTTTAAGACGGTCTTTTTCTACATCTTCATTTTGTCTTTTTTTACCGGTATTCCCATGTATAAATACTTTATCCCCTATCTGTTTGTAATCCTGAATATTTTTTTGAATAGTCCTTATATTCAGTCCCATTTGAACGGCAGCTTCTTTAGTTGTCAGCTTGCCTTTAATACACGATACAATTAGTTTCTTCCGAAATTTTTGTCCTTTTGTGAGAATGATTTCCATATCCTAATCCTTCATAAAAAATTAGAGCGAAACGTTTCGCTACGGTAAAACCTAATAATTCGAATAAATTTGAATTTACTATCTATTTTGCAAATTCAAAATTTATTTCTCCATTTGAAGCAAGAAAAAGTTTTGCTTTATATTCCTTGCCTGTTTTTTGAGAGATAAAAGTTTTTGTAGATGTCTGTTTTCCATTGCAGAGATTAATAATATCTTTTTCTGAAAGTTTTGTACCGTTTAAATTTTCCCAGATTTTGTACTGACAGCCTTCTTTATATCCAGAGCAATACCAGTTATTATATCCATTTTTTGTAGTACCAAATCTGAGCGGCTTTTTACATAACGGACAAATAATCTGATTTTCTTCTTGTAGCTTCTCTATATTAAATTGAAATTTTACGGCACTTGAAACAAAACTCCTTATGTTTGTTTCAAATAATTCAGGATTGTCATCCAATTCTTGTTCCCATTTTGTTGTTTCTGATATGTCCGCAAGGGTTTTGATGGAAGAATTTCGGACTGCATTTATGACAGTTCTTCCAAGTTGGGTAATCGTGATGTTTTTCTTTTCAATTTTTATGTACTCGTTCTTAATCAGTTCAGGAATAAAAGTATGTCTTGTTGCTTGTGTTCCAAGACCAACAAGTTTCCCCTTTTCTTCATCTTCACTTTTTGGATTTTCCATAAAAGAAATAATTGAAGCCTCATTGAAATATTTTGGTGGCTTAGTCCATTTTTCTTTTATTGTAATGTCTGTACATAAAAGATTGTTCCAGTCGATGTTTTCTAAAGACTGATTGTTTTCTGTTTCTTCTTCTGAATTTTCATTGTCCGCAGAGCGAAACGTTTCGCTCGAAACAAATCTTTTCCAGCCATAATCTATAGTTTGATTTCCGCTTACTTTATATATATGATTATTTACAGAAAGCAATACGGTCTGCTTGTTATAAATATATGATGATGCAAAAGCTGTTAGAAAACGATTTAAAATAAGATTATATACTTGCTTTTCTTTTTCGTTTGCATTTACAGGCAATTCTTTTAGAGGAATTAACGCATGATGAGCTTCAAGCTTTGCGTCATTGAAACAGCGTTTATTGTTTAATGAAATGTCAGAGATTTTTAATGCATCCTGAAAAGCAGAATTAGTTTTTGCAAAATTTAGAAAAATTGATTTTACCAGTTCAACATTTCCGCTTCCCATAACTTTTGAAGGAGTTCGTGGGTAAGAAACACATTTATATTCTTCATAAAGTTTTTGAATGATGTTCAATGTTTCATCAGCAGAAAGTCCGTAAACTTTAAAGGCATCTTTTTGAACTGCATTAAGATTGTAAAGTTGGGGAGCAGGTGTTTCTTTCCTCTCTGTTTTATTGTCTTTTACTGTTACATTTTTTTCAATATCAGATTTTAGTGATTCAAAAAGCGAATCATCTTTGAAATGAGTTTTATCATCTTCTGTAATATAAATACCTCTGCATTCATGAGCGAAACGTTTCGCTCCAAAATCAGCGTAAAATTCATAATATTTCTCACTTTTAAAACTTTCTATTTGTGAACATCTGGTTTCAATTGCCGAAAGCAATGCAGTTTTTACTCGCCCTATCGAAAGTTTTTTATTAGCAGCAACAGAAACATATCTTGTAAAGTTTATTCCGCAGAGCCAGTCTGAGTGTTGCCTTGCAAAACCATTTCTCCCGAGAGTATTGTATTCAATTATAGGCTTTGCATTCTTAATTCCTTCTAGTACAACTTCTTTTGTTAGAGCCTGTGAAACCCAGAATCTTTTTATTCTTGAAAAATCAGTTATTCCTGATAGTTCAAGACATTCTCGTGCAATTATTTCTCCCTCACGGTCGGCATCTGTTGCAATGAGAATGTTATCAGTACGGTGTTTTTTCAACAGTTCCAGAACAAGTTTGCTTTGAGAATATGTATTCTCGTTAAAGGCATAAGAAAATTTTTGAGGTATGCAGGGAATCTCTTTCCATGATTTGAATCGTTCATCATAAAAATCAGGATCTTGCAGCCGGAAAAGATGACCGACACAATAAGCAATTTCTGTGCTGCCATTGGAGTAATATCCCTTTTGTTTTGGGCAGTTCAGAGCAGAGGAAAAGTCATTCGCAACCGAGGACTTTTCTGTGAGTATTAACATTGTGAATCTCCTTTGGGCAGGCAGTTCATTATTTATTTTGTATAAAATGCAATAAAAGTCAAGTAAGAAATAGTTATATGAATATTGTTGTCTTTCTTAGAATATTCAGAAAAAAAGCTAAATATTGTATTCCAAACAAAGTCATGAAAATAAAGAAAATACTCTACTGACCTTTACGGCAAGATAAAGAAATGTAGACTTTTCCGTTTTCTACTATATATTCCTTGTAGACGGTCAGTATTGTTTGTAGACAGAGTTTTTTTTCTACTATTATATGCTTTGTAGACAGTTTTTTTGTGTATAATTCAAAAAACAGAAAAATTGTAAAACATACAAAGAAAATATTGACATAAACAAACTTCAAAGGTATATTATTCTTAGATATGTAGTAATATTCATATTTTGACAAAAATAATATTGAATTAAGATAAAGCGAAACGTTTCGCTCAATTGGAGGGTAGATGAGTTATTGCAGATATTGCGGAGTTGAAATAACTTACAAGCGTTCAAAAAATGATAAATGGATTCCTTGTGATTTTATAACAGGAGAGCCGCATTTTTGTAGAGAAAATAAAACCCCAAAAGAAACTGGAATCATACCGTGTAAGATTTGTGGGAAACCTACTTTTATAAAAAAACAAGGAAAGAAAAAAGTTTTTATTGATTATTCTACGCTTGCAATACATCAGTGTAAAAAAGCAGATGTAACTCGATTTATAAAATATCAGCAGAAACAGTTAAAACTTGAAATGGCAAAAAAGAGCGAAACGTTTCGCTCGAAAAAGGAAAAAAGAAAATGATGAAAGATTTTAGAAAGAAAACCAAAAACCTTATCAAGTTACTTGTTAGGCAAAACGAGCTGAAACTATATACATTAAAAATTTCTTTAGGTGAATGTTCTGAAGCTGATTTTGAAACTATCTGTAATCTGCTTTTAGAAATCTGGAGAAAAATGTATGTAAATCATACATCAATATTTTTTAGTCATTTTGAAGGTTTTACAAGAGAGTTGATAATTGAGATTGATGGTGAGGTTTGTCGTCCTTTTTTATTTTTTGTTTTATTTGCTTCAAACAAAAAGCTTCAACTTCTTAGTAAATTAAAAAATCTTGCTTTATTTTCTGTATTTAAGGCTTTAAAAATTTTGGATTCAAAATCTGTTATTTCAATGAAAGATTTTGATAATGTGATTGTACCTTTGGAAGAAGTTCCAGAAGAGCAGTACGAAAAAGTATTAGATGACCTGATGAAACCTTGTATCAGGGTAATAAATCATAATGAAAAATTAGAAGAACTGGTAGAAGTTTATCAGTACAATAGACAGCTTTGTTCACGAGGCGGAATTGTATCGAAAAGAAACCTTGAGAGAAACATTTCGCTTGAGATTGAGAGGTGAGGTATGGAAAATATCAATATTGAAGTATTGTCTAGAAATTATTGGATAAATGGAGATAAGCCTGTAAATGTCTATAAGAGTAAAAGTCGAAAACAGGAAACTGCAAACATTGTAGCTTTAATCATATCTTGTGTAACAGAAACATTTCCAGAATTGCTGAATTGCAAGGAAAGTACATTTATACGATTCCAGGATCAAGTTCAGAATATAATATTAAGGGAGTTTAGTAAGTGATTATAATTAGAAGCTCTGCAGAATTGGTTGGAATTTTAGAAAATTATCTCAAAGAAAAGAAAAATTAATGCATTTGGATGAATTCCAAGGCAGGGAGAATTTGAAATGAAAATTAAATTTGTGTTCGAGGAGGAATAATTATGAATAAAATTGAAATTTTAAGGTTTTTAAGCTGTTTGTGTGTATCAGGATTATTTGTTTATGCATGGCAGACTGCCGGAACAAAAGAAATAAACTGGAAAAAACTGATTTTGCCTGTCACGTTTGCTGTTTTGGCTACTATATTTACAATCTTAAAAAATATTGAAGAAAAAAAAGCAGAACAGATTGCAGCAGAAAAAACTGACCAAATGTACTATGAAGAAATGTTTTCACAGCCAAAGATGAACCTGTTCGCAAGGGACCCGACTATCATTATACCGGCCTACAATGAAAAGTTTATTTTGATGCATCCTGAACTTAAGAAATATTTTGTCAGAAAAGTTCCGGCCGAACTAATATTTTCTACTGAATTGAACATAGATTTCGCTGATGGCACATGGCAGCTTTCGGTTGATGAACGTACCTCTGAACGAGTAAAAGCACAGTTCTCAAAAGACGGCAAATTTGTCCTTGTCAGCGGAATGAAAGAAGGAAATTCAATCATTAATATTTCAAGGGAAGATGAAACATATTGCAGGAAGAGATTAATTCAATTCCAAAGAGGAGATAAATATATATGATTAAAGATTATGATTTCATAAAGATAATGAAAACCTTCAGGAAGTATTTTTTTCATGAAGACTATATGAGCCCATATTGCGAGCCATACGGATGCTATTACTGGCTTTTAATAGGGCTAATAACACATTTTTACACGCCGTACAGAAAAAAGCAGATAGTAAGATTTGAAAAAGTAGAAGAATTTATTTACAACAGATTGATTGATGCAGGATACAATGAAACATTCCGTTCTTCCTTTTGTGGCGGATTTGACAGTGATTTACTCTGGGCATTCAGGGATTTTTTGTGCGTCCTGAAATTTCTCTCGGAAACGGATTCAGATGAATTAAAAGATTATATTTTCCTAAAATGTGAGGAAAGTATTTATACCTTTCAAAAAATTAAAATACTGGAAGACGGTTCAGAAATTATGAAGCTTAATAACTTTTTTGACATAACTTTTATTACGGTTCAAGATAATGATGAACGCGGAAACATGGAAGCGGAATACAAGGCTGTTTTTTGCAAGACAAACAACGGAGAAATTGTCGAATGTGACAAACCGATTTTTTATTCTGATTGGGAGGGAGAAAATGAAAATACCAAAACAAATTAAAACACTTCTCAAACAGAGGGAAAATTATGCAATGAAATATATTTCATGCGAATCAAAACTTAATGACTGGCTAGATAGTAAAGGAATATTCAATGAATGTACCTGCGGAGAACATTCATGTTTATTTAATACGGGAGTTGAAGTTTTTACTCCGGGAAGTGCTACTACAACAATTGAATATCTTGAAAGTTTAAAAGATTAGATAAGAAGAAGGAATAAAATGAAAACAAAAGACTATCTATTGTATCTTATAAGTTCCATCTTAAATTTTATAACATTCACACTCTGTTCGCTCATTTTTCTTGCAAGAAAATTGCCAGTATTTTTTGTCATCAGCATAATCTGTACTCTCTGTACAATGCTCATGATCTACTTATGTATTAAAGAAATAAGAACGAGAAATAGTGATTTAGGAGAAAATAAAAATGAAGGACAATAAAATAATTTTTAAGCCTGCAGAAGGCACTGCTTCATACGAAGCTACAAAAACAAATGAAGAAATTATTAAACACAAAAATGTATTGGTAAAAAAATATGATAGCTTTATAAAAAAATATGAAGAACAACTTTCATATTTCAAAAACGAATATAATTCTCGACACAAGAAAAATATTTGTAAAATAATAATAATATTTGTTTTTTTAATAACAAGTGTTTTGTTAATAAAATTTGCTTTTAAAGGTATATTAAAGCCGTCAAATGCATTTATTGTTTTAGGAATTGGTTTCGGCGGATTTGGTCTTTCAATTGTTTCAACTGGACAAACTTTCTTTGATGATATTACAGATTCTTTTTATTCTTCGATTAAAGTAATACAACATGATTATAATGTCCAAGAAAATATAATTAAAAATAATAATTTCAAATACTTTATTAACACTTCAAAAGACAAAGACAGTTTTATATGGAATATTAAATATTCCCAAAGCTTTTTCTGTAAAGATTTTATTTCGCATAATAATGGAACTGTTGAATTTACTGAATATCGTGATTCACAGAGTATATGGAATGATGAAAACATAGACCTAAAAACTCATTACGAGGAAATCATTGATTTAAGTGATAATCATATTCTTTCAGTTGAAGAAATAAAAGCACATTCCCATAAGGACATGGAGAAATAAATTATGGCAAAAAAAAGTGAGTGCAGGAAGGAGAATTCATTTTACAATTCAGAGCTGGCAAGGCTACAAAAGAAGGTCGTCCGTGCTCAATATGATGTGCTTTTTTACAAAAATGGCAAAGAGGCTGCGGACAAGATGTTTTTTTATAACGCATGGAGGCATCGCTACAGAGGACTGGCTCTTGGAGAACCTGAAGCAAAGTCCTATGAAAAGGCAAAAGAAAATCTGAAAAAGGCTGTCATGGAGATAAAGGAACATAAGAAAAGGAGATGGAAGTAATGAATGAACCTGTTTATAATAAAGTTCTGCTTAATGGAAGACCATTTGAAGATTTTCTAAAATCGGCTATTGCAAGCTGCACTCTGATTGAAAAATATCAAGGCTACTTTGTCAGAAATATTTTCAAGGCTGCATCGGCTTTTCGCTCATCATTTAATAAAAATGAAAGACGATTCTTATTATGTTTGAGCGACAACCTTCATAACGTGCCGGAACTTGATGTTCGTAAATTACAAAGAATGTCAAGGCAAGCCTTGGATAAATTACGTGAAATTAAAATGAATTCCTCTACAGAATAGAAGTTGTCTTTACACACAGGTTTCGCTTCCGTTTGTGTATAAACACCACAAAAACGGAGTCGCAGGAGTGAGCTGACGATAGACCGATGAAGGTTGTCTGCTGATTAAATTAACGTCAAAATGCTGGTTGGGCCACACATTACCAGCGGCTTGAAATAATGTGGTCCTTGAAAAGTAAGGAGAGTAACTAATTGGAAAAAGGTGGTAAAGATTATGCAAAAGAATAAAGGCATTTTTTCCCACAAACCAAACAAAAATAAATACTCTGATGAAGATAAAATTAAGTTCAAAAAGCCTGTTTATGTGCGTGATGATTTGGAAACATTGAACAGACTTTTGAAAACTTATTCGAAAACAAGAAGTAAGAAAAATGATTATACTAAGCTTTCTGGGGGAGGAAAGAGGGGAAGTGTATTTAAATTTCCTGAGCAGAATCAGAGGGTTACATTTAAAATGTCCTATTCCAATTCAATTAAAAGTCATGATAAATACATCAATTATTATATGCCCCAGTATAATAAAGAATTTGTAGAAGATAAACCTGAATTATTTGGCATGAGTGAAGAAGAATATGAAAAGTACAAAGTTCCTTTGAATTTTAAATGTATAATCTCCCCTGAAAGCAATGATATAAAGCTTGAAACTCTAGTTGAATCATTTATAAAACGTGTTGAAAATCAGACTGGATATAAACTTTGCTGGCGAGCAGCGGTTCATAATGATACAGAGCATCGTCATGCACATGTTGTTATTAACGGTAAGGATAAAAGTGGTGAAGATGTCTTTTTTAATAAAGATACTATCCAGCTTATGCGACTGATGTGTTCAAACGCTGCAACTCAGATGATTGGTGAACGCACAAAAGAGCAGATTGAAGTTGCAAGAAAGAATCTTGTAAAAGCTAAACGATGGACTGAACTTGATGAAAAAATTATTTCTTCATCTCATAATAGTTTAGTGAATAAAGAAAAGCTGCCAATGGAATTGGCGAATCGTCTTTCCTATTTATCAGAATTAAAACTTGCATTTATGAATAAAGAAAAGAATGTATGGCAATTAAGTGATGACTATAAGGATGTTTTACAAGCAGCTGGACGTTATAATACTTATCTTGAAGAATATGCAAAGAATCCAGATGGACTTGAACTTTACACAGGTGGGGTTGTTCGAGGAAAAGTTGAAAAAGTAATTACTTTTGATAAAGATGAAGCCTGGAATGATGCAATTATTATCAATACTGGTGAAAAGAGAGTTTATGTTCCAGTCTGGCAACTGCATAAAGATGATCTTGTTGGTAAAAATGTTACTATAAGAAAGACTGGAAATGAAACAAAAATTGCTCGACAAGTTTCTGACAAAAGTATAATTGTCAGGGAGTAAAGGCGAAATGTATTGTGATAAATATTATTTGACAATTATATATGTTTAGACATATAATTAAAAACGGAGGTAAATATGGCAACTTTAATGGAAAAGGATGTTTTATTGGAATTAACAACAGGAGCAATGGCAGTCCTTGCAAAGCATGAGGTAATAGCTGATTCAAATGTTGATAATGTGCAGTTACATAGCTTTTATGGAGCACTGATTAAGAATCCCCCTGAGATTTTTGACTTTAAGAATATGGCAGCTAAAATAAAGGAGATTTATAACAAATATGAATGATGATGAAGCCGTAAAAAAAAGTTTTGATTCTGCATGGCGAATGGTTCTTGATGGAACAGGAGATAAGATTGAACCTGCTATGTTGCCTAGAGGCTATGTATTGGGTGGACAACCTGGTGCAGGAAAATCTGGTCTTATAAAAAGAGCTACACAACTTTGTTTCAATAACATCATTATCATCTCTGGAGACGACTTTAGAAAGTTTCATCCAGATTATAAATCTTTTCAAGAAAAATATGGTAAAGATTCACCAAAATGTACAGCTGCATTTGCAGGTAAAATGACGGAAGCAATTTTAAATAAGGCTGTTAGTGAACATTACAATGTAGTTATTGAAGGTACATTCCGTAATCCTGCTACTCCTATAAAAACTTTGTCTTTAATGAAAGAAAACGGTTATAAAACTCAAGTAATGATTCAAACTTGTACCAAAGAACTTAGCTGGAAATCTTGTCAGGAACGTTATGAAAAAATGAAAGAAGTAATGCCAGATGAAGCTCGCTGGACAGACAAAACTCATCATGATTTAGTTTGTGAAAACCTTGCAAAAAACATAAAGACTGTCTGTGAATCTGGAAAGGCTGACAAGACAGAAATATATTTCAGGGATGAAAATGGAAAAAATGAATTAATTTATTCAACCGATAAAGGAAATCCGTTAAATGTTAAAAAATTAAATAATAAAATTGGTATCTCTTTTCCCGAAAAAAGTATAAGCAAAAATGAAAATGGCTACGAAATTGAACGCTAAAAATATTTATTATTCTTTTGCAGAAGCGAGAAAAGCACGAAATATTTCTCAAGTTGAACTGTCAAAAAAGACTGGAATTATACAAGCTGATATAAGCAGAATAGAAAATGGAAAAGCAAATCCTACTTTGGATGTTTTAAAACGTCTGGCCGAAGCTCTGGAAATGAAAATAAACATATCTTTTGAAGATAAATAAATATTATAATCTATACAAAGTAAATATTTGACTACTAACTAATATTCCTTTATAATAACATTTATATCTGCCTGCCCAAAAGGAGATATAAAATTGCAAAAATCTTATCCGCCAAAAGGAACTAATTCAACTCCTTTTAATCCGCAGCTTCAACACTTTGATATGATCTGTGGTCAGGTTATGAAGGAGAATGGCATATTAAAGCTGGCTTTGGTAGTTCTTATATTTATAATTGCTGTCCTTTCTATTGGTATTTCATTTTTCCTTACAAAACGTACTCAAGTAATTCCTGCTATTGTAACAATGAATGATTTTGGTCAGGCGCAATATGTTGGAGAAGTATCAAGAAAAAACTTTCAAAATTTTAATATTCCAGAAGTTGCTATGACTTATCAGGTAAAAGATTTTATAAATATTTATAAATCCTTATCAAGTGATAAAGAAGTAGTAAAAAGGAATATAGAAAAGGCATATCATCTTCTAACTGCTGTATCAGCTTCTAAGTATTCGACTTTATTGCGAGAAGATAATCCTTACAAAGATTTTGGGGATTATACTAGAGAAGTTGAATTTGAGACAGAACCTTTAAAGATTTCAAAAGACACTTATCAGGTTGACTATAGACTTATAACAAGAACTCTAACAGGTGTAATCATTAAGGACATTCGCCAGAGGGCAGTAATAACTATAAAGGCTTTGAATCCAACTGAAGAAGATATTCAAGATAATCCGCTTGGTATTTATATAACAGATTTTGATATTAAAGACATTAAATAAGGGATAATAAAATGAAAAAAAATAATTTAATTTTAATTATGATAAATGTTTTGCTTTTTGCTGGTTGTAAAACTGTTGATTTAGAAAAAACATCAATTCCTGTATCAGTTGGGGATACCAGTTTAAACTCATTAGAAGCTGAAGAAGAAAAAAATGAGGAAGAACTTCATGAGTATATGGTTCAAGAAGAATTGAAAGTTCAGGATATAGAACCGATTGTTGTGTATATCGAAAAACCTGTTTATGTGCCATACAATGAAGAAAAATCAGAGATAAAAAAGGTACAGGGAATTGATGCTGCAAAGAAAAGTGTAGAAAAGGCAACGATAAAGCCAGAGCATTATAAAGACGGTACATTTTATTACACCTACAATGAAAATTTTGTATATGAAATTTATGCTCAGCCTTATCATTTGACTGATATTATTCTTGAAGATGGTGAAATTGTAATGGGAAATCCTTTACTTTCTGAAGATGCCAGTGTATGGGAACTTACGGCAAATGTTGCTAGAAATCCTATGACAGGGGAGAATATTCAGCATTTGTTTATAAAGCCTGCTTATTCTGGTCTTGATTCTTCATTTATCGTAATCACAGACAGACGTGTTTATCATTTTAGAATTAAATCCTATAAAGATACTCACATGGCTATGGTAAAGTTTACTTATCCACAAACGAAAAACGTATGGACTAGTTCTTCAAGCGGAAATAGTGCTAAAGGCATAAGCATCGAAAATGAATTTGTTACGGTTACAAATCCTGAATTTCTTTCTTTTGATTACAAAATGAAATATGGTTTTAAGAAGCCGGAGTTCCTTCCTCAAAGAGTCTATGATGATGGTAACAAAACTTATATTGTTGTAGATGATATTGTACTCCATAAACAGCTCCCTCTTGTATTTAATGAAAGGAATGAAATTGTAAATTATACAGTGCAGAAAAATGTTTTCATAATTCCTCGTTTAATCAATAAAATAACATTAAGACTTGGCAAGCAGAAAGTAACTGTAGAAAAGAAAAAATCAAAAACTGTAAATACTGAAAATTCATCTGCAGAAGATTCTAAATCAGAAACAAGCAATAGTAGGTAAATTATGAAAGAAGATACAAATGACGATGAGTTTTCATTAGAATATCAAAGTGAAGATTTATTGGAAAGTTCTGAAGAACAGTCTGAAGATTTTGAATTTGAACCTCCTGAAGAAAATAAAGCGAAAAAGCTAAATGTAAATAATATATTTATCGTTCTGTTTACATCTATTTTGCTTATTATTTTGTTAATTGTTTCTGTAAGTAAAATAACAAAATCCAAAAAAAAGGAATCTGCAGAACTTGATAAAGCTGGAACAAAATTTATACCTAATATTGAAATTTCAAAAAAAGATATTCCTTTTGATTTTTCTGATGATGTTGATGACGATGAATATATCCAGTCGGAAGATAAAAGTAAAGATAATATAGATGATGTTTTGAAAAATTTACCGGAAGAGTTTAAGCAGCCTGAACCTGGGACTGCTCCTGTTGCGGTTACAGGTGGTAGTAGTAGCAGTAGTTATAAATCAGACAGACCGGATACAAGAAATTCAAATTCAATTAGAAAAATTGAAGGAATTGCAGGACAGGAATATTCAGGAAGCTCACAGAGTAATCAGTCAAAAATTGCAAATGCAATGAGTGGTCTTTACGGCAGTGGTACTTATGCCTCATCGGTAGGAAATACAAATGGTGGTCAACAGATGAGTCGTGAAGACTATATTGCAAACATCCTTAAACAGAGCCAGAACGCAAGTCAGGCAGCTTATGGAAGTTATAGCCAGCAAAACCAAAATCAGTCTCAAATGTCGCAAACTAATAAGGAAAACTTTTTCAGTAATTCGACAAATAATGCAGGACAGGGTCAGTATCTTTCTTATTCATCTTTATGGGATGGCACGATTATTACAGGAGCATTAATAACAGCAATAAATACAGATAATCCAGGCATAGTAATTGCACGTGTTACGGAGAATGTCTATTCAAGCTATGATTCTTCTTTCCTTTTAATTCCCGAAGGAACATTACTTTATGCAACATACAACTCATCAGTAAGTTACGGACAGAACAGGGTTCAGATTGCATGGAATCTTATGATTAGGCCTGACGGTTACCGTATTGAGCTTGGAAATATGAATGGAGTTGATGCACAGGGAATGAGCGGAACTAAAGGTTTTGCAACAAATCATCCTTTTGAAACTATGAAAGCTCTTGGGCTTGTGGCAATGTTCTCAATCATCCAGACAGAAATATCAAATGACATAAAAACACAAAATAATGAATACTTGCAGAATTCTATGAGTGATGTTTATAGCGAGGCAAGTAAGTTGGGAAATAAAATCGTAGACCGTGCATTAGACATAAAGCCAACGATAAGAATAAAGCAGGGAACGATTATTAAATTCATTACAAACATGCCGCTGGAACTTCCTCCAGTGCAGGTCAATCAGGTGAACAGAAAATATGTAAGGACAAATTAAAAAAAATATATTCGAAGCACTTGCTTTAGAGCGAAACGTTTCGCTTTCTACATTTGAATTATTAGGCAGAACAGAATTATTAGGTTTTAAAATCCAAACTTTCTTCAAGGAGTGAAAAATGAAGAAAAATTATTTTAAGACAGTAATTCTGTTTATGTCTGTCTTTATTTTGACAGTTTTTTCATCATGCAGTTTCTTCTCTAGTTTTTCAGAAGAGGAATCAGGAATTAATATTTCTGGTTTGACTATGGCAAAACCTGCATTAACTATTTCTGTTGGAGAAATGTCTTATATTACTGTAAATATAAAACCAGCGGACGTTCAAAAAGATGTAAAACTTACATGGTCCTATGACAGTAATATTATCACAGCTGATACAAGTTCTGCATGGGGCGTTTCAATTACAGGTGTAAAAGAAGGGCAGACTAATTTAAAATGTTCTTATGATGGTTATGAAGCTACCTGTATTGTAACTGTTAAAGGTTTTGCAGAGAATTATGAAGAAACTGTTGAACCTTATATTTATTCAAACACAACAATAATTCAAACCTCTCCTGGGGTAACAGAAAAGGTATTCTGTTCTTTGTATGGTGGAAGTGCAGCAGATATTGACGGTTATTCATGGACTATAGACAATGCTTCTGTTGCAAGTATTGAACCTACGGGACAGTACTGTGTAATTACTGCTAAAGATTCGGGATATGCTCGTATTAAAATTACACATCCAAAAGCTAGTTATCCGTATTACATGGGGATTTATGTATTTGCTGATGCTACAAATGTAAGTTATATTACAACTACACATAATATCCTTACCATGAATATGGAAGATGATGAAAAAACAATTTCTGTTTCTCTTGTAAATGGAAGTTCTTCATCATCAGATTCTTCTTTTAATTGGCAGATTATTGATGATGGATCTTCATCCATTCCTGTAAAGTGCGAAGCAAACGGAAATAAAGCTGTAGTTACTCCTGTAAAAGCAGGAAGCTGTACCTTGCGTGTAACTCATCCAGATTCTGCTTATCCTCTTGATATTCTTTGTCGTGTAATCTCTGTTGTAAAAAATGTTTATATAGAACCTGAATCAGAGAAATTGTCAATTGTTGTGGATTGAAGTTTGAATCGGCATAAGTTTTAAGCAGCTTCCTTCAACTCACCATTTTCAAATTTTATATCTTTGACG